>NZ_JAAHGM010000069.1:0-34554 GCF_010692625.1 Okeania sp. SIO2C2
ACTGCTCCTGGCCATAAATCAGGCAGTAAAAAATGTTCAATAAATACTTTGAATGCTTTCTTGCCATGGAATTATTTATTGTCATTAACCCTACTACTTCTTTAACACTTATTGCACCAATTACTGTAACTTTTTGACCTCGAAAAATGGCTTCATTTCATATACTATAGTTCCCTTGTTTGAACCGGCATGAGTTCTTGTTAAACCAAGCATTACACCTGTTTCATCTATAAACACTAAATTTTCTGGGTCTATATCTTTCACTTTTTCCCCATATTATGCTCTTAATTTTTGAACTCTTTCTGTCCCCGCTTGGCTACTACTAAGTGTTTTTTTTTACCGAATAATTAAGGTTTAAAGCCTCTCCTTTAAAGGAGAAACAAGAAAAAAAATTTCCTTTTATTCAATCCTCTTCATTTTAGGGAGAGGTAATTATAAATTATCCATTATCAATTATCAATTATTGAAGGCTTAATCCCAGTTTTTTTCAAGCTCGAAATATGGCAGTACGACTTACCAAATTTCCTGTTTTTATCCAAATAATTCACATAATTATTCTAGAGTTGCATCTGGATGTTCTGATACCAATTGTTTTAAATCTAAATCTGCATTTGTCAGATGACTAAACCTTGGTTTCCCAGGTTTTAAGGGTTCTAAATTTCCATCTGTTTTCTGTTGCTTTACCAGTTTTTGCACTAAACTTTTAGCAACAGAAAATATCATGGCAACCTGACGAATTGATACTTTCTGGTGAATATGTGCAGCAACTATTTTTTCTC
The DNA here is from genome assembly GCF_010692625.1 of Okeania sp. SIO2C2. Taxonomy (NCBI): domain Bacteria; kingdom Bacillati; phylum Cyanobacteriota; class Cyanophyceae; order Oscillatoriales; family Microcoleaceae; genus Okeania; species Okeania sp. SIO2C2. The sequence goes on from NZ_JAAHGM010000069.1 coordinate 780, forward strand.
GCAGTTCTGTTGGATATGACTTGATAACTACATGATTAAATTCTTATTTCTAACTGTACCTCATAACTTGGGAAACTGCTGTATTTCTTCCCTCCTGACTCCTGAGGACTGACTCCTAAATAATTAATTAAGATTAATACCATACACGCTCTTCAGCAACGCCAATTTAGCTATTAGTGTTTGAGCTGATGCAGATGTATGAAGGTAACATATTTCTGCTAATTTTCGATTTTCTGCTAATTTTCGATAATGAGTTCTGATACTTTTGGAGGATGGTTTAATCAGGGTTTTCAATCCTTTCGGTTTTTTCATGTCTATAGATTTGGCAAATTCCATAAGTCTTTCTTCCATACCGTGTAATGTGACGTTTGGACTTTAGGGGACTTATTTCCCCCCCTTGAGGTGTACCCACCCCCATTCCCCAGGAGGGAAGCTAGAGGGGTAGGTGGAATTGCTTGTTGTCAAACACTCGCTACTTTAGCCATTGCTTGATTAATTTTCTATAGGGAGATTAACCTATCCTTCCTAACAACGCATGAGAGAGAAAAACATTTTTATTATGGCTAATTAATGAGATTTGATATAACCACTAAATTTTAATCATAACTGATTATCCAAACATGATATAATTAACGTTTATTACTTTTGACTTTTTAATTTTGACTTTTGATTTTTTTGAAGGTAAATTATGAGTTCTTGGCAAGATAGTTTCAAGAAATTTACAGGTAAAACTCGATTTGTTGTCTCTCGTTTATTTGTTCACTTAGCGGGTTCAGAGGTAACGCCTTTATTGGGTGTTTTGAATCGATCTGTGAGGGAGATAGTTGCATCAGAAGGTAACTTGGAAGTAGCAGGAGAAAGACTGGTTGAAGTCTGTCAGAGTCTCCTACAGTATGATACCTATTGGCAGTCTGCTTCTAATGAGGGAGATGTGATCTGGGATGAAGGAGAAGCAGGAGATTTCTTTGACGAACTCTTTACAGACTCAGCCTCTCGTTACCTAAGTTCTGGGGACAATGAAGATTATGAGGCAGATGACCAACCTCTAACTTTATCACCTACTGGTAATTTAGTAGTAATGCTCACAGTTGCTTTTCAGGGAGAAGTGCCAGATATTGAAGCCGATCTTGCTAGCATGAATGCAATGACTGTAGCATTAAAAGCCTTAATTAATCTGCATTATCAAGAAAAACTGCGAGGCATTCAAATACATTTTTCTCCAGCACGTTTAGGGGATGAGTTAGACAATGAACAACTATTACTCAATTTTCCTGAATTGATTCCACTGTAGGTTATTTCAGTTATCAGTTAGCCTCCTCCGGAGGAGCTACGCTAACAGTACCTCTCCAATAAGGAGGCTACGAAAATACGGAATTTTCTTTTTTTTATCCCCTTAAAAGGGGAGACTTGAGACTACAATTTCTCGGTAAAACTTAAGATAGTTCGGTTGATCAAAATAATTGGGTCGCGCAACCTCGCCTTTTAAGGCGATCGGGTTTTTGGAGGGTTGCTCACGCATCCCCTACTTCCCCTCCTGGGAGGGGGAGGGGCGAGGGGTGGGTTAACTTCTGACTTCTGACTTCTTTATTCCCCTCTCAAAGGTAAAATAAAGGTATAATAATAAGTAACACTCACTCAAAATTAGATTATTTAGGAGTTATCATAAAATATGTTGCGTAAATTGACGGTATTGTTTATGTGTTTAACATTGTGTTGGACAACAGTCGCTTGTGGCAGTTCAAACACAACTTCAGATCAAAACTCAAATCCCAATATTCCCTCCAACCCCATTAAGCAAAACCGAAACCAAGTAACCCAGGGGCAATATCCTGTACAACAGGCAACTTATAATGATGCTAACGGTGAGTATACATTAATGTTGCTGAATACTCCGTCAGGTACACCACCGATGTATAGTACGACAGATTTGCAAATGGCAAGTTTGACTGAGGAAGAAATTCAGGAAGGCAAAACTAACTATGCTGAGATTAATGGCAACCAAGCTAGTTTACACATTAAACCAGACTTTAAAATTGAATATGTACATAACGTAACTGAAACTCAAACCGATCCCCAAACAGGTAGACAAGAAACAATAATTGTGCGTCGGGAGTCTAACTTCTGGACACCTTTTGCTGGAGCAATAGCAGGTCAGGTAGTTGGTGGAGCAATTAGTAATATGTTGTTCAGACCTCAATATTATGTACCGCCAGTTTATCAACCAGGTGGAGTAATGACTGGTTATGGTGGGTATGGTAATAGCTATGACCAAGCTGTTAACCGATATCAAGAACGTTATCAAGCTCCACCAGCAGCAGTGAAAAATCGTCAAACATTGCGTGCTACAGGTGTAACTAATTCAACTAGAAGTAACAAAACTCGCAGACAGCAGCAAAATCTCAATCGTTCTACAGGAAGTGGTGCTAGTGCCAGTGACTTGCGTCGTTCCAATCAAGCAAAACCTCGCCAACAACGTCGTAGTTTTGGTAGTGGTGGGTTATCTCCCTCTCGTCGCGGTGGTGGTTTTGGATCTAGACGACGCCGATAAATTAATCACATTTATCTAAAATTATAGCCACAACAATTAATTAATCTGAGCAGGGGCGAAAAGTTGTTCGCCCCTAAATTTTGAATTAATTAGCTACTTATATCATGTCCGGTTGAACGGCGTTGCATCACTGGGGGATGATTTCTAATTAAGTAGAAAATTTGAATTTACGCGATCGCCAGCCAAATAATGAAGATAAATTGTCCAAAATGTGACTCTAATAATATTAGAAAAAATGGTCGAAGAAGGGGTAAACAAAATTATCAATGTCACAGTTGTGGTCGCCAAGAAGATTGAATATTATTCTCAACTGGGTTATTCAAAAAAAGTTAAAGAGCAATGTTTAACTATGTACCTTAATGGCAACGGATTTAGAGCTATTGAACGAATTACTAAAGTCAATCATCATACAGTTATTCGTATTCGTTAAACCAGCAGGTAATCAGTTGCCAGAAGATCATCAAAATTCTAGAAGGCCACAGGTAGGTCAACTCTCTGGAGTTACAAACATTTATCGGTAAAAAAAAACAAGGTCTGGGTCTGGACAGCTTTAGATCAGGATTACTCTGAGATTTGAGAATATGTAATCGGGGATAGAAGTGCAGGAACATTGGAAAAATTATGGGAAAAAATCAAGGATTGGAATTGCTATTTTTGGATAACAGATGGATATCAAGTTTACCCAAAATTTCAACAGTAATGGAGACCAAATCATTAGTAAAACATCTATGACTAGAGTAGAGGGAGAAAATAGTAGATTACGTGATTATTTAGCTAGACTACATCGCAAAACATTTTGTGACTCGCGCGTCAAAGGAGATGTCCTAGATTGTCAATCAAACTACTGATTTATGATTTGCTCATAGCAAAAACTTTCTCATATAATCTGAGTTAAATTCTGTGATTCTTTGATTTGGCGATCGCTGTGCCAATTAAAAACCTGAAAATTAGGAACAAATCACACATCATCCCGCAATGGTGCAACGCCGGTTGAACAGTTATAAATAAACGACGGAGGAGTCAGGTAGACCTCCTCAGGAGTCAGGAGGGAAGAAAGAGGAGGAGAAAGTTTTTTTGATCACTAGACATCTGATAGAAAATAAATAAACCTTTTAATTAGAGCAGGTTTTGGATACAAAAAATTCACCCTAAAAAATTATTTCTCGTGCCTTTTTCGTAAAAATATCTTAAAAATATCTTATCTGTTGCCTGTTGCCTACTCCTGCAAAAAATCTATATCTTTTTCACCAGAGGTCTACTAATTATCCGGACATGATATTACTGTTCTTCTGTAAGAACAGCAGGGAAGAGGGAACAGTGGGAAAAATATTTCCCCTGACTCGGATCATCAGATTCTTCTAAATTTTCTGAGTTAATCATCCTCTGAATATTGTGGATTCAGCACTAATTTAATTTTTCAATTTGCACCTGCTTTTCCTTTAGTAATATATCAAAATTAGGCATTGCTGAATTAAGGTATGAAAGTAAGTTTATAGGGAATAGGGAATAGGGAAAAGTTATATAAAATCCGGTTAAACAACCATAGAATGGTTAAGTTAGGAGGAGTCAGGAGTCAGTCCTCAGGAGTCAGGAGAAGAAAGAATTACAAAGATGAGCGTAGTTATGACGATTGAAGATTTTTTTTATGTCCAATTAAACGGATTTGATATTAATAGGGAAAAGTTAATATTAACAAGTAGTTCAAACTATCCAAAATAAAAAATACAAAAGACAAAATTATCAAATCATACCTAGAATCAGCAACGCCAAAAATTAAAACTTACTTTCACAGTTTAAACCAAAATACTATCTTCTAGTTTAATTTAGTCTAGTAGACATCTGGTAAAAATCAAAAATAAAATCAATTCTCACACTAGATATATCAATTCTTTCCCCTCCTGGGAGGGGGAGGGGCGAGGGGTGGGTTCCCTACTGCCTACAGCAAAGCTGCCTACTCCCTATGCGTGGAGTAGATGTCTAGTGCCTATATCTAATTATTGATTGATGTTTCCATCAAAATTTTATGAGAACCCAATTCTGGAGAATTATCAACAGGGCGACGCTGAATATACTGACCATCTGATTGTAAATCCCAAGCTTGACGGTTGTCAGATAACAGAATACCCATAATCTCTTGCAACTCTTTCGTTAAGTCAGGATCTTCAACAGGCGTAATAGCTTCTACCCGACGGTCAAGATTACGAGGCATCCAGTCAGCAGAACCAATATATAACTCCTCTTGAGCATTATTATAGAAGTAGAAAATACGAGAATGTTCTAAATAACGCCCAATAATACTTACTACCTTAATATTTTCACTTACACCCTCTAAACCAGGACGCAGACAGCAAATACCTCGAACAATCAAATCAATTTTCACCCCTGCTTGAGAAGCTTCGTATAACTTAGCAATTATTTTCGAGTCCACCAAAGAATTCATCTTAGCAACAATGCGACCTGTTTTTCCTTTTTGGCAATTCTCAATTTCACGATTAATGAGCTTAATAAAGCGATCGCGCATATTTACAGGAGCTATTAACAATTTCCGATAAGACTGCTGGCGCGAATATCCTGTCAAGAAATTAAACAAATCTGTTAAATCTGCTCCTAACTCTGGGCGACTGCTAAATAAACCTAAATCAGTATAAAATTTAGCTGTTTTGGGATTATAGTTACCAGTGCCAATATGAACATAGCGACGGATATGACCTTCTTCCTGACGCACCACCATCACAATTTTCGTATGAGTCTTCAGACCTGCTAAACCATAAACAACGTGAACGCCAGATTGTTCTAACTTCCGCGCCCACTGAATATTATTTTCTTCATCAAATCTTGCTTTCAATTCCACCAATGCTGCTACTTGTTTGCCATTTTCTGCTCCAGCAATTAAAGCATTAATAATAGGTGAATCTCCAGAAGTCCGGTAGAGAGTCATCTTAATTGCCAAAACATTAGGATCGTGGGCAGCTTGAGTAATGAAACTTTGTACCGTACTTGCAAAAGAGTGATATGGATGATGTACCAATACATCTTTCTGGCGAATGACTGCAAAAAAGTCTATGCCATTATTCTTATTCTGGTCAGAAGTTGCTATGCGATCACCATAATTTCGCAACCGTGATGGCATAGTAGATGCCCAATTTGGATCTTTGAGTTGTGGTAATGGTAACCCCATGAATGACATCAAATCTTTTAAATCAAGTAATCCATCTACTGTGTATACATCCTTTTCTGATAGCTCCAACTTTTCCATTAATATCTTTTTTAATGTACTCGGCATTGTTGGATTAATTTCCATTCTCACTACGGTACCACCAATACGGCGTTTTCTTAGTTCTTTTTCGATTACCAATAGCAAGTCATCACCTTCATCTTCTTGCACTGATAGATCGGCATCACGAGTAACCCGAAATAGATGATATTCCTGGATATCCATACCAGGAAACAGAGCACCCAAGTTATGAGCAATGACTTGTTCGAGAGCTACTCCCATCCAATTTACAGTTTCATTCTTTTCTTGCACCTGTAGTTTTTCTGGTAAGGGTAAAAACCGAGGTAATATTTTGGGAACTTTGATTCTGGCTAATAAATCTTCCTGAGTTTCTGGATTTTTCAGCATTACTGCTAAGTTTAAACTGAGATTAGATAGATAGGGAAAAGGGTGACTAGCATCAATAGCTAAAGGTGTTAATACAGGAAATATATGTTCTTCAAAATAGTTTTGTAAGTATGTTTTTTGTTTTTGATTTAGGTCTATATAATGTAGGATCTGAATGCCATTTTTTACTAATTCTGGTCGTAAGGTTTGCTCAAAGAATTGATGTTGTAAAGAAACCATTGGCAATAGTCTTTGATTAATCCCATCAAGTTGTTTTTGGGGGGTACGACCGTCTGGAGTTAATTTATTTACTTCAGCTTCTATTTGTTTTTTCAGAATTGCTACTCTGACCATGAAGTATTCATCTAAATTAGAACTAAAAATTCCTAAAAACTTTAAACGCTCTAATAAGGGAGTACGGGGGTCTAAACCTTCAGATAAAACTCTACGGTTAAACTCTAACCAACTAAATTCTCTATTAAAGTAGTATTGTGGATCGCTAAAATTTTTTTCTGCGTTAGTTTCTGCACTTTCTGTCGCATTCTTTTTGTTTTTGGACATAGTTAATTAAGGTATATTTTGATATTTGTTCAAATTAATATTGATTGTAAGGTAGTCTTGAACCTTTGTAAAGTATACTTTTTTAATAAATAGTTAGTATAGTTATATACTTTTATTAATCTAGTTAAATTGGTGGTAAAGTTCAATTTTTTCACAGGATGAAGTGATAGAAATAAGATAGTAATTTTTTTGACTTTGTTTGTGATAGCAATCCTATTTCAGTTGCGGGTAAAAATATCTTTGAATTTAGGGAACTCTTAACAGGGAACAGGGAATAGAGGTAAAAGTTTCAGATTTTTTATATATCCTTAGATATTTGACAAATTATTTCTGATTGCTATCTTGATCTAGATAAGTTATGGTTTGGTAAATAAATGTTTAAAGAATGGTAATAATAGTTCAATTTCTTTGAGTTTCAGTAGCACAAATATCTGTGCTATTTTTTAGGGGTAAAATTTTGTAGCCTTAGCAAAAAAGATAATGCTTTGTTTAACCGTTTTTTGTGGATAAAAATCTATGTATTATGAAGATTGTGTAAAGGTATTATGAAGATTATGTAAAGCCACTAAAAATCACTCAAAAGTAATAATGTTTATGTTATAGTAAATTCCAAGCTTTGTTCCATGAAGATCCCGAACCTCTTGCTGTATCATACAAGATTTTATTATTAATAAAAGCATTGTAAATTAAGCTGATGGTGTTTTGATCCAACAAAGCCCTAAATCAAGATAAAGTTAGGCAAAATAAACAGGAAATTCTAATCTTATGGCAACTTTTAATGTAACCAACACCATGGATGCGGGTAATGGCAGTCTGCGGGATGCTATTGCGATGGCAAATGCTACGCCGGATGCCGATACCATTACCTTTGATAGTTCCCTCACAGGAATGACCATCGGACTGACCAGTGGAGAATTATCGATCACCAATTCTCTCACCATCAATGGATTAGGTGCAAATCTGCTGACAGTGGATGCACAACAGAATGGCTTCCGGGTCTTCAATATCGATAACGGCAATAATGATCTGATTGATGTATTCATAGATGACTTAACCATTACTGGAGGCAATCCAATAGGTGGTGGTGGTGGAATTTTCACCTCCGAGAATCTGACCGTTCAAGACAGTATCATCTCCGGCAATACCTCAACTGGCATTGAGGGGCAATACGACATAGGCAGATCTATTGATGGTGGTGGAATCAATAGTTATGGTGGTTATTTGAAAATCGTCAACACAGATATTATTAATAATGAAGTCAAGGGACAATTAGCCGACGGAAACCCCGAATTTCAAAATGATTTTGGTGACGACCCTGACGGTGGTGGTGTATCCATCCGCAATGGTCAGCTCAACGTTGTTGATAGCACTATTTCCGGTAATAAAGTCACTGGTGGTCTGAGTGATGGTGGTGGGATTTACGGTTGGTATAGTGAAATAACGGTTACTAATTCGACTATCTCTGGCAATACTCTTGAAGGAACTGCCCTGGGTAGCGGTGGTGGGATTTATAACCGCCATGGTAATACAACAATCGAAAACTCAACCATCGCGAATAATTCGACATTAATGACCAGTGAGTTTGGATCTGCTGATGGGGGCGGTATTTTTAGCCGCAATGGCGATCTAGAAATTACCAATTCAACTGTCTCAGGTAATTCAGCAGTTGGCCTAGATCGAACAGATGGTGGCGGAGTTTACAGTAAAAATGGCAATTTAACCGTTGCTAACTCTACTATTTCTTATAACAGTACTGTGGGTAATAGCGCTGATGGTGGAGGTATTTTCAGTAGTTCTGGTATCGCAACAATTACCAATTCTACCATTTATGGTAATTCTGCTGATGGACGTGGAGGTGGTTTATTTAGTGAAGGGAGGACAAACCTCACCAATACCATCATTGCCAACAGCACTGGTCGCGATGCCGTGCTGAATAGTAACAAAATCGACACTAACGTCAATAATTTGATTGAAGACGGCCATTATAATCCATTTTTATCAGGCGATCCTGGTTTGGGTCCCTTACAAAATAACGGCGGTTCCACTGAAACCCACGCCTTACTCCCTGATAGTATTGCTATTGATGCTGGGGATAACGGAGGTGCAACAGGATTAACGTCTGACCAACGGGGGCAGGAATTCGATCGCATTGTCAATGGTACGGTAGATATCGGTGCTTATGAAGTACAGGAACCTGAGCTACCAACTCCTGAACCTGAGCTACCAACTCCTGAACCTGAGCTACCAACTCCTGAACCTGAGCTACCAACTCCTGAACCTGAGCTACCAACTCCTGAACCTGAGCTACCAACTCCCGAACCTGAGCTACCAACTCCCGAACCTGAGCTACCAACTCCCGAACCTGAGCTACCAACTCCCGAACCTGAGCTACCAACTCCCGAACCTGAGCTACCAACTCCCGAAACTGAATCTTTACTGTTTAGCCTAAAAAACAACCAAACTCTAGGTGGAGTTAGTTTCAGACGAGAAGACATCGTTGAGTATAATCTAACTGACCAGAGTTTCAGTAAATTTTTCGATGGTTCAGATGTTGGTCTTAAGGGTTTTAGGATTGATGCTTTTGAAGTGATTGACGATAATGAAATTCTGTTTTCTTTTGAGAGACCTAAAAATATAAATGGCATCCAAGTAGATGACTCTGACATTGTTAAGTTTATTCCCACATCACTTGGAGACAACAGTAGCGGTTCTTTCAAGCTACACTTCGATGGTTCAGATGTTGGCTTAACTGAAGATGGTGAAGATATTGATGGTCTGAGTGTCGATCCTCTTACTGGAGACCTTCTAATTTCCACTCGAGGGAGCTTTAATGTCTCAGAAGTTAGCGGTAAAGATGAAGATATACTACGTTTCAATCCTGATACTTTAGGCAGTAACACCAGTGGATCTTGGTCTATTGAATTCAACGGTAGTGATGTAGATCTTACCGGGAATAGTGAAGACATTGATGCTATCGGTATTAATGGAGAGCAACTACTTCTGTCCACAACTGGCAGCTTTTCTGTAACTGATGTATCGGGTCAAGACGAAGATGTATTTATCTTTAACCCAAATACCCTGGGTATTTCAACATCAGGTACATTTGAAGAATTTTTTAGTGAATTGAATAGCACTGATATCACTGGCGTTCATTTTCTTACATAGACTTGATAGACATAGGACTTATAGAACCCATTTGAGATCTATTTAAAAAGAGATGGGGAAATAGGGAGATGGGGAGATGGGGAGATGGGGAAATAGGCAAATGGAAGCATTTTTCTACCTGCTTAGAGGCATACTGCGCTCAACAAGGTTGGTCATTTGAAGTGATATCAGACTTAGGCAGTGGTTTGAACTATCGTAAAAAAGGTTTAATTAAACTGATAAAACTGATTTGTTCAGACCAAGTAGAGCGATTAGTTTTAACTCATAAAGACAGATTGCTGAGATTTGGTAGTGACTTGATATTTACTTTGTGTGAAATATTTGGCACAGAAGTAGTTATTATTAATCGTTCTGAAGACTCTACTTTTGAGGAAGTCTTAGCTCAAGATGTAATAGAAATAATTACAGTTTTTTCTGCCAGACTTTATGGTTCAAGAAGTAATAAAAACAAACAAATTGTCAAACAATTAAAAGAGGTGGCAGCTCAATTGAAATGAAATCTTTTAAAACTAAGCTAAAACTTAACAATCAACAAAAAACAATAGTGGCCAAGCACGCAGGAGTAGCTCGTCATGCTTATAATTGGGGGTTAGCAACTTGCATAAAAGAGTACGAAGAAACTCAAAAACGCCCTAGTGCAATTACCTTGCATAAACGTTTAGTAGCTGAAGTAAAATCAATTAATCCCTGGTATTATGAGGTGTCTAAATGTGCCCCACAACAAGCATTAAGAGATTTAGAGAGGGCATTTAAGAACTTTTTAACTATTCCCAAACGTGGATTCCCTAAGTTTAAGAAAAAGGGGGGAAAAGACAGTTTCTATCTAGAAGGAAGCATTAAAATCCTAAAAGGAAACTATATAAAATTACCCAGAATAGGAATAGTAAAAACTTATGAAATCTTGCCATCTGTGCTCATCAAAAATGTTACCATCTCAAAACGTGCAGGTAATTGGTATATCAGCTTTAAATATGATTTAGAACCAGCACCTAATTCACCTGTTAAAAAACGAGCTGTTATTGGTGTAGATGTAGGTATAAACACCCTAGCCACCTGTAGTGATGGAACAACCTACGCTAACGTCAAAGCCTACAGGCAAGCTAAAAAACGATTAGTTCGTCATCAAGGTGCAGTCAGTAAAAAAGTTATTGGTTCCAAAAACAGAATTAAAGCAGTAAAAAGATTAGCCAAGGCTCACAAAAAAGTAGCTAATATCAGAGCCGATACGCTCCATAAAATCACAACATGGTTAGCTAAAAACCACAGCACCATAGTGATAGAAGACTTGAATGTAAGTGGAATGCTCAAAAATCATCAACTAGCAAGTGCCATAGCAGACTGTGGCTTTTATGAGTTCAAGCGTCAACTTACATACAAATGTGAATGGTATGGTAGTGAATTAGTCATAGCTGATAGATTTTATCCAAGTTCTCAAATATGTTCTCACTGTGGGCATCAACAGAAAATGTCTTTAAGCATGAGAACTTACGAATGCGGACACTGTGGTTTCACTGCAGACAGAGATTTTAATGCAGCTGTCAACCTAGAAAACTATGTGAGTCAGTAGCTTGAGTTTCAAGCGAATTTAAGCCTGTGGAGAAGATAAGTTACAGACTGCGGTCAGTGGTCTTCTGTGAAACAGGAAGCTAGCTCCAAAGCTCATGCAATCATTCATGGGTAAGTTTGGGTAAGTTTAGTAGAACGGTTAAAGTATTGTTGAGCAACCAGAAAGTTCTGATCATCAGTAGAAAATACAGGAGCAACTATACTCCCATCGAGAGCATCAATCAGTTTTCTCAATTCAGGTAGTGCGATCATGTCCCGGAGGATGCGGAATATCATTGCACACCCGAAGCACATCACTGATAATATCTTTGGCAAGGGGACGGTAAAAACTGTAAAATTCAACTCCGTTCCTCTGTGAGATCGACTACTTGTTGGCGTTGATTTATGGTTAACAAATGAACTCCTTGAAAGCATTGAAATATACATCTTAATGTGGGAGTAGTTGTCATATTTTCTAACTGATTTTTGAGGAGATTACTGGTTCTTTTTCAAGTATTTATTAACTCTCTTTGGCCGAGATTATATACTAATAAACACAGTGACATAACAAATAATATTGTTTCGACTCTTTGCGGTTTTTCCACAAAAAAACTATCGGCAAAAAATTGTGGGTTTTTGAGGAATCTAAAGCCCCTCTGGTAGTGCTAAACAAGTAATGATTGATTATAGTGATGGATCAAATACCAAATAGCGCCAATGTGATTTTCAATCTTATTTGGAGAAGGACAAAGTTTTTCGTACTAACCTGGATACCCTTTGTCTTAAGGTATTATTGAATCATTCAATGTCAGAAGTATTCCCTGTTTTTTTTCCCACCGCTTGATGTCGTTTACTGGGTAAAACACCACGCTCTTGCAGCCCAAAAATCAGTGTATGCGATACTGCTAGCGCAACGCTCCGCAAAGGCACATTGACGATCAACCCCAGGTAAGGACTGCCACAAATGTCTAGCTGCTTCTTCATCCCGTGAGCTGATATCAACACCAATAATTTCACGAGCTTCTACTTCCATCGCTAACCACACCCACTGCTGATTACCTTTGTTGTCCACAAATGACCATAATTCATCACATTTAATTGTGAGCTTCTCCTTTTTTTTTGGCTGAACCTTAAGCTTTCTGGGCACTTGTGCATATTTCTGGTTGACAGCCAGCTTGTAGCCATTAGTCCGAAACTTGGACTACACGAGCAATGCCAGCCAGTGAAATCCTTTCTGATAACAGTCGGTCAATCAGCTGGCGAGTAGGTTGGTCAATCATTTTCTAGGTAGGGTTTTACACAAATTGTCGTCCACATTCGCAGCACAAAAACCGCTGGTTATCATTATGGATATGGCCATTTTTGACAGTTTTTGAAGATGCACACTTTGGACAGGTAGGCATGGATGGACAACAGTAACTTTTACTCCTCTATCATCACATATTGAGCACTACCCGTCCCTACTGCTGCCTAATAAATGTTATTTGTGGGTATTTAAAGAGAGACGATCTGAGTATTAATAGCTATAAAATTTCACAAAAACCGAACCTTTTGTCAGGATTTCCGACCATAAGTAAACCAATCGTAAAAGCTACAATGAAAAAAATATCATAAAAGAGTGATCGCCACCTGAGAATAAAATATAGAAACCATTGGCCTTAACAGGAGGCAACCTTTATGAACATAGTAAAAACTGTGGCTTTATTAGGAATACTTAGCGGTTTATTAGTAGCAGTTAGTTATTGGTTAATCGGTGGCCTAACAGGTGCAACAGTAGGGCTAGTATTCGCAGCAGTAATGAACTTGGGTTCCTGGTTTTTCTCAGACAAAATAGCTCTAGCAGCTTATAATGCCAGACCAGTAAATCAAGCAGAAGCACCAGCACTCTATGATATGGTAGAAAAATTGTGCGATCGCGCTCGTCTACCTATGCCAGCAGTTTATATCATTCCCACTGCCGCAGCTAATGCTTTTGCCACAGGTCGTGACCCCCACCACGCAGCAGTAGCAGTTACCGAAGGTATTATGATAATTTTACCAGAGGACGAACTCGAAGGAGTAATTGCCCACGAACTCAGTCATATCAAAAATCGCGATACTCTCACCCAAGCAGTAGCAGCAACCGTTGCAGGTGGGATATCTTGGTTAACTCAAATAGCTAGTTATTCTATGTGGTTTGGTGGGGGTTCCCGTGACAACCGCTCTAACCCAATTTTCATGTTATTGACGATCATGTTAGCTCCAGTAGCTGCAAGTATTGTGCAAATGGCAATTTCCCGGACTCGTGAATTTGCTGCTGATGCAGGTGCTGGTGACTTAACTGGCAACCCCCGCGCTCTTGCTCAAGCTTTGCAGAGGTTAGACCAAAATGCTAGACAAATGCCATTGAATGCTAACCCAGCTTTTGAGCCATTACTAATTATGAATGGATTTTCCGGTAAATTCATGGCTAATTTATTTTCTACTCACCCATCCACAGAGGCGCGAATTGAAAAGTTGCTACAATTAGAGCAAAAATTACTGGGATAGTAAATTTTGAGGAGTCAGGAAGGAAGAAGAAAGAAGGAAGAAAGAAGAAGGAAGAAGAGAATAAATTGTAGTATAATAGACGTATATGGTGCCGCACCGCGCACCGGAAACTACATTTAGCTTTAGAACCGACTTGAAAGCGTAAGTCCAGTGAATGTAAAGTCTTGCTGAGTTAAACGTTCTAGGAGGAAAGCAATATCGTGCTTCAAAAAATTATTTTATGGCTGGTGCTTGTAGGGGTAGTAGTTACGGGATGGCTGCTACTGCCTAGCGCCTTTTGGCAGTATGTCTTTTTTCTACGCATACCTCTGCTCATGGGTGTATTGCTTATTGCGCTCCCTTTCCTCGCAACAGGTGCCCTGAAATCTATGCTCAAGAATCTTTTTGTCCTGGGTGGCGCTGGTCAAATTGCGTTGACAATTTTGGGTGCAACTGTGGCGGGAATGGCCGTAACCTTTGTTGTTGGAATAATCCTTGGTGGTGCGCCAGCTCGTTTTGGGGTTCCGGAACTGCCAGGAGTTTCTTCTTCTAAAGTTTGGTATTATGTGTTAGCGATCGCCCTGGCATTACCGACGACCCTGACAGTATTTGAATTATCCCAGGAAGAAATGGATAATAACAAAAGATGGTCTGGATTGTTTTTGGGGGTGTCATTTGGCGTTATCTTTTTGTTTCTTTTCAAACTGATTCAAAACTTTCTCTCGGTCGATAAAATTCCCGGTATTAATAAGGTTTTGGTGACAGCAATTTCCTTTTTGACCCAACACTCTTCCAAAGCAGCAGGCTATATCGATAATGGTATTTTAAACAACAATCATTTTGACGCTATTGTTTTCTTCATCGTTCTTTTTGTTATCTATATAATCGCATTTAAGCTTTTTATGCCAAGTTCGTTGCCCCCCGATAAGAAGATACAAGAACCGCCAGCACTTTTATATGTAATGTTGTTAATTTCCGTATCGGTGCTTTTGTTGGGCAGTCTTACCTTCTTCTTCGATTACTCGCGTATTTCTGTCTTGTTCTTCTGGGTGCTGATTGCTGTAGCGCTCTATAGGCTTTTGAATGTCGATCACTATTTTACATTAAAGGATGCTCCAGAACAGCCAGAAGAGCAAAAAAATTTGACGGCCTTATTACAAAAGCGTCTGGACAAACAAGATCTAGAAGAGCCTCTTGCAAAACAAACTGTAGTTGTTGTCTGTGCTAGTGGAGGTGGAATTCAAGCCGCTGGATGGACGGCTCAAGTATTGACTGGCTTGCAAGAAGAGTTAGGGGAATCATTTACTAAAGCAATTGGATTAATTAGTTCCGTTTCTGGTGGCTCAGTAGGTGCAATGTATTATCTAGATCGCTTTAGAGATCAAGGGTTTCCACCGACTTCAGAATCAGAAGAAATATTTGAGGGCGCTACCGCAAACAGTTTAGATGCAGTAGGTTGGGGATTAGCCTATCCTGACTTGTGGCGCGTGATTTTGCTCCCGTTTCTACCAGACATTCTCACTCCCAAAGTCAGAGATCGAGGTATTGCGATCGAGAAGGACTGGCAAGGACGTATGAAAACCCCAGAGTCTCCAAAAACCTTAGCCGACTGGCGAGGGGAAGTTGAAGAAGGTAATATTCCGCTCCCTGTATTGAATGCAACTCTGGTTGACAATGGCTGGCGGTTGCTAGTTACCCCAGCGAAATTTCCCAACAACTTTAAGAAAAAATTCTTTGACTTTAATAGTCTTTATCCAGGAAAAGATATTGATGTTGTCACAGGTGCAAGACTTTCTGCCACGTTCCCTTACATATCTCCCATTTGTCGAGCCGACGACCGCGTCGCTGATGGTAAAGATCGCAAGATAGCAAATTATCACGTCGCTGATGGTGGCTATTTCGACAATTCTGGTTTTGTGACAGCATTAGAATGGCTTGAGGAGCTTCTTCGTGAAAAACCTACCCAAAAAGGTGAAGAAACTACCCCAGAAATAAAAAGAATTCTGATCTTACAAATCAATCCTTTTCCTGAAACCAAACCTAATGAGCAACCTAAAAAGGAAAAGAAGCGAGGTTTGTTTATGGCAACTATTGGTCCGTTGCTAGGCTTATTCAAGGTTCGCAAGCCAATTCTTACTTCCCGCAATTTAACTGAGGTAGAATTGTTGCAGGAATGGGAGAGCGCAAAACAGAATGATGGAAAGGTAGAAATTGAATATTTCCCCATCTTCTTCCCTTCTATTACTGAGGAAGCAAAACTAGGACTAAAGACTGCAGAGCAAGAAGTTACTCCAGAACTAAAAGCAAAACAATCATTTTATAGCGCAGAAGGTGAATATGAGCCACCACTCTCATGGAAACTAACAAAGAAGGAAAAGGACGCGATCCGAGCAGGCTGGAAAAAGATAGTGAGAGACAAGGAAAGCACAATTGAAAAACTTAAGAATCTTTGGCTATATCAATGGAATATGAAATAAACGCCAAGCATGTTTTCTAATAGCGATCGCGCTCTTGTCACCCCGTGATCCCGATGAGATAAGCCGAAATCTCGGTTTCCTATTTTCAAAAAAAACGATCGCCTTTCGTGGGAGCTGCGATCGTTTTTTTTGATGGAGGGGATTCTCCTACCTTCACCCATAAGACTTTTTCAGCAAACCCTAAATAGCGGGCCTGGGCAAAAAAGGTGGTGTTTTCAGGCCAAGTTTGATTGTGGGATGGAAAGGACGAGGAGGAGCGATATAGCTGCCACTAGGCTCCGCATTAGCAATAGGAGAGTCTTCGGATGTGGAAGGAAATTTCCAAATCCCAATCATTGATGGTTTGCCTATTACAGTTTACTCTTGTTGTATTGTGATGTTATCTATATTTATGAACCCCCCATCTTGTTCATATTCGCTGCAAGCCTCTCTTGTCCTGGCTTCAGGTTTTTTCTTTGCACCTGAATAATCTTTTTCTCCTGAAAAATAAATATCGGAATTCTTTACATGCTTGGCTTTTGCCGCCTTGACAATTACAAAAAATTTCGACTCTATCGTCGATCTTCCCGAGCCAACAACATAAAGACAAATTAAAGGATTCTCTTCTCCTTTCTCCTCTACTTCCGCAATAACTTGCAAAATGAATGCATGTATTGTTCCTGAATTCTTTTTATGTTTCTCAATTCCCTGACGCGGATCGTAATAACTTATATCTCTATTTTCCAGCACTGACATATCGTATACAGTAGAACCCTCATTTCTTCAATCCTCTCGATTTATTGGAAAGTCTGTATAAAACAAAGTCGTTTGATTACTATGAGGCGCAAAGTTAAAATTGAAACGCGGCAAAGTCTCCCACAAAGGGGCTTTTCTGTTTTCAAACTCCCTGACTACTGCATTCCCAACAATTTGAAATGCGTACCAACCTTGATATTTTGCTTCATCATCCTTTTCAAATAAATTCGAAAATTCTACTATTGTAACCACCATACTCATTGTACCAACAAGAAGACTTATGGGAATTACTATCCTTTTGATATTCTTGATAATATTTTTGATCTTTTCCAAAATTTCCCTATTCTCAGGATCACTGTTTCGATCGCTGCTGCTACCAGTCTGTTCCCTATTCTCAGGAACACTGTTTTGATCGCTGCTGCCACCAGTCTGTTCCCTATTCTCAGGAACACTGTTTTGATCGCTGCTGCCACCAGTCTGTTCCCTATTCTCAGGAACACTGTTTTGATCGCTGCTGCCACCACTCTGTTCCCCATTCTCAGGAACACTGTTTTGATCGCTGCTGCCACCACTCTGTCCCATATTTTTTTACTCCTGTTTAAGTCCAAAGCTATATTCGTTAATATAGCTTTCATCAACTCTTCCTCTGATTCCTGAATTATTTTTAATAATTAATATGATTTGGGATGCTGGGAAACTTTATTCCTAATGCTCGCTCGCTACTTCAAATTAATCTACTACTACCGCTTGTAAATGTTTAGCAATCAAATACCTAGCTTAATAATCTTTTAATGGTATTAAATCAAGTCAATAGCTGAGTGCTAATAATTATCAAAGGAAAACCGAACCTTTTGTCAAGTTTTCCGACTATAATATAGATAAATAATCATAGCTACAATGAAATAGAAATCATAAAAAATTAAAAACCACCAGATAATATAAATAGCAACCATTAGCCTTGAAAGGAGGCACCCTTTATGAACTTAGTAAAAACTGTTGCTTTATTAGGTATACTTAGTGCCCTATTAGTTACAGTTAGTTATTGGTTAATAGGTGGCACAACTGGTGCTACAATAGGTCTACTTTATAGCTGCTATAATGAACCTGGGTTCCTGGTTTTTCTCAGATAAAATTGCTCTGGCAGCTTATAACGCTCAACCAGTCAATCAAGTAGAAGCACCTGGACTATATGAAATGGTAGAAAGACTTTGCGATCGCGCTCGTCTACCCATGCCCGCAGTTTACATTATTCCCACTGCCGCAGCTAATGCTTTTGCCACAGGTCGTGACCCTCACCAGGCAGCAGTAGCAGTTACTGAAGGTATTATGAGAATCTTACCAGAGGACGAACTCGAAGCAGTAATTGCCCACGAACTCAGCCATATCAAAAATCGTGATACCTTTACTCAAGCAGTAGCTGCTACAATTGCAGGAGGGATATCTTGGTTAACTCAAATTGCGAGTTATGGAATGTGGTTTGGTGGGGGTTCCCGCGACAACCGCTCTAACCCAATTGTGATGTTATTGACGATCATGTTAGCTCCGCTTGCTGCTAGTATTGTACAAATGGCAATTTCCCGGACTCGTGAATTTGCTGCTGATGCAGGTGCTGGTGACTTAACTGGCAACCCCCGCGCTCTTGCTCAAGCTTTGCAGAGGTTAGACCAAAATGCCCGACAAATGCCATTGAATGCTAACCCAGCTTTTGAGCCATTATTAATTATGAATGGATTTTCTGGTAAATTCATGGCTAATTTATTTTCTACCCACCCTTCCACAGAGGCACGAATTGAAAAGTTGCTACAATTAGAGCAAAAATTACTGGGATAGTAAATTTTGAGAAGTCAACCCACCCCTAACCCCTCCGGTGGAGGGGAACTCAGGAGTCAGGAAGAAAGAAGGAAGAAGAAAGAAGAGTAGAAGGGAAAAGTTTTTTGTTTGCTAGCGCACAACTTTCCTGTCTCCTGGGTCGAAACTGTGCTAAGGTCTGAAGGGCGCAAACGTTAACGCGGAGAGCGGAACGGAGTTCTATCGCCCTCTGAACTGGACATGATATCATACCTCAAATCAGCAATGCCGTAAATTTTAATTTAAACAGGACTTACGCCTTTTTCCGACAAAAAACTATAAATACTATAGTGCTATAGTTTTTATCTACTATATGTTATATGTAGCGCCTTTGCGTAAGTCCTAGTAATGTCTATATTAGGAGCAAAAATAATGACTGAACCAAATGTACCAAAAGATAGAGCAATTGTAGAAGTCGAGACAGACTCAAGTCAAATTACTTCCACTACTCAAAGTACTGACCCTAAGCAAGAAACCCAAGAATTAGTAGAAGCAATCAAAAGGTTAGCTCAGTCAGAAATGGAAGCAGCAGGAGAGTTTACCCGTGATAGTTATATTCAAGCAGTCAAACAAGCTAGGGAAACTATCGAACGGATCAGACTGATCGATCCAAAAAAAATAGAAGAAGCTGGTAAAAAGATAGAGAAAGATATTGAGAATAACTGGGAGACTATGGTAAAAGAAGTTCAGGATTTTGGCGATCGCTTAGTTAAAGCAGGTAAAGCAGCTTGGGATGTTTTGACAGCACCGAAAGAGTAATATCATTTTTCTACACTTTATTGAGTAGGGGAGTGGGGGAGTAGGGGAGTGGGGGAGTAGGGGAGTAGGGGCGTTAACGATATATGTGCAAGTGCGTGCAGGATGGCAGCGAGGGAGCAAGATGCTCCCACTACCTTGCTTGGTAACAACAATAATTACAATGCACTACCACTAAAAAAAATTAGACATCTCCAACGCCAAAAAAATCGGGGTTGCACATTCTCGAATGATACTGCAAGAAATTGGTTTATACTTTGACTAAAAAAAGCGAATATTAATCATTCTAGCAATTCTAGAATCCAAAATCCTATTCATCAAAAATCTCAAATCATTCATCACTGTGCAACGCCAAAAAATCAAATTAATTATTGTACTAGATACATTAATTCTTTCCGCCTACTCCCTACGGACATTGCATGGAACGTCCCTACCCCCTACTTCTGCAGATGTCTACATGGTAAGATAGTCAAGCATTTACTAACCAAATAAAACCTATGTATTGCGACTACCTAGTACAAATTCTCACTGCCAGGGTCTACGACGTAGCCCAAGAATCACCACTCGAAACCGCTCCCAACCTCTCAAAACGCCTCCAGAACAACCTCCTACTGAAACGAGAAGATATGCAGTCAGTCTTCTCCTTCAAATTACGCGGAGCTTACAATAAAATGGCTCAACTGCCTCCAGAAATTCTCTCTCAGGGAGTCATCGCAGCATCCGCTGGAAACCACGCTCAAGGAGTTGCCCTAGCCGCAGGTCGCCTTGGCACTCGCGCTATCATAGTCATGCCTGTCACTACCCCTCAACTAAAAGTTAATGCTGTCAAAGCTAGGGGAGGCGAAGTTATTTTGTATGGCGAAACCTATGACGAAGCTTGTAGTTACGCCCATCAACTGGAAGCAGAAAAAGGTTTAACTTTTATTCACCCCTTTGACGACCCCTACGTCATCGCTGGACAAGGGACAATTGGTATGGAAATTCTCCGCCAATATCAAAAACCTATTCACGCTATCTTTGTCGCTATTGGTGGTGGGGGTTTAATTTCTGGTATTGCTGCTTATGTCAAACGGTTGCGCCCGGAAATCAAAATTATTGGCGTTGAACCTGCTGATGCTGATGCTATGTCGCAGTCTCTAAAAGCTGGACACCGAGTCCGCTTACCTCAAGTGGGATTATTTGCTGATGGTGTTGCAGTGCGAGAAGTAGGAGAAGAAACACTTCGTCTATGTCAGCAATATGTAGATGATATTATTCTCGTAGAAACTGATGATACTTGTGCAGCTATCAAAGATGTGTTTGAAGATACTCGCTCCATTGTCGAACCTGCTGGTGCATTGGCGATCGCTGGTGCAAAAGCTTACGTCGAGCGAGAAAAAATTCAAGATGAAACTCTGATCGCTGTTGCCTGTGGAGCTAACATGAATTTTGACCGCCTCCGCTTTGTGGCTGAAAGAGCAGAATTTGGGGAACGTCGCGAAGCCATATTTGCCGTTACTATTCCCGAAACTCCAGGTAGTCTCCGCAGATTTTGTGACTGTCTTGGCAAACGTAATATTACTGAGTTCAACTATCGCATTGCTGAGGAAAAAGAAGCACACATTTTCGTAGGAGTACAAATAGAAAACCGTGCTGATGCGGCCAAAATAGTAGAAACTTTTGAAGCTCAAGGCTTGAAAACCCTGGACTTAACTGACGACGAACTGACAAAATTACACTTGCGCCATCTGGTCGGGGGTCGCTCTCCCCTTGCCCATCACGAACTACTTTATCGTTTCGAGTTCCCCGAGCGGCCAGGAGCATTAATGAAATTTGTCGCTTCTATGAGTCCCAACTGGAATATTAGTCTTTTCCACTACCGTAATAATGGGGCAGATTATGGACGTATTGTGGTCGGAATGCAAGTCCCCCCTGATGAGATGGCCGAATGGCAAAACTTTGTCCATAATTTCGGTTATCGCTATTGGGATGAAAGCCAAAACCCAGCCTATAAGCTATTTTTAGCCTAGTGCCACGTGGAAGTCAAAAGTCAAAAGTCAAAAGTCAAAAGTATTGATTGTTAAGGCTTTTAGGATTTTATAACTGGTTAGGGCTTGCTGATTAAATCTAAAAGCATTGACATATAAAGACTTTAGCTTTTTTGGGGCCTTTAAAAAGTGCAAATTTTTCAGCTCTTCATGCTCATGTATGGAGCGTATTTTAGGCTCATAGTTGGGCAGAAAAATCCCAAATTGACAATTCTTACTCCTACCTCCTCACTCATTCCCATTTCTCCTGTCTCCTGTCTTCCCCTCCTGGGAGGGGTTAGGGGTGGGTTGTCTCCTGTCTCCTGCCCCTACTAAAAGACTTTTTCAGCAAACCCTGGTTAGTTATTTCTGCCATCCTGTTGCTTGCTAGAGCTGAAAAATATAGACTATCCTAGACAAATATCTACAAAATGTCTATGTTTTTAAGCCATTAATCTGTGTTATTATTACATACGTCTGCTAAGACCAGAGGATTTTAGCAACGATTATGGAGTGTTTTGCACTCGACTTTTCATAAGGATGAAAACCCGCCTAGGGAATCCTAAACTCAATGTGCTTGAGCGGAACATTAACCTTCTTTGCCAGTAGACTTATGGACAGGTGAGTCGAAAAATCGCTTGACCTCACCGATGAAGAGCGTGTCTAGGATTGTCTAGATTTTTAGAAGGTGCACTAGAAATATAAAATTTTTGTCAAAAATTACCCCTAGATAATATACAATAGTGGTCGTTTCATCTCTCACTAGCTTTTGTTCTATAGCTGATGAGATTCGTCCTAATGCAGTAAAAGTTCCATAAATTGATACCCCATTTCTCTCTGTTAGTTCAGAAGAATTAGGGGTAGTTGATGGAAGCTAAATCCGCAAAATGTGACTTGTGAACTAGCTATCAGCTAGAGCGCACTTCAGCTATAAGCTAAAAATTCAAGGGTTTGGTTTAAGTCCCCCACTGTGTTTGAAAAATTAGTGGTGCGCCTTTTATCAGGAGAAATAATCTCCCATTATACACCTTGAAAAGCTGATAGCTGAAGCTGATTGCTGAGTGCTACTTCAAGATGAAATATCAGACATATTACAAAAAGTTGAAAATTTAGTGCAATCAAACACTGTTCTCGGTCAAGCAACTGATACAAACTCAACTCCCTCTAAAATAGAGTTACCCTTTACTCTTCAAGAAGTGAAAGCAGCTATTCCTCCACATTGTTTTGAGCCTTCTGTCTGGAAGTCTCTGAGCTACTTTTTTCTTGACATTGGCATTATTGCTGGTCTATATGCAATCGCCTATAATCTAGATTCATGGTTCTTTTTTCCCATCTTTTGGTTAATGCAAGGAACTATGTTTTGGGCATTATTTGTAGTGGGACATGACTGCGGCCATGGCTCCTTCTCCAAACATAAATGGTTTAATAACCTAATTGGACATTTGTCTCACACTCCCATTCTTGTGCCTTACCACGGTTGGCGTATTAGTCATAGAACCCATCATGCTAATACTGGAAATATTGATACTGATGAAAGTTGGTATCCTGTTTCTGAGAGTAAGTATAATATGATGCCTTGGTATGAAAAGCTATTTCGCTTTTACCTGCCATTATTAGCTTATCCACTCTATTTATTTAGGCGATCGCCTAATCGTGCTGGCTCCCATTTTCTGCCTAAGAGTCCATTATTTCGTCCTTCTGAAAAGTGGGATGTCTTAACAAGTTCAGCACTTTGGATGTTAATGGTAGGTTTTCTGGGATGGCTCACCTATCAGTTTGGTTGGGTATTTTTAGTAAAATATTACCTAGTTCCTTATGTAATATTTGTTGTCTGGTTAGATTTAGTCACCTATTTACACCACACTGAAGCAGATATTCCCTGGTATCGTGGAGATGACTGGTATTTCCTTAAAGGTGCATTGTCTAGTATTGACCGCGACTATGGTTTTATCAATTCTATTCACCACGATATTGGTACTCATGTAGCTCATCACATTTTTCTGGGTATGCCACACTATCATTTAAAGACAGCTACGGAGGCAATAAAACCTATTTTGGGTGAATATTATCGGTATTCAAGCGAACCTGTATGGAAGAGTTTTATCAACTCTTATTTGGTTTGTCATTTTGTCTCAGACAAAGGTTCTCAAGTATATTATCAATCACCTTGGAAAAAATCTTCAAACTAATTAAACTAATTAGGGTTTGCTGAATAAAGTCTTTTAGTAGGGGTAGGAGACAGGAGACAGGAGGAACGGGGGATGAGCGAGGAGGTAGGAGTAAAAATTGTAAAAATGATTTTTCTGCCCAACTATGAGCCTAAAATACGCTCCATGCATGAGCATGAAGGGCTGAAAAATTTGCACTTTTTAAAGGCCCCAAAAAGGCACTTGTCTTTATCTGTCAATGCTTTTAGATTTAATCAGCAAGTCCTAATTAAATTAATTTCATTTCGGTAGACTACAGTAGGGGCGTTAACGTAGTTGTGCGTAGCTAATGGCCATTTGCTCAGGCAAAGCTGCCGTTAATGTCCCTACGGGATTTTGGTTGTGACGACGTAGTTCAGAGACCGGCAAAAGTGCTGTAAAGTTATTAGAGTTTTGTCAAAAGTACTTTGTTGTAGATGGATTTGGTATATAGCAGAAGGAACAAGGAAGAATGACCGAAGTTGGAACGTGCCGAAAGCTGAGTGCTGTTTGCGGAGCATTCCGGTAGGGAAAATACTGATCGCTAGTCATATCATGTCCGGACAATTAGTGAAAAAAAACTCTCTCCTTCTTATACCTTAAAACCACCTCTTCTTCCCTCCTGACTCCTAACTCCTCCCTGATTATTTATAACTATTCAACCGGACATAATATTAATGCTTTTAGCGTCCTGAAAGCTGACTGCTGTTTGCGGAGCATTCCGTTACGGAAAATGCTGATAGCTAGTTAATAATGCCTGTTTAAATTCTTTAGCTGTTTTAAAATAAATTTCTGGTTCATCAATTAATGCTAAATCAATTACCTCTGCTAAAGATCTAGGAATAGAAAGATTTCTTTGTCTAATTGGCACAGGTTTAGTTTGCAATACAGTTAAAATTGGGTCTTTACCAACAAAATCACGAGGATATACACCAGTTAACATATTGTATAAAGTTGCTGCCATTGCCCAAACATCTACTTCCGGTTTTACATATTTAAAATCAATCATTTGTTGTCTGGGCATAAATGGAAAAGTACCACCTTTATTTCCTGTAATTGTCTGCCCACTTAAACCTGCTAAATCAAAAGCTTTTGCTAACCCATAATCTGCTATTTTTACTACTGTTGAATTATCTACATTACTCAGAAAAATATTAGCTGGTTTAATATCCCGGTGAACCAAACCTCGCCCAATACTCAAACTACCATCTGCCTTTTTTACATAAGGAATTTCTGCATTATGGGCATATTCTAAACCATCTAAAGCTTGTAAAATAATTGGCACTGCCACATCAACAGATAACCGATAACCATGACTCTGCATCAAATTCCAAATACTACCACCATTACAATATTCTAAAGTAAAAAAAAATAGGCGATCGCTATAATCATAATCTTTCAATTGCACAACATTCGGATGATTTAAAGCTTTAGTATTTTCTATTTCTCTTAAAAAACGATTTATAGCATTAGGATTATTTGTGATTTCTGGCAACATTGTCTTTAAAGCTATTAACTCTTGAGTATGATTATTTCTCGCTAAATAAACTTCTCCACATCCACCTTTTCCTAATAAATTAAGTGCCGTATAACCAGGAATTGTAATTATAGTAGAATCTCCTAAACTTGGTGGTAAAGTTGATAATTCAACTGTTTTTGCTTGCCAAGTTTTTGGTTTTTCAAGCATTTCTGGAGGCATCTCTGTTTCTTCTTCAAGACTAACCTGAAAAATAGTATTTCCCAATTGAATTTGGTCTCCTGATTTTAATTCATATTCAGGGAAATTATTTTTTGTTGTTGTTTCAGAGAGATGCTCAGATTGACGCTGCCCAATTTTTTTACCATTAACATAAGTACCATTTTTACTAGCAAAATCACGCACTCGTATATCTGGAGGATTAATATCAAGTAGACAATGATAACGAGAAATTGTACGATGTTGTTCATCACTAGGTAGTCTGGGTCTACAGTCTCGATGACGACCGATAATACAGGTAGTTCGTTCTTCAAAGATAAATTCTTTGCCGAGCATACTTCCTTGGATAATAGTAAGTTTGACTTTAGCAGACATGAGGGAGTTAAAATTTTTGATATTTGTGCGATGATTTATATCAATTATCTAGGAAATTTTATTTTGATTTTTTATCTGATGATAAATTGTGAAGTATCTCTAGCATAATTTTGATAATATTTAAGTATAATTATCTTGATTATACAGTAAGAGAATATCAAAAATGTCGGGTGGGCAAATCTGAAAAGATTTACGGTTAATCTAGACAAATTAGTACATCTATAGAGTTAAAAATTTGTAAGGGAAGCTTTTGTCAGATTTGATAACTTTTCCTGATAGTTTATCCTATTTATTCCAAGGTAATATATAGCGTATTTGCGTAATATCATGTTCCCCCTCCAGGGGAGCTACGCTAACGGTTGAATACTTATAAATGACTGTTGTGAGTCCTCATGACTCAGGAGTCAGGAGTCAGGAGGAAATATTGGAGAAAAAGAACAAATATTCGTATTGGGGGTATTGATAATTTAAGTATTTGTTTGGTACTGTCGATACCCGGAGTCCTTAAATTTTATTATAACTGACCCGTCCGAACATGATATAAGTCCCAATCTAGTGTATTTTGGAGTTAAGAATCTGGCTTTGCTAGAAGCTACATAATAAACATCTCCAATAATAAAAAATCAAATCAATTAAGTAGGTAGGCGTGAATAAACATCACTATATAACGAAATGTTAAAGCAGTTAAAACCCAAGAGAATTGCTTCCTTCCGCTCCGCTCCACTCGCAATGACGTACTTATAAATTTTTTCACCTACCTACTTATCGTAGATAAATCATAAATTATTTCCCTCTAATCCATCTTTTCCGGGGAAGTCTAATGAATGTAGTAAAAATGCGATCGTAAATACAGATATACAGGACTTACGCATGAGGTACAAAAAACTAGGGTTTGAGATTGCTTTCTGTTCCGGAATACTTTGCAAACCCTATCGGTCGCTTAGGACGACAATACGTTGCAGGTGCGTAAGTCCTAATTTATACAGGACTTACGCAGAATAACCTTGAAAACACCATATGTAGGGGCGTTTTGCTCCGCAACATGTAAAGCGGAGCTTTGTGGAACGCAAATCGTATTCGCTCTCAGTCAATATAGTATCTATGGGTAAGTCCTAATATAGATAGAGTATATTAGTAGAGTAGCAATCAAACTCAGAAAAAAAAATGGTCACATCCCAACTGCCTAAAGGCCCAAAAAATCTGTCATTCCTGAATAAACTGCAAAGAATAGTCAAACCCTTGGAATTCCTGGAAAACAATGCTAGACAATATGGTGATATCTTTACCCTTCCTGTTTTATTAGGTGATAGTAAACAGTCAATGGTAATCATAAGTAATCCCCAAGGAATTCAAGAAATTTTTGCCACCGATCCAGAAAAATTAGATGCTGGCGGAAATGGGAGAAGGTTGATTTTTTTAGGAGAACAATCTCTGATAGCACTTTCAGGCGATCGCCACAGACGACAACGGAAACTTTTAACACCACCATTTCATGGCCAAAGGATGCTAGCTTACGGCGAGCTAATTCGTGAAATCATTCAGCAAGTCACGTCTCAATGGATAACAAACAAAACTTTTTCCATTCGCTCCTCTACTCAAAGAATCTCATTTCAAGTAATTTTAAAAGCTGTATTTGGTTTAGAAGAAGGTCAACGCTTACAAGAAATGGACCAATTGTTAACTACTAGATTTGAGGGAAGAGAATCTATCTTCAGATCCATCTTATTATTTTTCCCTGCACTACAAAAAGATTGGGGACCCTTAAGTCCTTGGGGGCGTTTGATGCAGAATGAGCGAGACATTGATAAACTAATCTATGCTGAAATTGCTGAACGTAGGGAAAATCCCGATGCATCTCGCACCGATATTTTGTCTTTGATGATGGCAGCGCGGGATGAAGAGGGACAACCTATGACAGATTTAGAATTGCGCGATGAGTTAATTACTCTGTTAGTAGCTGGTCACGAAACTACTGCAACAGCTTTAGCATGGGCATTTTACTGGATTCACCGTCAACCAGAAATTCGAGATAAACTGCTGCAAGAACTTGATGCACTCGGAGATAAACCAGATCCGATGGAAATTTTAAAATTGCCCTATTTGGATGCTGTGTGCAAAGAAACTCTGCGAATTTATCCAGTAGCGATATTAGCACTTCAACGACAGGTGAAGTCACCCCTAGAAATTATGGGTTATCAGTTTCAACCAGGAACTTTTCTGAGCCCCTGTATTTATTTAACTCATCATCGGGAAGACTTATATCCTCAACCGAAGCAGTTTAAACCAGAGCGTTTTCTAGAACGTCAATTTTCCCCTTATGAATATTTGCCTTTTGGTGGAGGCAACCGTCGCTGTATTGGTCAAGCTTTTGCCTTGTTTGAGATGAAATTGGTATTAGCAACGATACTATCTAGTTGGGAGTTGGCATTAGCAGATGAAAAGCCTGTTAAAGCAGTGCGTCGTGGTTTGTTGATGGCTCCAGCAGATGGGGTTCGGATGGTGGTTAAGGGAAAGCGTTATCAAAATCAGCTAGTACCTGTTTAAGAATTAGCTCCTCTTGTGACGTTTTGTATCAGTTTGATGAAGCAGTATAACAATAAAACAAATTGATAAACTTAAAACTCCTAAATTTATCCAACAAATCCAATCAACCCTAAAACTATTAGAGTTTTTGGATAATTGTGCCCAAAATTATGGAGAACTTTTTTTACCAATTCCTTTGGCAATTTAGAGACTTTAGTTGTCAGTCATCCCCAGGATATTCAAGAGTTATTTAATCCTAAAAACAAAATTCTTGATGCTCCAGCTGCTCCTAATGAAATATTCAAACCTCAACTTGGAGAAAACTTATTAATTGTACAAGATGGAGAACGTCATCGAAAACAGCGAAAGCTAATGATGCCTCCCTTTTTTTCTATAGGTAGTATCTTGTTTTTTGTCGGAAGATCAAATTAATTTTTGGAGTTCTAGCTCTAACTTTTAGCCAGTGATATAACTCTACGCGGAGCTTTGCGTTGGCAAAATTCCCGGTGTCCAATAACCACCAGTTTATATTTTTTTAATCACCGTAAAACTGGTTGAATAAGTGCCTTTTGCTCCGCTAAATTAGTAGAGCCTTTTTGGAGCAAAACTTGCCAGTAAATAGCTAATGCTCTTTTTTTGTAGATAGTGGCCATCACGAAGATATGATGATTTTTCCATTGTCTTCTATCTATAGTTAAAATTAATTGACTACCATCAACAAATTCTCGACTAATAATCATCATGATCATCGGAAACCAAAACAATGGAAGGCTCAAAGAAAATAATGTTAAAAATCTTTGTATATGTTTTCGACAACTTTCATATGTGATTGGTAAAGGAAAACAACCAGAAATGCCTTTCTATTTTGACAGTTTTCTATACCGTTAATCACCAAACTAAAATTTTTAAAGTTTGGACTTGAGTATCACTGATAAAAATTGCATTTGGTCGGTCTATTTATGTAAGTGGATCGACTTTTTCTACCATAAAATGTGAGTGATGGCTACCATCAACAATTGAGATAAAAATCAACTTGAATTGGGGGAGAAGGGATTGGTAAGCTCAACGTGCCAACCCCTTCTCTAAAAATGATGATCATTATCATTTTCTTTGTGGGTTTAATACCCCACCGTCAACGGGGGTGTTCAAAATTACTTGGGGGAGCGTAGACGCGGAGCGGCCCTTCGTTGACTATCCCCATGTAATTTTCCTCCTGTCTCCAGTATAGCTGTCTCCTGTCTCCTTCTTCAATATTGAGGAAAAATCCAGATTTTATACAGAGGTATAATCCTTGAAGCTATTGTGGGGCAATAGTTTTGAGGTGCTTGTCTCCCCCTGAGGGTTTTCCCATTTCTTCATAAGCAGATACTAAGTCTTCCAAAACTTCCTTCGCATTTTCTAGCGCTTGCTCATAAGATTCACCGTGAGTTTGAGCATACTTCCCCCATTCAGGTAAACTAGCAATATAGGTTTTATCCTTTTCAGACCATTGAATTAAAATACTATATTTCAATGGAAATTATAAATTAGGTGCTTAGGTGTACAATGAGGTAATAATTATGCTACTGGATATGCTACTGGACATAGATTCTATATGATCGCACCTTTTCCATTATACAAATAATAGCACAAATTTATTTAAAATCAACCCCTTGCTAAAAAATTTTTTCATCTATTTCAAAGGTACAGCGAACAGCGAATTTTTGCATATCAGTCAGGTATATCAGGTATAATATTCGCGGGCAAGATGCCCGCACTAATTATGAAATAAGCTGTCAAGCCTTCTAATTTAGCCGGAGGTACTGATAACTGAGAACTGAATTTCCTAACCTCCAGTCAAAGAATTTTTAAGTAATTCAATTCCACCCTTGACACCTTCATAACCAAAACGCAGAATTAGACCACTTAAAGTCGCACCCATTGCACAAAGCACCAACCCACCTAAACTAATAACACCATCATCATCCAACAAACCAAAACCAGTAACAAAAATCCCGATCGCCGGTACAGTATTAGTACCCGGAATTGGAATCATCATCGAAATAGCCATCACAGCGATCGCGCAACCAATGACAATTCTACCAACAAAACTCGTACAAATATAACTCAATCGAGGACGAGAAATCAACTCAATTTTCTGTAACCAAGGAATGCCAGACTTCAAAATTCCTTGTATTTTATCCAGAGAGATTGAATGATTTAACCAACTCTTAGGCAACCACGGAGTTTTAGAACCAACTATTAGTTGAACTGCCAATAAAAGTAATAAAATTCCAAATGGAATTGAATAACCAGGAGCAGGTACAGGCAAAGCAGAAGGTAGAGACAAAATTACGAATAAAAAGCCAAAAATTCTCTCTCCTGCTAAATCAATAATGTCTCCCAAAGTAACTTTAGAAGCACATTTTTCGTCAAAAAAATATCGTTGTAATTCTACAGATAATTTGGCCACGAATTTATATTATTTAAAGTTAAATATGGAACTAAGTTAAAAGTACAAAACCTTCAAGGAATATATGATTAGAAGATTTGATAGTAACCATAAGAGATTGACTTATATCATGTTCGGATAATTAGAGATCAAAAAACTTTCTCCTTCTTATATCAAATTCGATAGTATTGGTGTAATTAAATAAAGAGTGTGGGTAGTGTGGGAAGATGGGGATCTCAAGAAAGATTTGGCAATGGCGCTGAGGATGGAACATTTTTTTATACCGAATTAAACTGATTTGATATTATACCTTAAAATTCTCTTTTCTTCCCTCCTTAGTTCTAACTCCTCCCTTATTATTTATCACTAATTATATCGTCTCCGGATAATTAGTGATCAAAAAAACTTTCTCCTTTTCCTCCTCTTTATTCTTTCTTCCCTCCTGAGTTCTGAGTCCTGAGTTCTGACCAAAAAATAAGGTCTCAAGCCTGCCCTTTTAATGGGATGAAAAAAAGAGAACTCCGTATCTCAAGCCTCCTGCTTTCCTGCGGAATGCTGCGCAAACAGTAGGAGGTACTGATAACTGATAACTAATAACTGAAATGACTCCTCCCTTATTATTTATAACTATTTAACCGGACATGATATTACAAGCTTCTAATATAGAAAATAGCATTCTACAAATATAAAAAACCCAGATAAAATTATGGATCTTTTACCAAGATTCTACCGGGGTTATTTCAAGCAAAATAAAACTAAAAATCACAAAGGAATAGTAAATTAGATTAAACTAGATTCTTATTCCTTAAAAAATCAATTAGGTACCAACAGTCCAGGAATTCATATACTCGATTTGTTCTGGAGTCAAAGTATCAATACCAATACCCATTGCTTGTAATTTCAAACGAGCAATTTCTTTATCAACTTCTACAGGAATAGAGTGTAAACCTGGTTCTAATTTACCTTTATTTGTAACTAAATATTCACAAGCTAATGCTTGGTTAGCAAAACTCATATCCATAACTGCACTAGGATGACCTTCAGCAGCAGCTAAGTTAATTAATCGTCCTTCACCTAATACAATTACAGACTTACCATTCTTGAGTTTATACTGTTGAGTGAAAGGTCGAACTGTCTTCACTTCATCAGCTTTTTGACCCAAAGTTTCCAAGTCAATTTCAATATCAAAGTGACCGGAGTTACAAACGATCGCTCCATCCTTCATCATATCGAAATGTTCGCCACGAATAACGTGCTTATTACCAGTAACAGTAATAAATAGATCCCCTTGAGGAGCAGCTTCTTCCATTGGCATAACGCGGAAACCATCCATTACTGCTTCAATAGCGCGAACTGGATCGATTTCAGTTACAATTACATTTGCACCCAGACCTCTAGCACGGAGAGCTGCACCTTTACCGCACCAACCATAACCTACAACTACAGTATTTTTACCAGCTAATAAAACATTAGTAGCACGGATGATACCATCTAAAGTAGATTGACCTGTACCGTAACGGTTATCAAAGAAATGTTTGGTGTCCGCATCGTTAACGTTCATAGCAGGGAAAGTCAACACCCCATCATTGAACATTGCTTTTAGACGAACAATACCTGTAGTAGTTTCTTCTGTAGTACCAATGAGGTCAGTAAGTTGACTTTGTCTCTCTTTGACCATGGTTGCTACTACGTCGCTACCATCATCAATAATAATATTAGGTCTGTGGTCTAAAGCAATTTCAACGTGACGCAGATAAGTTTCTGCATCCTCTCCTTTCATGGCAAACACAGAAATACCATAATCTACTACGAGACTAGCAGCTACATCATCTTGAGTAGATAAAGGGTTACTAGCAATTAATACAGCATCAGCACCAGCATTTTTGAGAGCGATCGCTAAATGAGCAGTTTCAGTTGTAACGTGACAGCAAGCTGCTAATTTAATTCCGCTTAATGGCTTTTCTTTGGCAAAGCGTTCTTGAATCTGACGTAGAACAGGCATTTCTCTACCTGCCCACTCAATTCTTTGTTTTCCTAGAGGAGCTAGGGACTGGTCTTTAACTTCGTGTTTAATTTGGACGGGTGTTGCAACCATTCAGTTGTTTCCTTGTGTTTCCTTAAAATTTTATTCTTCGCCAGTATAGCTAATTTTACAGAAGTCGATCAAGAGTGTTAATACGACAAAATTTATTTTGACATTCATGCCAATATATGTTAACTGGTCTGGAAAATTGCCAGCAAAACTGGCCGTGAGAGACCGGAATACAATCAGCGATCACTGATTAATATTATGTCTGTTGGTGTAATATCATGTCCGGTTGAACAGTTATAAAATAAACAGGACTTACGCAAAGACACTATATATAGTGCATAATAATTTTGGCTATCTTCACTATAGTTGTGTGCGATCGCTTCAGTCTTAATTCAAAAAAACTTCAGCTATTCAAGTTAAACAAGTTTCATTTTAATTGAAGGATATTTCAATTCTGAGACCAGTTGAAGAAGGAGACAGCTATACTGGAGACAGCTATACTGGAGGAAAATTACATGGGGATTCCCTCCCCCAAGTAATTTTGAACACCCCCGTTGACGGTGGGGTATTAAACCCACAAAGAAAATGATAATCTGATCACAATTCATGGTTAACTTGATCAATAGTTTTTCCTATTTTCACAGCTAATCTCTTGAAAAAATTCCACACCAACATCGCACAAGCAATATGATTTTTTTGAATTTTACCCAGAGGACCCAATCCAAAACTTTAGACCTGTTAATTGCTTAATTTCTCTGTGGAATTATTCAATTTTCCATCTG
>NZ_JAAHGM010000007.1:0-323234 GCF_010692625.1 Okeania sp. SIO2C2
GTTTTTGGTTGTCTGTTTTTAACGATCGCCTGTTTTTGGTTGTCTGTTTTTAACGATCGCTTGTGAGTCCAATAGTCACTTTTAGCTGACTATTCTATTGCACCATTTTAGATGAAACAGTCCACTAGATATAGATAGCCTTGGGATGGCCTGTAGAGTTCCGAGCTAGCGATCGGGACTCTACAGTCTTAGCTGAATTAGAGTAGAACTGAGTTTAGTTAAAGATATCAGCAGCAAACATGAATCGGTCTAAGCTTATAGCAGTCAAAGCAAAGGGCGCTCCCACATCAAAACCCTAAACCCAAAAAACCAAGATTTTTCCTTCTGCCTCCCCCCTTCAAAGGGCAGGGTCAATTTATTGTCACGCCTAGAAAAAAGTAGGAGAGGTGTGGGAGGTGTGGGAGGTGTGGGAGGTGTGGGAGGTGTGGGAGGTGTGGGAGGAAAGTCCGCTTTTATTCATGCAACTTGGGATACCCCAAGACCTTATCCTCCCGATCCTCCTCATCCTCTCCACCCTCCCCACAAGCTTTTCAGCCGTTCCTTATAAGGGATAGCGCATCATCGGGGGGCAGGAGGAGAGATGCATAAGTGCCTTTTGCTATACAATTCTATTGCTACTTCAACGGAAGGCTTACTCTATGCAATCTTCTGATTCTGATTCTGAGCAAGGTGGTGGTTCAATGTCTATTGTCACTTGATCAATTGTGCCTCTGAACTTAAAAGGTGACTTATACTTATGAGTTACTGGTGTGAGTAAATCCATCCCTACATCTTGAGTTTCCAGAGAGAATCGTGCAGGTACAGTCTGTGTGATGTTATCAGTGCAATCATTGCTGTTGTTAGTGCAATCAGTAACTTGATTACCGTCGATGAAGAGGTTAACTGTAGCTGCTTTACCCGCACCATCTCCATAATCTCCTGAGTATTCAAACTTGAATCCTAGCTCAACATCACCAGTGGGAACATCTTCTTGAGAAACAACATCATAGTGGGTGCCAAGGAAGTTGTAGGTATAGTGGAGTTTTTTGTCCTTAATGTAGAAGCTATAGCCCCCCGTCTCTCCTCCGAGCGCCAGGATTACACCTTTAGGGCGTCTCTTAGGAATCGTTACCTCAGCAGTAACTTGATGAGATTTGCTTTTCACATCGGGTGCTGTCCCTTCTGGCAATCGAACCGCGCCTTCATAGAACTTGAAATGATAGCGTCCTGCAGTAAAACTGGGACGTAAATTAACATCACCTCGTTCAACAAAGCGATCGTCCAGAGGGAAAACATTATACTTACCTCCTTCAACGAGGAATAAGTCTTTGAGTTCCTCTAATTTATCAAGATAAACATCTTTTTCTTCTGACTCCGATTTGGATAAGTCGTCGTATTGAGAGAAATCATCCTTTAAATCGTACAGTTCCCACTCATCTTCATCGAAATCTTTAAGAGGTTCATCGCCAACTGGTTTAGCATGTATAGTTGATGCCATCCATTCGTGTTCTCCTTCGTCCTTGTATATGGCTCGATTCCCATACATCTCAAAATACTGAGTTTTATGAGTACCTTCAGCATTTTTCCCACTATCAAGTTTCTTACCAAAACCAAAGGTATAGGCTAAACTCACCCCTTCTATGGGCTGCTGTTGGATGCTGTTAACGATCTCTGGTTCCTGAATCCCAGTTACTTCCAGAATTGTCGGTGCGATATCAATAACATGGTGAAACTGGTCTCGGATCTCCCTTCTGTTTGGAGTCGGGCGAATAACCTCTGGCCATTTAATAATCATGGGATTGCGAGTACCGCCAAAATGGGAAGCTATCTCCTTTGTCCATTGAAAAGGCGCATCCGTAGCCCAAGCCCAGCCAATAGCGTATCCTGGCGAGGTTCCGCTGTCACGTCCACCCCAATCCTCTGCACACTCCTTGATTTCTTCAATGTTATAGCCCAGTCCGTTAAGATTTTTCATGGTGTTGCAAGTTCCATTCACACCACCGCCTGCTGAACCACCGTTGTCACCCACGATATAGATGATCATGGTGTTGTCTACTTCGTCTTCAGGAATAGCACGAAGAACACGACCTACCTCTACATCAGTGTATTCTAGAAAAGCCGCATAGATTTCCATCTCCTTGGCTAATGCCACATGAGCGCTGTCGTCGAAATCTTCCCAAGCAGGTATTCCTTCTGGGCGAGGGGTAAGTTCAGTCTCAGCAGGAATTATGTTGAGAGCTTTCTGACGATTGTAAATTTTAACACGCTCTTCGTCCCAACCGTCATCAAACACACCTTTGTATTTATCGCGATAGGAATCTGGTGGTTGGTGAGGTGAGTGGGTAGCACCGGGAGCAAAGTAAAGGAAGAATGGGCGATCTGGTGCAATTGAATGCTGATTGTTCATCCAACCAATTGCTTTATCGGCAAGGTCATGGGTGAGGTTGTAGTCCTCTTTTTTTCCATTGTACATCATTTTGGCGGGTGGATCGATGGGGTTCTCATTTTCATACAGTGCTGGATACCACTGGTCAGTTTCTCCACCAATAAATCCGTAGAAGTAGTCAAATCCTAAACCATTAGGCCAGCGGTCAAAGGGACCAACCATACTGGTTTGGTTATCAGGAACATTATGATTTTTGCCGAACCAAGCTGTGCTGTAGCCATTCTCTTTGAGGACTTCGGCAATTGTCGCTGTGCTTTTGGGAATCAAGCCTTTATAACCAGGATAACCTGTTGCCAGTTCCTGAATCACTCCAGAGCCGACTGAGTGGTGATTGCGTCCAGTTAGTAGAGCTGCACGAGTTGGTGCGCAGAGGGCAGTTGTGTGGAATCGATTATAAGTTATCCCTTCGTCTGCCAGTGTCTCTAGAGTAGGTGTTTTAATAGAGCCACCAAAGGTTTCTGAGGAGCCAAATCCCACATCATCCAAGAGTACAAGGACAATGTTAGGGGCATCTTCTGGGGCTTCAGGGGATTCCATAATTGACTTATCTGGCGGCCCGGAAGTTTCGTAAGTAACACCAATGTCACCCTGAAATTCTGGGTCTGGTTGTGGCAGAATTTCCTGAGCCAAGGCTGGTGGTACTAATACTCCTAGGGAAAAGATCAGTACCACTAGGAAATTGAGTAGTATTTTAAGTTTCAGTAAAGTTTCCTTCATACACTTAGTGTTGTGCTGTTAACATTTGGGTCTTTCATTGATTAGCTCTTTTATGACATCCTCTTGATTGAGCCTGTTCGTGCAGCATTGCTGCAGGCTAGGGCCGGAGGTCTCTACTGGGCTAATTCTTCAGGGCGGGGTGGAGAAAATTCCACACCACAAAAAAGCATTCATCCAAAGCCTTAATCAAAACAGGGTAGGTCAGTCCTACTCTGTTGTGCCATGAGGTAATTCAAAGACTTCAAAGATTAGTTTAGTGGTAAGCTCTCTCTGTGAACGATCGAAAATTATAACTTTCTAAGCTATACAAATTAAAAAAGAGGTATTTAATTTGTATGAGTTTTACTTATAATTTGTTTGATTATTTTTTTTTGATAGAGTGCTGCAAAAATGAGTGTGTTGAAGGATATAGACGATAGTAAAATTACCCAAGCTGAGGATACTTCGGGGACAGGCAATCATAAGATTGCCTCCAAATCTTTTACAGATGTGGATAATTTCAAAGAGTTTTTTGAGTATCAAAATAAGGAAATCATACAACTCACTCCCGGTTCTCTTCACGGTGAGTTTTTGTCGATTCAGGTTGGTGACATATTTTTCGTATATAATCAGGTGAACCAAGGGTTTCAATTTTCGGGTGATGGTACGAAGGGATACATATCTTTTGCGATAATTTGGTCTGAGAATGAAAGGGAATATTACTCCTTCTATCACTCTGTCAAACCTCAAAGGACTGTTTTTGGTTTCAATAACACTGAAGCACACGAAATATTTCCTCAAGGTGGAGCATTGACAAACATTGTCATCCCTGTTCAAACTTTTGATGCTTATGCAGACCAACTACAACGCCACGATCTAGACGATAGTTTCCGGAGCAAAAATCATGTGAATTTGCTTCTAACTGGGATGAAAGAAATTAAAGATTATCTCAAACAACTGATTTGGTTAGCAGTACACCAACCAAATTGGTTACAAAAACCTCATATTGAAAAACTGATTACTGATGATTTTCTTCCTTTGTTGATTAGTCAGATTCCCATTAAGTTAAATTCTAAGTCTTTCCTAAATCCTTCTCGAAGAGCAAAGTTGATTGCCCAAGCAGAGCCAAAAATGTTAGCACACTTGGAACAACCTCTGACCTTAAAACAACTAGCTCAACATTTAGGATCTAGCAGTTGTGCGTTATCTTTTGGTTTTAAAGACTTATTTGGGTTGAGTCCGATGCGCTATCTCAAGGTACGACGACTTAATGCAGTGCGACAATGCCTTAAGGCAAGGGAACCAGAAAATTGTACTATAGCTATTCTTGCTAGTGAATTTGGGTTTTACAGTCCCAGTCATTTTACTAGAGATTATAAAACCATGTTTGGGGAGTTGCCTTCAGAGACGTTAGCAAAACACTACAAAAGTTATGTAAATGTGTCAGCTAATAATAGTCTGCTCTACTTAATGACCTAAAATTATTTTTTTGAGTTAGCCCAAATTTTTGACGAGGCGAAAACCACCTTTAATCCCACATTCCGCACTTCAATTTGTAGCTCAAGAAGAAAAATGAATCATCATCAGAATTTGAGCCAACAAATTAAACAAATGGCGTTGGTAAAGCGCGTGTATGATATTAATCTTAATTATTGAGGAGTCAGGAGTCAGGAGTCAGGAGTCAGGAGGGAAGAAAGAAGAATAAAGAGGAATAGAAGGAGAAAATTTTTTGTTCGCGCTCTTATCCGGACAGGATATCATA
Organism: Okeania sp. SIO2C2; assembly: GCF_010692625.1. NCBI lineage: Bacteria > Bacillati > Cyanobacteriota > Cyanophyceae > Oscillatoriales > Microcoleaceae > Okeania > Okeania sp. SIO2C2. Next base: position 4,884 of record NZ_JAAHGM010000007.1, read on the forward strand.
CCTCTTTTCACCAACGCCAAACAAATTAATTCTATAGAACATAATTCCAGCCCTACTCAAATTCAAATTCCAAACCATATTGTACCATTCTTGATTGATATAGAGCATCAAGAATCATATTCTCTTCTGAAGAAAAGTGGTTTTTCCAATCTCCGACTATTCCCTTACGCATATGTTTGGGAATACCTTCTCGCTGGGGAACCCAATCCAAATTAGCCTTCGGATTCATCGCCATTGCCGAAAATTTACTTGCAGCAACCACAGCATCCAGTACATCTGAAGTTAAGGGGATATCTATAAAGCTAGCAACATCGGTAACTACTTGAGCTAAATCCTTTTTCATATCTTCGTACTTGACAAACATCACATTATCTGAATTTTGGCTAACTTTCCACCACTCCCAAACGTGATCGAATATCAAGCCATAGGCAACTTTGCCTTCAACATATAGCTGAAAAAATTCCTTCCAACTACCCTCGTATCCCATTTTGCTGCAAGCATGATAATAATAGGAGACAGCATTGTCCTTTGGATTGCGAGCAACATAAATATATTTGGCTTTGGTTTTTCCAAACATTGGCATCAGAGACAAGGGTAAATGACTATGAAAATAACGGCGATCGCCACTATTTACGATCAAATTATCCAAACCTCCATAACGAGTTGCTGCACCTTCTAACCAAGGGATTGCTTCACTCAATACTTTGTCACCTTGCTCTCCATTGCTAGCAAGCAAGTGAACAATTTGCTCCATCCATGTCGTACCAGATTTAGGATAGGCTACTACAAACGTATCCCGATCGCCGACTCTAAAATCCTTAAGCGCATCCATTTCCTTCTGGGTAATGAACGCAGGAAAGACAATTAGACCTGGAGGGTTCTTAGCGTCCTTAACCAGTGCTTGCTTATATTGTGCCATGTGTTAAATCCTACTACTTGTTACCAAATCCCAACAACTTTGGGTAGTTGATATAACTAATTTTACCCAAATGGGTCGAGTTGGTTAACGCTGAGACGTTTTGATAATTTGATAATTTTATTTATTGGCGGGGATTTGTTATATCATGTCAGGTTGAACAGTTATAAATAAACGACGAAGGAGTCAGGAGACAGGAGACAGTAGGGTAGAAAGAAGAAGAAGAAGGAGAAAGAAGGAGAAAGTTTTTTTTATCACTAATTATCCGGACATGATATTACACAAAAGAGGATTAGACGGTATAAATAGCATCAAGAATAGTACAAATTAGTAGATACTCGTGAAGTCCAATCAGGAAAACCTCTGTAAGCAAGAGAAGTAAAAGTCACGAACAAAATCATTTCTTTTAACATTATCTTAAATCTTAAAACAAAGGAACTAGAGTCTCAATCGTGAATTTGATAATTTTGTACAACTTCACATAAAATTGCTATTATATCAAGTCTCGTTAATTAGAGATAATAAAAATGTGTTCTCTGATAAATTTCTTCCTATTCCCTATTCCCTATTCCCTGTTCCCTATTCCCTATTCCCTATTCCCTATTCCCTGTTCCCTAAAATTTTTTTTATTGTGGGTTTTTCAAGAGACATGATATTATAATAAACTGGCCAGTTATTAACTAAAATGGGCTACCGTGCATGAACCGAAAAGCATTAGTAGTGGGTATCAATTATTATCCTTTGCTCAAAGATAGCTCTGCTCAACCCCGAAACTTGATTAAACCAGCAGCAGATGCAGAGGCGATCGCTCAACTATTAGAAACCTATGGCAATTTTCAAGTGCAGCGCTTTCCAGGAGCTAATATAGAAGGTTCTTGGCAAGTAGATCCTCATCCTAAGATTAAAAACTGTGAAATAAATGCTTTGAAAGAAGCTATTTCTAAATTATTTAATCCTCTAGATAATGTTCCTGAAACTGCTTTATTGTTTTTTGTGGGAAATAGTTTATTAGATCAACAAGGAGGGGTACAAGAAGGATTTTTAGCAACCAGTGATACAAACCCTCAAAAAGGAAAATGGGGAATTTCACTACATTGGTTAAGTCAACTATTACAAAAATCTCCTGTTAAACAACAAATAGTATGGTTAGACTGTTACCATCAGGAAAAACAAATTGACTTCTTACAAACAAATCTTAGTAATATAGAATCAACTTATAATGATAGGTGTTATATTTTTGTTTCTCAAGAAATAGAAGTTTATACAACACAAATAACTTCAGAACATAGCTTTCTCACAAATTGTTTATTAGAAGCATTAGAACCAGAAAAATATCCAAATGTTTGCGTAACAAATTATAATTTAATAGACTATATAAATAAAAAACTAAATCTTTCTAATCTACATCCAGTCTTTAATAATTCTGGGAATGAAATTATTTTGACAGGGGAAAAAGAAGCTACAGAAAATCCAGACTTGACAGCCGGAGTTTGCCCTTATAAAGGACTAGCTGCATTTGAGTTTAACGATAAAGATTCTAAATATTTTTATGGTCGGAAAACTTTGACAAATATACTTTTAGAAAAGGTTCGTTCTCGGAATTTTTTGGCCGTAGTAGGGGCCGGTGGAATTGGTAAATCAAGTGTAGTAAAAGCAGGGTTATTATATCAACTTAAACTGGGGCAAAGATTGTCTGGGAGTAACACTTGGCCTATATTAATTATTAGACCAGGAGAACATCCTTTAAAAAATTTAGCAGCAGCATTTGTAGATTATCAACTACAGACATTGTTAACGCCGACAACAGAAGAAACAACAGCTCCAGAGGAAGAATCATTACAACTTTACACTACTAAAAAATTATCATCAACTTCTCAGCAGCATCAACAAAAAAAGCGACCGCCAAAATCATCTATTCCTTATCCACCTCCACCACCAGCACAAGAAACAAAAGGAACCCGTAGACGATCGCCAGAAAAAAGAAAGTCCGGTGTCACATCACCTCCTAAAATCAAAAATTCTCACAATGAAAACCTAGAGCAAGAGATCAAAAAGGCTGAAGTTGAACGTATAATTTATTCACCTATAGAAATCGAAGAGTTAATTAATCAGGGTGCTAGTGGGTTTAGACAAGTGTTGCAAAATACTCAAGCACCCAGAATAGTAATGGTAGTAGACCAGTTTGAGGAAGTTTTTACTCTGTGTTTAGATAAAATCGAAAGGCAGGAATTTTTTGACTGTTTGATGGGAGCAATAGACAAAAATTACCAAGATAACTCTCATGCTAGTACATTTCTGTTAATTATTAGTATGGGGGCAGAATTTTTAGGTAAATGCTTTGAGCAGGAATATTCTGGGTTAGCTAGGCAAATTCAATCTCATTTAGTGACGGTAACGCCGATGACTCGACAGGAGTTGCAACAAGCGATCGCCGCTCCAGTCAAACAAGTAGGTATAGAAATTCAGCCAGAATTAGTGGAGCAAATGATTGTAGATACAGAAAGTCACGGTAATTTACCATTATTACAATATACTCTAACGGAACTATGGCGACAGCGACGAATAGACCAATTTACTCTGAATCAATATATTAACTTAGGTGGTGTAAAAGGTTGTCTAGAAAAACAAGCTTATGCAACTTATCATTCCCTCAATGCTAGAGAGCGTCAGGTTGCCAAGCAGATATTTCTCAAACTCGTACAAATAAATGAAGATACGGTAGTAAGCTGCAAACGAGTATTAAAAACTGATTTAATTACCCCTCAACAATCATTAGCAGTTGTGAGTAAGATACTGAAAAAATTAGCAAAAGCCAGATTAATTATAACTACTAAATTCACAAACTATCAAAACACTAATCAAACAGTAACAGTAGTAGAATTAGCCCATAATACTATTATTCATCATTGGTCTCAGTTAAATTTTTGGGTAGAGTCAAACCGAGAGGCAATTAAACAAAAACCTGGTATGGAAGCTGATGCTCAAAGGTGGCTGAAAAAAGATAAATCAGACAAATACTTACTAAGTGGGCGCAAGTTAAGTTTAGCTGAAAGTTTATTAGAAAGTAATGCTGATAGTGCTTTTGTATCTGTATTAGCCAAAGAATTTCTCGAAAAAAGTATCAACCGCAAACGTTTTCAAAACAATTTTCGGATCGGAAGTATAATAGGATTAATTTTAATTTTAGGTGGGTTAAGTGGATTTTCCTTGATTAATTGGCAAGTGGCAGAAAAGGATAGATTAAATTCCCAACTTAATGCTTTGAGTTTATCCGCAGAAAATCAGTTTACTGCTAACCAACGCTTTGACGCTTTACTTACTGCTATCAAAGCTGGTACAAAGTTATACAATACCTCAGAAGTATCAGCAGATGTAAGAATGCGAGTTTTAATTGCTTTGCGCAAAACTGTTTATGGTGTGAGTACGCGCAGAACAATAGCAGAACATACACAACCAGTCAATAGCATCAGCTTAAGCAAGGATAGAAAAATAATTGCTTCTGCTAGTGATGATGCTACAATCAAACTCTGGAGTAACTCTGGGAAAGAATTAGCTACTTTAAAAGGACATCAGGGTGCGGTTTACAGTGTTGACTTTAGTCCTAATAGTAAAATGTTAGCTTCTGCAAGTGATGATGGTACTGTGAAACTCTGGAACCAGAATGGTAAAATATTAGTAACCATGAAAGGCCATCAAGGAGCAGTTAATAGTGTGAGTTTTAGTCCAGATGGAAAAGCGATCGCTTCTGGTGGCGTAGATGGAACGATTAAATTATGGAATCTTAAAGGGAAACTATTGAAGTCTATTCAAGCACACCAGGATAAAATTTACAGTGTCAGCTATGGTAAAGTATTAGCCTCTGCTAGTGAAGATAAAACGGTGAAGTTATGGAACTCTCAAGGCCAACAATTGGCTATTCTCAAAGGCTTTAAAGACAGAGTTTTGAGTGTAAGTGTGAGCCAAGATGGTAAAACTATTGCCACTGCTAGTTGGGATCATACTGTGAGAGTCTGGGGTATAGATGGTCAAAAAATGGGCACTCTCAAAGGTCATAAAAGTCCAGTAGTTAGCGTTAACTTTAGTGCTGATGGCAAAACTATTGCTTCTGGAAGTTCTGATGGAATAATTAAACTCTGGACTCATTATGGTCGAGAAATAGCAACTCTCAAAGGTCATAGTACCTGGGTTAGTAGTCTCAGTTTGAGTAATGATAGATTAACTCTTGCTTCTGCTAGTGCTGACAACACGATTAAACTTTGGAATCTTCAAGAACAAAAATTGCCTACTCTCAAAGGACACACCAGTTATATCACAGCTATTAGTTTTAGCCCAGATGCTCAGATGATCGCTACTGGGGGTTACGACCGGAGTGTAAAAATTTGGAGTCGAGATGGAGAGGAGTTAGCAAGTTTAAAAGGGCATAAACGCGGTATTTATAGCTTGAGCTTTAGTCCCGATAGTCAAACAGTGGCTTCTGCAAGTGCTGATGGAACAGGAATAGTTTGGAATTTAGCAGGTTTAGGAAATGCGACTCTTTCCGGGCATAAAGATCGGGTTTATAGTATTAGCTATAGTTTGGATGGTAAAATGTTGGCAACTGCTAGCTTAGATCAAACAATTAAATTGTGGAATATTCGCGGTCAACAACTATTGACTATTCCAGGAGGTATTGATGACCTGAGAACTGTGACTTTTAGACCAGATGGAAAAGCTATCGCTGCTGCTGGTTTTGGGAGTGAAAGTCAGGTTGTTCTGAAAATATGGAGCATAGAAGGTGAGGAACTAGGAAAGATTGAAGGGTTGTGTAATGTTATCAAGAAAGTTAGTTTTAGTGCAAATGGAAAAATTCTTGCTGTAGCTTGTTCTGATAATACAGTTAAATTATTAACTCCTGAAGGTCAAGCGATCGCTACTCTCAGAGGACATCAGGATCAAGTAAATAGTCTGAGTTTTACCCCTGATGGCAAAATTATCGCTAGTGGTAGTGATGACGGTACGGTGAAAATTTGGACTGTTGATGGTGAAGAGTTGGTGAGTCTAGCAGGTATTCGAGAAGGGGTAATGGATGTTAGCTTTAGTCCAGATGGTCAAATGCTCGGTGCGGTTGGTAAGGATCGGGTAGCAATATTGTGGAACTTTGATTTAGATAATTTATTGGCGCGGGGTTGTGATATTGTTCACGACTATTTGCAGAATAGTCCCGATGTTAAAGAAAGCGATCGGCTTCTTTGTGAAGGGATATAGTTATATCATGTCCGGTTGAACAATTATAAATAAACGACGAAGGAGTCAGGAGACAGGAGACAGGAGACAGGAGGGTAGAAAGAAGAAGAAGGAGAAAGTTTTTTTGATCACGCTCTTATCCGGACATGATATTATACCGTTTCACGGAAGTCGTAGGGGCGAAAGGCATTCGCCCTCACAAAAGTAAGATTTTACAGGATCAAACGTACAGGAGGAAGGAGAATTTAGAAAGATTTGCTAATAGCTGAAGATCAAACATTTTTTTATATCGAATTCAGCAGATTTGATCTGATTAGTAAATAGGATTTTTTTTCTTTATTTCTTTTTTAAAGCAGAGGGTTTCAACTTTAATTATTCGGTAATAAATTAAGATTGTATAATATGGAATTTAAAAAATACTAATTGCTACTAAAACATACCCTTCAATTAGTCAAAAATATCAAGAAACTGTCTGTACAGCAGGAATATTGCTGAGTGAAGATGAACAGCCTCTTGAGTGGATTAGAATTTATCCTATTCGCTTTCGACAATTGGATTTTGATAAGCGCTATCCTAGATGGTCTATGATTATGGCTTTATAGCAATGTGCGCTGGGATATTTACAAATTACAATAACTGTCCAATAGCTAAAAGCCTTATATTATCGGTTTTTTATTCCCCCTGTTGCCAGATGAGCTGTTGCCTGTTGCCTGCGCACAGCGCTATAATTGAAAAAAATGATCGAGATTATAGACCAGAAAGTTTTCGTATAAATGATTCTTCTATAGAGGTTTTGAGAAAAATTAAAACAAGTAATAATTGGGAGGAACGAAAAAAACTTTTACTGCCACTACAATTTAAGTCAATTAAAGAAATAAAAAATCAAGATAAATCATTAGGAATAATCAAGCAAAAAATTATTAAAAAATATTTTTTTCAGGAAACTGAACGTAATTGGAAACCAAAACAGCAAGCTGTATTAGATCAGTTAGATTTGTTTGAACCAACAGTAGAACTGGAAAAAATACCTTATAAGTTTGGATATGAGTTTATTGATGAAGATGGAGATAAACATCGCTATAGTATTAGTGACTGGGAAATTCAAGAGCTTTATCGAAAATGTCGAGATAAATCTTTGAGTTCGACTCAAATAGGAAAGGAAAAAGAAGCTGTAGAAAAAGTAAGACAAAAGCTAGAGGTTGAATTTATGAACAATAAAGACCTATACTTTATAGTAGGTAATTTAAAAAACTACAAAAATTATTTTATGATTATAGGCGTATTTTATCCTCCTATTATTACTCAATTAAGCTTGTTCTAAATAGAGAAAAAACAATGAATATTTCAGAGACATTTTCAAATAAATATATACTTACATTTGGCTATGGAAATCGTAAAGATTATAGTGAATTTTTAGAATACCTACAAAATTTTGATGTTAAGTGTGTGATTGATGTGAGGAAAAGTCCTCGTGCTTGGAGTCGCAAGTGGTATGGAGACAAAATAGAAAATCTTTGCCACTCCAAAAATATTCAATATATATCCAAAGTTTCTTTAGGAAATACATCAGGTAAAGCAAACTGGGTTTCACCTACCCCTGAAAAAGTAGATGCAGATTTGTCTGAAATTGCAGAAATTGTTACTCAAGGAAATATTTTATTACTATGTGCTGAACTAGATCCAGCTAGATGTCATCGAGTTGAAGTTGCGAATTGTTTGAATAAATTAATTTCAGCTCAAGTAAAGCATTTGAAATAATTAGATGTTATATCATGTCCGGTTTAATAGTTGAAATAATAGAGGAGTTAGAAGGGAAGAAGAGGAAGTTTTTTGGTCACTAATAGACATCTCCAAAAAACAAAAATAAAATCAATTTTTATCTATAAATTATCAATTACTCCCCTCCTGGGAGGGGGAGGGGCGAGGGGTGGGTTCCCTGTTCCCTGTTCCCTGTTCCCTGTTCCATCTGTTCTGGAGATGTCTAATTAAACGGATATGATATTACTTATTGGCGTTGGTGATTTGAGGTATGATATCATGTCAGGAGCAGAGCGCGATAGAACTCCGTTCCCTGCTCCGTGACCAAAAAACTTTCTCCTTCTACTGCTCTTTCTTCTTCTTTCTTCCCTCCTGACTCCTGTCTCCTGACTTCCCCTCCTGGGAGGGGGAGGGGCGAGGGGTGGGTTGACTCCTGAATAATTAAGATTAATATCATACACGCGCTTCACCAACGCCAACTATTTAAAAGATTTATGGAACAAATTTCCCAGTAATAAAAATCCACCAAAAGCAAATAATCCTAAAGTAGTTGTAGGTTCAGGTACTGATTCAATAGTTATCCGTGCGATCTGATAATCTGGAGCGGTAAAATCACCATTAGGTGCTGCTGCTAAAATATTACCACCTTCGAGAAAACCAGGGTGAAAGGTGACAACTCCATTTTCATCCACACCTGTGTTAGGAGTCGCTTGAGCAAGAGCTGCAGTATTGCCTGGTATTTCGTCATTGACCTCTGTACCTGCATCCCACACTCGATCGCCAGTAACAATAAAATCAGCACCCAAGAATTTGCCATCTTCATCAAAAATTCTTATCCCTAATGGGTTTTCGTTAGCAATAAAAGCATCGTTACTTGGTAAACCCATTGCTCCGTAACTGAAATAGCGACTGCTAGCTAGACTACCATCTAGAGTAAATGTCATAGAAGCGCGATCGCCAGCAGTAAGCACCTGAAATGGTCCTGTTGGGCCTAATATTGTAGTTTGAGTCTCCCCTGCGCCACTATTAGCAAAAGCAGTGCTGATCAGTCCTGTATTAGCATCTTCTGCTAATGCTTCGAGATATGCGGGTGCTGGTTGGTTTAAGTCAAAAATGTCGAAGTTGCCATCGTGAAAACCTACCCATAATGGAGAGAAAAAGAAACCATTAGTGGGGGCAACATTTTCTACTGTAACTTTTAATCTTGCTGCTGTTGCTGTAGATGTCATAGCAAAGGTGGAAGTTACCGCTATTGCTGTGGCGATCGCTCCACGAATATTCAGCCAAGTCTTACTATTTATATTCATTATTTTTTCCCAATCAAATTATTTATCTCTCCGTTAAATTTCAGATGAGAGCTTAAATTAGATAATAAGAGCTAAATATTTTTTTGTCTTGCTAATTCTTGCGGTCTATATTACATTCTTGCTGAAAATTATCTTAATTCTCTAACCTTCTTAATTTCTTCAGGACTTACGCAAAGCCACTACATATAGTAAATTAAAACTATAGCACTATGGTATAGCAATTCTCATATTGGTGAGGTACGCGCATTAGTTTGTTTTAGGGAATAGGGAGTAGGGAGTAGGGAGTAGTAATTCGATCAACAGGGGATAGAAAAAAAAGAAAAACAACTGTATCTCACTAATTTGAGAAACACTATATATATAGTTTTTTTACCATAAAAATGTGTAAGTCCTGTTCTTTTTATTATCATCTTTTATTAGAAATAATTTTCAGCTTAAATCAGACTGTTTTCTGAATAAAAAAAACTGACTGCTAATAGCTGAATGCTGACAAAAATTCTATAAAGGATTGCTGGTATTTGTGTTTTTATAGCAGCAGATAGGAGCGGTCTTATTGATATTTTGTCCATTGTTTGAGAGTTAATTTCACTTGCTCGGAGAATCGAACCGCCCACCGATTATACAGATTCCTATTTAGGCGATTGCTGACGCAAAGCTCCGCTAACGCTTGAAAATTTATAGCTATCACCCAGCCTTGCTCATTCTAAACAATCCATACAAACTTAAACAACTATCATTTTAATTGTAGGATATTTGAGTTCAGATACGCTTATATTTGGATAATAATTGATGTTTTAGTTGATCAATAGTTTTTCCCCCATGGATTTGCCATTTTTTTCCAATGATTCCACACCAACATAGCACAAGCAATATGATTTTTTTGAATTTTTCCTCGACGACATTGGCAAAACTCCAGCCCTGTTAGCTGTTTAATTCTGGCGTGAAACTCCTCAATTTTCCATCTAGGTGCGAATCTCAAAATCAACGTCATCTGTACTCTTATGAGTCAGGTCGTTAGTAGCAATATATTCTGTTCTGTTGGCGGAAACAGTAACCCAAAATAATTGGATTTTTTTATCTCTAGGAAAGCCTTTAATCTTAATAATTTTTCCTGATACTAATTCCCAGTCATTCTATGTTAATTCTTCCATTTTTTGATATTTTTTTTACACCCCCAGTATCGTCTACGCGCGGAATTACTTTTCAATGAAAAATAGTAAATTTCACCTAAGTCATCTATTAAAACCATAAGTCTTTGGGTTGGATTCCAGCCCTCCATTAATACTTTTTTTACTGGTATTTTCTTCTGTTTTACCACATCAATCATCATTTATTTTACATAATCTATTTTACTCTTTTCATCACTCTCTGGAGCATAAATACGATAATCGCGAAATCCAGAATCTTTCTATTTGAGGATTAAAATATAAGCAGTTAACTATTCCTATTCCACGGACTACCCTATGTTCGTTACCGTTATACTGACCTCGGACAAGTTCTATTTTTTGGGAGTATTCTTTATTAAGAACTGTATTATTAATGCAGCAAATAACCATCTTCAGAAGTTACAATTTCCTCCCTGACATTTTGCCACAAATTTTATGCTGCTAAATCAATATTTTTTAAGTAACGATTAATTTGATTGCTGACGCAAAGCTACGCTATTGTGGCTCACTGTTTCTAGATGGTCAGCAAGGTTTGTGAGAGTGTGATTTTTGTGACTACTTATTAAATACTGACAATATTTTATATAATTAAAGTTTATTCTCAAAGTGTTGACAAATAGTTGGTTTCATACTAATCTAGTATCACAACTAAAGTAATTTAAGTTCAAATTTTAAGTTTTTTATATTTTGTTTTTCAAGCGATAGCCAATATAGATAAACCTTTAAGGGTATGCACTATATATAGTGTCTTTGCGTAAGTCCTGACCAAGAAAAATTAGGATTCAACTCAATTGCTTGATAGTACAGAGCGATCGCTTGCTCTAGCTTTCCTTGGCGTTTGAGTTGATTAGCTTCGACAAAATATTGTGTGTTAATAGTCATAATAATATCGAATAAATATTTTTTTTGGTTTTTGAACAATTTTTAGCTAAGTTGTAATAGAACTAGAGAAATGTTAGCATTATCTAGCTTATCCTGTTCATAAATTCATCAAAATATATGAGTGAAAACGCTATAGTTGAAATTTTAGATATCCATCGCGCTGAAGTTGATACAGAAACATTATGGGGGGATACATAGCTGCCTTGCCTTCACAGTAAATCTCCCTTCTAAACCGGATTTAGTATTAGCCATGACTTTGCTCAATCATAAAAATTGAAAAAATCTCAAACTTGAATTTAATATCAAGAGGATAAAACCTACGATGGAAAACAATCGAAATGAACAACAAAGATAAAATAGCATCTCATTGGTCTGGTGTGACTAAAAAAAGCCAGCAAAGCCAAAATCTGCGATTGAGATGGTGGCAAAGTCCACATATAATTAAGCACATAAATAAAAAAGTTATAGGTTCACCAATAGATGGGTTCTCTCAAGGTATTACTCAGAGAGCTAAAGAAATTGCAGGCGATCGCTATCCTTTTTCTTGTGGCATATCTGTAGGGTGTGGAAACGGGCAAAAAGAAATTACTTTAGTTTGTCAAGGTCTGGTTTCTTCTTTTCAACTTTACGAGGTTTCTAAAGTTAGAATTGAGCAAGGTAGGAGACTAGCAGCTAGGTTTGGTGTAGAAAACAAAGTAACTTTTATTCAAGGTGATGCTTTAGAAATTATTAGAGAAAAAGAATGTTTTGATTTTGTTCACTGGAACAACTCTCTTCACCATATGTTAGATGTAGAAGCAGCTATTAAATGGAGTTATGAAGTTCTCCAAAAAGGGGGAATGTTTTATATGGATGATTATGTGGGTCCTAATAGAATGCAGTGGTCTGATAAAATGTTAGAAGTTGCTTCTCAAGTTAGAAGTATTTTACCAGAAAAATATTTAGCTAATCCCAGAAACCCCAGTCAGTTACTGCCAAAAACTCTGACTAGAAATAGTATCGAACGTATGATTCAAATCGATCCTTCAGAAGCAGCAGATTCAGAGAGAATTATTGATAGTATAAAAAAGTATTTTCCTCAAGCTGAAATAACTATTACTGGTGGGGTAGTTTACCATTTAGCTTTGTCTGATATTCTCCATAATTTTGATGAATCAAAAGATAAATATTTGTTAGACTTTTTAATGCTTATAGATGATTTGTGTTCGGAATTAGGTGAAACTCATTATGCAACTGCAATTGCTATTAAATAAGCAAAATTTTACAGTTATAACATAGATACTAATGGAAAAAAATCTGTTTTGATTATTCAATTAAATGAGCTGTGATTTGAAGTATTTTATCTCTTAAAAAGTAGTTACTATTTTCTTCTATATACGCTAACTTATCTTTGTCTATAATTTTTTCTCTTTGCTTAAACCTGTCCCAATCTTTTGTTATTGACTTGTAATATATATACATATTTTTATTTTCCTCAATTTCTAGAAAATTAAGCAAAAAATAAAAGTAATTATCGTTGCCGGAGAATAATTTTTTATATTCACATACAAATAAGTTGTTTCGCTTATTACTTTCTAGATAGTTCCAGGTATTCAGGAGCGACTGATTCCAATCTGAAACAGCGGACTTATAGTTTCGATTTCTAGACCAACCCATATCATGTTTATTTCTTGCTCTAGCATCATAAGATAAAGCAACATCTTTAATATCTCTTAGCATAAAAATAAACTTTACTCCTGCCGATGCGAATCGCTGATCTATTTCTTGATAAAATTCATAGTAATGTGGAAATTTATCACCAAGAATAGTTTGATTATTATTAAACTATTCTTTCAATTCTTCATCAAAATATTTCTAATGATTTTCCCAAGCTTGATGCTGAGGATTTATATTAGTTTGCTCTTCTCTAATATCAAAAAATACGGATAGTTTAAATAAAGCAGGACTAAGTTTGTGAATTAGATCTTGCTTTGCATAATGCTTATACCTTTCAACTCCAATAGCAATTAGAGGGTGAGCATTTAAAAGTTTCGTTATTGCTGTAGTCCCAGAACGAGCGCAACCACAGACAAACAGATATTTCCAGTAGTTATGAATAGAAGAATGCGATCGCTCCACAGCTAGTTCGATCTGCTTGAGTCTTTCTTGCCATTCTTTTAATTCCATCTTAATTTGTTTCAGACGGGAGTATTTTTCTTCTGAGCTTGACATCACCTAAATCTAAATCTCCTGGTCTAAATTTATCAGTATTTTTTCTATTCGGGATTAATTTTTATAGCTTGGCGGTAGGAAGCGATCGCCTCTTTTAATTTTCCCAGACGCTTGAGTTTATTCCCTTCTTTTAAATAAATATTTGCTGTTTCGCGTTCCATTTTCAAATATTCTTATCTATTCTATTCTATCCTTTTTTTCAATAATTAAGATATCTTGACCACTGGTATACTTATCTCGACCACACCATGATCCATAGTATTTACTGATAACAGCAAAGCCAGATTCTGATATCCATTTTAGTAACAAATATTCCTTGAAAGCAATAGCAGCTTCTGGGTTACTAGGGTTAGTTGTAAAACATTCATTCAACTCATGTACAAATTGAAATCCACTTTTTCCTTCAGTGATCAATTGTTCTGATTTATCATTAAGTAAAAAGCAGCTACACAAGCACTTACCACCCCACTTCAACACTCTATATATTTCCTCTAAATAATGACGCACTTCCTCAGTTTGCATATGAGTAAATACAGAGGTCAAAAAGACGACATTAAAGCTTTGATCTTCATAAGGAAAAACAAAATCTTTTGCTTTTACATTTCCACCAGGGTTGTAGTGATGGTTATAAATATTAACCAAACGGAAATTAAAATGAGGACAGCGTGTTGATATTTCTTGTTGAGGCCACTTAATAAACCTAGCCATAATCTCGAAACCTTCATAACTACCTGGAGGCTTTAAGTAGTGAGCTAGACCATAAGCCATTCTTCCTAAACCACATCCAACTTCTAGAACGCAGTCTGTTTGTTTTAATTCTGCCAATTGTATGAAATAACTGAGGAAAGCAAAAGAGTGTCTCAAAAATGCCCCATGTTCTCCACCTCCACCAGCCCACTTTAGATACTCCGCACTGGGGATTGGTATAGAAGACTGGATAGAATTTACCAATATCAGTCCTTCGCGTCCACCGAATAAAGGTGTCAAAATAACCAGAACATCTTGCCAGTTATGTTGTTCTTGATTGAATGGTAATTTAATCAAAAATCCTGCTTGATCAACATTCTTTAACTTGGGAAAGGCTTTTTTGAGATGGAGGCTAGGCCGTCTTAATTCTAGTTCAAAATTCTGTATTTCTTCACCTGCAATAGAAAGTTTGAAGTTATCAACTAAATCATCCTCAAATGAAACTACCCATCCTTCAAGGAATAAAACTTGATTTTCAATAGCTACTTTTTGCAGAAATCCAGTAGTTGCTAATAGATGATTTTGTATAATTTGATTATTTTGGTATTCCAGAACCAGTTGATTTGAATTTTCTAAATCTGACTTAGACTTAAATCTATTTAATTCAGTTTTAATCTGAGTTAGTCTAACTTTTGATGACTCCAATTCTAATTTAATACTTGAAAACTTATCTGATGTATTTGACATATTCAATATAGCAAAACATAATTACTTTTTAAATTTAATGACCAGACCTAACATAACTCACATAAGACTTATCGAGTAGTTTTTGATAAGACAAAATACTAGACTCTGAACGATATTCACCCCTTGTACTTTCTACAATCCAAACATTAGGATATCCATTATCAACTCGATATTTACCATGACGTTCAATACCCATCAAACTTGAATGCTCACTTTTTCCATATTCACAAAATACCACTTTTTGCCATCCTAAATTATTAAGTGCGATCGCCTATCTTGTAGGTTGGGTTGAGGTACGTTAGCGTCAGCTTATCCGTAGGATAAACCCAACATTCGGAATGTATACTCTTTCTGTAATAACAGAACTTATATCAAATCCGGATAATCACTATGTTCAAGTCATTGCGACTGTAACGGAGTGGAAGGAAGCAATCTCAGAGGTGCGCGGAGATTGCTTCCTATCGTCGCAATGACGACATTACGCAGAAACCGGGTGTATTAAGGAAATTTCCTCATTTGAATCATAAAACTTGGGGCAATAAACCCGGTTTATTGGTTGGTTTGCGTAACTTCTGACCAAGAAATTGTAGGGGCAAACAGCCGTTTACCCCTACACATTAATTTATACCAATTTTATGAATTAGTATCTTCTTTGATTAGGCTTATGTACGATGAAGCTCAATACTTGACATTGCTTCACGTTATCAAAACCCATCACGCGAATATAGCAATCAGAATTTTCAGAGCGACAAGCATCAATTTCCATCAAAACTTCTTCAACTGTTTTGGCATGAAACAGAGGTAACTTCCACAAAGTCCAGTAGTGCATTTCTGGTGCTGAAGATTCACTAAATTCTACACCAGCAATGAAACCCTGATCCAAAATGTATTGAAGTTGTTTACGAGTTTGCATCTCAGTCAGAGGAGGCAAATAGGAAAGGGTTTCGTAACGACGCTCTTTTGGTAATGTTCTCATGTTTTTTTACTGTTTAATACAATGTGCAAGGGAGCCAAATTTTGAATCAATCAAGATTTTATATCTCAGCCCCCCGGTCTCTCCGTGGAGGAAAATTTAACCGCAAATTTTCGTGGCTAATCTGTTCGTTGCTCTGGATCTAAACTAGGGTCAGCTATTTCCAGTTGCGTTATCTTTTCCAGATACCGACGGCGATGTTCCATATTATCTTTCTGAATACCACTGCGCAGCATTTCTGGTAAATACTCAGCCACTTCCTCTGCTAAATGTTCTCGAACGGTCATCACTCTAAATGCTAATTCTTTATTTTCCTGGAGCAACTCTTGTAGGTAAGCTTCTCCATCTTGAATTTTGCCTGTTGAGGAAAAACCACTTAACCAAATTGCTAAGGGAGGGTTCGTCTCTCGTAACTGAGCAGTTACAGTCCGCACAGCTTGATAGGTCAGGTAGCTCGTCAGTACCTTTGCAGTATCTTTCGCAACTTTTTTAATATCCATTTTTGACCCTAGCCTGAATATTGTTGTTAGACTTTAGATTTTAGATTGAGGATCGATCTAATCCTTAGCAGACAAGTGTGACATATCTATTTCACTATTGCCATCTAAAATCTAAAATCCCACATCTCAAAGACAGACTTAGAGGGTATCCATTGCCTCGAACTCGAACTTGATTTCTTTCCATAGTTCGCAAGCAACGGCCAAGTCAGGAGACCACTTAGCAGCTTCACGGATAACATCGCCACCTTCTTTGAAGAGGTTACGACCTTCGTTACGAGCTTGGATACAAGCTTCTAGAGCTACACGGTTAGCTGTTGCACCAGGAGCATTACCCCAAGGGTGACCCAAAGTACCACCACCGAATTGTAGGCAGGAATCATCACCAAAGATTTCAACCAAAGCTGGCATATGCCAAACGTGAATACCACCAGAAGCAACTGGCATTACACCAGGCATGGATGCCCAATCTTGAGTGAAGTAAATACCACGTTCGCGGTCTTGCTCGATGTGGTCTTCCCGCATCAAGTCAACAAATCCCATAGTGATACCTTTTTCACCTTCAAGCTTACCAACCACAGTACCAGAGTGTAGGTGGTCTCCACCAGACATTCTCAAGCACTTAGCCAAAACGCGGAAGTGAATACCGTGAGCTTTCTGACGGTCAATTACAGCGTGCATTGCACGGTGGATGTGTAATAAAACACCGTTACGACGACACCATTTGGCCAAAGTTGTGTTAGCTGTAAAACCACCAGTTAGGTAGTCGTGCATGATGATTGGAGTGCCAATTTCCTTCGCAAACTCAGCACGCTCCATCATTTGTTCAACAGTAGGAGCTGTTACGTTGAGGTAGTGGCCTTTAATTTCACCAGTTTCAGCTTGGGCCTTTTCAATAGCTTCTTGAACGAATAGGAAGCGATCGCGCCAGCGCATGAAAGGTTGAGAGTTAATATTTTCGTCATCCTTTGTGAAGTCTAAACCACCGCGCAAGCATTCATAAACTGCTCTACCGTAGTTCTTAGCAGATAGACCCAACTTAGGCTTAATAGTACAACCTAATAAAGGACGACCATACTTGTTTAATTTGTCACGTTCAACAGTAATACCGTGAGGAGGACCTTCAAAAGTCTTGAGATAAGCTACTGGAATCCGCATATCTTCCAGACGTAGCGCCCGTAGTGCTTTGAAACCAAATACGTTACCTACAATAGAGGTCAACATATTAGTTACAGAACCTTCCTCAAACAAATCTAGAGGATAAGCTACATAGCAAATATATTGATTATCTTCGCCAGGAACGGATTCAATATCATAACAACGACCTTTGTAGCGATCGAGGTCAGTCAACAAGTCAGTCCATACTGTTGTCCAAGTACCAGTAGAAGATTCAGCAGCTACTGCAGCACCAGCTTCTTCTGGAGGAACTCCAGGCTGAGGAGTCATACGGAAAGCTGCCAGAACATCTGTATCTTTTGGTATGTAATCAGGGGTGTAATAAGTTAGTTTATAGTCTTTTACTCCAGCCTGATATCCAGACTTAGACTGACTTTGTGTTTTAGCGTAACTCATATATTCTTTCCTAAGAATCTATTCACTTTTCTGCTATACAGCATACTATTTTAGATAATATCAAGAATTAGAACTTTTCCACTTTAAAGATTATTTTTTTATTAATAACTTTTTTTAATCTATTTGTTACATTTGTTAATTTTATCGCCATAATCATTTAAAATAAATCAAGTGAATAATTGCTCATTGACAAAAAAACACAAATATGCAAAGTAAAAATAATTTTAATTATCCCAGATTAAATATTGAACAAATACAGGGGATCGTAAAAAAACGAGAGATTCA
This sequence comes from Okeania sp. SIO2C2, assembly GCF_010692625.1. Classification (NCBI taxonomy): domain Bacteria; kingdom Bacillati; phylum Cyanobacteriota; class Cyanophyceae; order Oscillatoriales; family Microcoleaceae; genus Okeania; species Okeania sp. SIO2C2. Next base: position 23,108 of record NZ_JAAHGM010000007.1, read on the forward strand.
CCAAAATTGCAAGATTTGAGTAGTGAACTAATAAGGAAAAAACTTGACTATAATTTTATGTAGAAATTATTGCTAGTATCAAAATAATATAATTACTTTTTCCAGAAAAAATAAGCACTTAATACAAAAAAAATCGGTAAATTAATTTTTCTAGAGCGCTAATTATTCAGCACCTTTCTATCGATAACTAATACCACTATCGGACTCAAGTAATCTACATTTAACTTGCATTTTTGTCTGCAAAATAAAAATAATTAGACCTAATGGGACTTACACAAAATCAAGCCAGAAAATAGGATCAAATATAGATGGGCAGAGGCTTTGACATCAAAAAGGCATAAATCCTGAATAACCAGGGGTTCTAGCCATTTTTAAGGCATCGACGTAATTCCCTTGTCTAGACTGAATTTGACGCATTTTTCCTACGATAAAATGTCTGAGTACCACTAATTATCCTTAAGCTAAAGCGACATGGTTTTCAACAAGAGCGAACTTTTAAGATAAAAATATAAGTAATTTTCCTATTGTCCTCAATTCATATCTAACTGTAGATGACTGTACATCAGTCTGTTTTATCAAAAGTCCACTGTATCAACCCCCATTGTCTAAGTCCAATCCAGCCATGGGGAAATAACTTTTGTCAAAGCTGTGGAACCCCACTTCTCATTAACGATCGCTACATTCCCCTGCGAAAATTAAGCGCTGGTGGATTTGCGAAAATCTACATTATTTGGGACCAAGAAACTCAAACCGAACGTATTCTGAAAGTATTATTGGAAAGCTCTCCCAAAGCACTCGAACTATTTGACCAAGAAGCTTGGGTACTTGCCAGTATGCGTCATTCAGGTATTCCTAGAGTCGAAACAGGAGACTATTTTCACCTACGCAAGCGAAATAGTCAGCCAGCAGTTGGCCACTCTAGTCAATGGTTTCTCCCATGCCTAGTCATGGAAAAAATTGATGGTTGTACCCTAGAAGAAATTCTGGAACAATATCCCCAAGGATGTCCAGATTTTTATGTAATTAATTGGCTTTCCCAAGCTGTAGAAATTTTATGGGAATTACATCGCCGGAAAATTATTCACAGGGACATCAAACCTTCTAATTTAATGTTGCGGGAAATCCAACCTTCAACTTTGACAAAATCTTCCTTATCCTATTCTTTTCATCATCAACGAAAAAAAAGAGGTCAACTGGTCATAATTGACTTCGGTGGGGTAAAACAAATTAGTAATTATAGAATCCAACCTAGAGAAACTGTAGCAAAACGCAGCACAACCAGATTAGTATCTCCTGGATATAGTCCTCCAGAACAAATTAATGGGGGTGAAATTGGCCCGTTCACAGATTTTTATGCTTTGGGTCGTACTTGCATTCATTTACTAACTGGTCAATATCCAGCAGAATTGGAAGACCCCTTAACAGGTAAGCTCAAGTGGCGTCAACTTAAGCCTGTTCATCCAGCTTTGGCTAATTTACTTGATGATATGGTGAGCTTAGATGCGGCCCAACGACCAGCAACAGCAGCAGAAGTGCAAGTCCGTTTAGCTAAAATTTATCGACGGCAAAAGAGGTCTCTGAGAATATATTTGTTAGCTACATTAGCTACAACTGTTAAAAATTTATTAATAGCTCAGTTGAAAAATCTCAGTGAGAATATTAATAGGTTATTTTTTACCCTGTCTAAAATTTTTCATCAAATAGTTTCAGGATGTGTAGATACAATTTGGGAAATGGTGTTGGGGGCAATTGGGGGAAGTATTGGGGCAACATTCGGATTAATTTTTGCTTATTGGTCAGGAATAGGCGATCGCCTCGCTAGTATATTTACTAATCTGATTTTTCTTGTGTGGGATGTTCCCCTAAATATTGGTCCGGAAATACTTGTCTTTGGTTTAGCTGGTTTGGGAACGGGAGTTGGTTTAACGGATGTGGGAGGTTTAGGTCAACGTCGTCGTTATGGGTGGACTGCATTTATGGGAATTATTGGTTACATTTTAGGAGGGTTATGTTGGCAATTTTCCCAAGTTGGTAGTAGTGTCTATACGACAAAAGAAGATTTAATTATCCTAGAAATTATGGGTAAATTATCTGTGGGGGTAGCTACTGGTTTTGTTACTCTAGGACTTGGTTTAAGAAAGCATAATTTTATTTATGCTTTGATAGTTGCTAGTTTGACAGCGATAGTTTTTTTTGGTTTGGAGCAATTAAATATTTTTCCAGAGTTATTTTTACAGTTTACTGCAATGAATCACAGTAAACCTAATTTATTAGAATTTTTTGCAAGCATAACTTTTTTCAGTTTGTTAGGTTGTATCGGTGGTTTTTGTTTGGGAGTGAGTCATTATGTGATTATTCCTATTTTACGGTGGTTAGGTTTACGATAAGTAGAGCGATCGCTCATAAAATATGGTTGGTTTGGGAAGGAGCGATAATGCTTCGCACCGCTTGCATGAACGCTCTTATTTAGTAGTAGGCAGATAGGGAGCGATCGCTATGTTTTCAGAAGAAAAAAAAGTTGATTTTTTCGATAGATAAATTCTGTAGGATTTTTAACTATGGATTTTCTAAATATCCATTAAAATTAAGCTCGTAGGTTGAGAGGAGCGCTACGCAACCCAACAAAAACTTAAATACTTTTGGCTTTCGTTGTGGTAGTTCTAGCTAAAATAACTAGAACTCAATTTGCGTGTTAATACTGACTTAAAAGATACTCAATTAACTTTGATGAAGCACGAAAAGTAGTTCCTTTAAGAGCAGCAATAGTTTTGGGAAAATCTACTAAATTTTGTTGGGCAGCTCGATCCAAAACGCCAAGCAATCCAGTTACCCTCAATCCTTTATTGCGGGCAACCTTTCTGCCTAAAGTCTCATCAATGATAATTAAATTTGCTCTTTCCTGAAGTGCTAAAATAATAGCAGCTTTTTCCCCTGCATCGAGCGGTTCTAAATCCTTGTCCACAGGAACAGTCACATCTTGAATTATTAACCATTGGGGAGGTTTTTTAATCCAATTTTTAACAGCAATAGGCGATCGCTCGTCCGATAATTCTTGTTGAACTATTCGAGGAATTAGAACTTGACCATAAAGTTGAGGCAGCAGTTTAATTTCGTCAATAAGTAGTAAATAACAAATTGGCGAGGTATCTGATACAACCATCATAACCTGCTCTATAAAACTTATACAAAGCGTCACATAGTGTGACAACTTGAGGTTTACTTCCTGCTTCTACTGAGGCCGTCGGCGGTTGCTCATCCACAGGCATTCACGGTCGATCCGACCGCATCTCTCAAATTTATACTTGCGTTTAAATCTCGATCTATTGACAAGCCACAGTCAGGGCAATCATAAATTCTCAGGCTTAACGGCATATCTTGAACATGACCACACCTACTGCAAGTTTTTGATGATGGAAAAAACCTATCAACTGCTACTAATTTAGAACCGTGCCATCGTGTTTTATATTCGAGCTGTCTCCGAAACTCATAAAAGCACTGTCTACTAATTGATTTAGCTAGCTTATGGTTAGCTAACATACCGCTAACATTCAAATCTTCTATGGCAACAACGCTGTGGTTTTTAGCTAAATATGTTGTCAATTTATGAAGTGCATCTTTGCGGATGCTAGCCACTCGTCTATGCAGCCTAGCTATCTTAAGTTGTGCTTTTCTCCAATTAGCAGAGCCAATAATTTTATTGCGGTTTAGATATTGCAGTCTAGAAAGCTTGGTTTCAAACCTACGATATGACTTGACGCTTTCAAATACTTTTCCATCACTTAAAGTTGCTAATGTTTTGACACCTAAATCCACACCTACAACTTCAGTGGTTGTTGGGGTTGGGCTAGGAGTAAATTCATAGCTCAAACTTAAGTACCAATCACCTGCCTGTCTACTAATAGTGATTTTTTGAGTAGTTGCTTCAATTGGTTCATAAGTTTTGACCATACCAATAAAAGGTAATTTGTGACTCCATCCATTTAATTCTATGGGTTTTCCACAATTATCAATTGTGAATGAATCAGATTTACCTTTCTTCTTAAATCGTGGGCGTTTGCCCAATCCCTGAAAAAATCTCTTAAATGCTTCACCTAAGTTGATGAAAGCATATTGATAAACTTTAGACGACAAGTTTTTCATCCAGGGGTAAAGGGGTTTGGTGTGATTAGTAAAAACCTCTCTCAGTTTACGTTTGCGCAGCATTCCGAAGGAAGGGTTTGGCTTGTAACCATCTGTGTATGCAGCATTCCATAAACTTAAACCCCAGTTGTAGCACCACCTCGAATAGCCAGCGTGTTGTGCCATCAGAGTTTTTTGTTTATTATTTAATTTGAGTTTGGTTCTAATGGATTTCATGGAGATTGAGCGCCGCCTGTCTAATGGTGTGCTTTTTAAGGTATTATATCGTTATTTATTGATTAAGTCAATGCTCTTTAATTTTTAATTTCCCTTCTTTTTCTAGTTGTTCGTGGGTTTGGCGATCGGCAATAAAATCTTCTTCATCGTAATCTAAATCGACTCCTTTAGCTTTCAGAAATTTATCAGTTTCTAAAATAGTAGAGAAACCTAATAGTTCTCGTAATTTACCACTACTAATAGAACCTTCGCGATAAGCTTCTACTACAATTATTTCCATTAATTTACGTTCTAAATTGCCCCATTTTTCCTTTAAGGAATATGCTAGTTCGTCTGGCAATACAATCTGAATTTCCTGCATGAGTACCTCTTTTAGTTATCAACTAATCATACCATTTATAAATTGTTTTCACACTATTCTATCAGACCATAAAAAAGCGAACGCTCTTGTTTAATAGTGAGGTAACGGGGAAGTCATTTTTTCCCACCAACCATAGAGTGAGCTTTGCCATCATAAATTGGCTATAAACTCTTCTGGCATAACTTTAGCTTGTCTGAGAATTCCACTAAGAGTACCAGTTTTTAATTCTTTGTGCATTGGTACAACACAAACAATTTCTCCATCAGGCAAAGGTTTTTTTGAGAACGACATGACTACCTGTTTGCCTAGCTTGATAGAATCCCAAACGCTGTAAGACACCAATAGCTTTTGTGCTGGAAATTATTGGTAATTTAGGCATAACTAACCTCTATACTGGTGACTAATCTTGGGGTTGTTTCAGTTAGCGGACATTCTTCCAGATAGAGTTTTGTAGCTTCTTTGAGATTCGCTAGAGCTTCTTCTATTGTTTTACCTTGGTCAACTGTGCCTACTTCTGGACATTCAGCTATATACATATCATCTTCTTTATAAAGGATAGCAGTAAAGCTTTTAGTTTTCATCGTATATAATTTTTTCTATATAATTGGAATTATTTCCAAAATCTAGTCTACCTAAAATGATTGATTTTAGCAACCTTTTTTATAGCGTTGCGATCGCCCAAGCAGTGCAGAACGCTCTTGTTTAAAAGTTGGGAGATGGGAGGGAGCGATCGCTTGATTCTGGTGCTAAAATAAATAAGTTAGTTAACGGGTATAATTATGAATATAAAATACGCCGAAATTAAAATTGTTAAAGGAGGTAATTTATACCATGTTATCCCTCGCACAAAACCTCGTCGCTCAAAGTGATGATTGGGAGTTTATTGAGTTATGGGTAGATCCCGTTGTCTTTCCACCTAGAATTTTGATGTTAGTTAGTGGCAAACAGGGAAACTATTGTATTTATGATGCGACTGCTAGCTACAAACCTTTGTTTGAAAGTTCTATTTATGATGAAGCTCACTCATGGTTAGTTGAGGATGACTATGAGCGGGTGGATGGTCGTCTTTTATCTGGAGAAATTTTTTAGTATGATATTGGTAAGATTCGAGCTGTCGAATCACTATAACTTCTAATTCTCGAAATTGTATTATGGAAACAATCAGCTTTAGTCTGAATTCTGAAAAAAGAAAAGCCATTGATAAAATTGCTTCTTTATTGGAACGCTCTCGTTCTGAGATTCTTAATGATGCAGTTGATGCTTATTTGCAAGTGCAGCAGTGGCAGTTAGAGTACATTAAAGAAGGTTTACGTCCTTGAATAAAAGGCGATATCTCTTAAAATCTGGTTTGTTTGGGAAGGGGCGATCGCTCTTGTTTAAGAGTTGGGAGATGAGGGAGCGATCGCCATCGTGTGTAATTTTCTGATGGTGATTATCTTTTATAAATATTCTCTAAGTCTCCAGTTAATTTCTTAATAGCCAAATCAGCTAAATCTGGGTCTAACATCCCTCTTTCTTTTTTAAACTTAATCCAAGTAACTGCTTCGTTGTAAACCTCTAATGCAGTGAGAACACGCAGAACTTTAATTGAATACTTCAGCTTGTAAACTTGGCCACTAATTCTCAAAGTAGCGTAACGGATGCCACCTAAAATTCCAGCACTAATATCAGCACCTAGGGGAATTTCATGCTGAACTAATGCTAAACTTGCCTGTGATACCTCAGATGGTGTCATTTCTGCCTTTGGTAATCCTTCGATCATAAGTTCAATCTTTTCGCCTATTTTTTCGGTAGTAACTGTCATTGTATAAAATCCTTCGTTCAAAAAGTGTTTTGTTTTTTTCAAGTTCTGAAATTTACTATCTGTAAATTATCAGTTTTCTTCTGAATCTATGCGATTTAAGTTCCTTACTGACTGCACTTCTTTCCAAGCAGATTGCTTAATATGATTAGCTGCTAATTCTGCCAAATCGGAGTCATAAACTCCTTCTCTAGCTCCAGCATTTATGGCATCAAAAGCCTCTTTATAAATTTCTAGTGCAGTTATGACTCTAATAGCATCTAGGGAGAAAAAAACATCATATAATTCATTGTCAAAATTTAATTTTGCTTTACCCTGATAAATATTTTCTCCTTTGTTATATCCCCGCTGAGGTAAACGGGATAAAGTATTGCGTATTAAACTTTCTAATACTGCTTTACGCTTTTCTTTGGGTAAGTCAGATGGCAATCCTTTTACTGTTAATTGAACATCATCAGACACATTTATGACTTCTGGTTTATGAACGATTTGTTCATCTTTTGACATCTCAAATATAAGTATGTCGTTGTTCCCATCTAAATTTTCTAGAAGTTTTTTATCCAGTTCTCTAACTCCTAATTGACGACCGTATGAAGTGCCATCTGGACGACAAATAATCTGATTATTTTGATCTAGAAATACCTGCCCCAAGATTTGCCATTCAGAGTTTTTTATACGAATAATTGCTCCTTTTTTTACAGCATAATCCCCTGGAATATCGCTCTGGAAATAATTAATAGCCTCATCAAAGGTTATCATTTCTTTGAGTTTTGGTACTTTCAGAATGTCTGGCAACAATTTTTTGAACTGAGCTAATAGTCGTTTTGCTTCATCAGGAGTTATTTTCTGTTCTTCCTTAGAAGAGTCTTTAGAAAACAAATTAAACAATTTCCAAGTCATTGCATAATTTCCATTTTAATACTTTGAATCAACTACAAATCCTCAATATAGGATTCCGAAATTTTCTATTCCTTAATATTTTATTTCTACATCTTCTATTAAGTCACATATATCTCTATTTTGCCCACTTAAAAAAATGTGATTTAATGGTAAAAAGCAATTTTTTAAATAACTAATGTTAGTGTTAAAAAGTGTGATTTAATTATTCCAGTGAGAAAAAGTGTTATAAAGTTATACAATACAAAACTAAACTACCAGTCTACCTGTAGCTATGGACATTGAAACATTGGTCGAATTAACAGACAACCTGATATTTACCTACACTAAACAACATTTAACTTCTCTACAAAAGGAAGTCTTAAAAGGTACTTTAAATGGTAAAAAATACCCACAAATAGCTGATGATTGTCAACGTCATCCTGATCATATCAAACAGGTAGGTACAAAATTATGGAAACTTCTCTCAGATGTATTAGGAAAAAATATCAAAAAATCTAATGCTCGTTCCATATTAGAAAAATTCCACTTTTCACATATTTCAAATACAGGTGATGACTGGGTAAATATTAATAGTAATCATATAAATATCTGTGGATAAAACAGAAAATCTCCCATCCCTAAAAACAAATCTTCCCCCACTCCCACTGACCAAAATCAAAACGACACTAACCCAGAAAATAATTATGATTTATCTGAAGCTCCAGATTTATATTCTCTGTGCGATCGCCACACCGAACTTACTACCCTGAAACAATCGATACTACAAAACCACACCCGCATCATCACCATATTAGGATTAACTGGCATCGGCAAAAGCGTACTTGCCCTACAATTAATTCCACAAATAAAAGATAAATTTGACTATATAATCTGGCGCAATATTGATAACTACTCTACTTTAGAATCTATGCAAACAAGTATTATTAATTTTTTATCTCCACCTGATTCTTCTTCCCAAAAAACAGCAGATTTTTCTCCTGCCAAAACTACCAATAATCAATTAATAAATTACCTCCGTAAATATCGTTGCTTACTAATTTTTGATAACCTACAAGAAATTTTTGCCAGTGGAGAATTAGCAGGAACTTACCTGCCAGACCATGAAAATTATGGCAAACTTTTTAAACAAATAGCCACATCATCCCACCAAAGTTGTTTATTACTCCTGAGTCAGGAAGAGCCAAAAATAGAACTAGGAAATCATTACTGTCATACTTTAAAAATTCATGGCTTTTTGGAGGCGTGCAAAATGCTTTTACAAGAAAGAAATTTAACAGATGAAGATAGATGGTTAGAGTTGATTAATCTCTATGGCGGAAATCCTTTATGGTTAAATATAATTGCCGATGCTATTGAAGATTTATGTGATGCAAGTGTAGCTCAATTCCTATCTTGCTCAACCTTATATTTAGGAGATTTAGAACCAATATTAGAGAGAATTTTTCAGCGTTTATCAGAGTTGGAAAAACAAGTAATATTTTGGATAGCTAATCAAGAAACAACAGTTGATATTTCTATTACTCCCGCAGATTTTCCACACTCCCACTCAGATTTATGGAAAGGAATACAGTCATTAAAAAGACGTTGTTTAGTAGAAAAAATCATGGAAACAGAAGGTTCGTTTTTTACTATTCAACCTGTTGTTAAATCTTTTGGCAAAATGTTATTAGCATCGGAGCAATGAAGCAAGGCAGAAGGCAGAAGGCAGAAGGCAGAAGGAACAATTGTATGGGGTTTCTGACCCCAACCAATTGAAGTACAGATATTGAGGGAATTTTTCTAGGCATCTTGCCCTCTAGGGGCACCTCACGCCTGATCGAATTTGCTGCATGAATTGATTTAATATAAACTATGCTTTAATTATATAATTTCCAACTTAATTAAAATGACAGTTACCACAAAACAACTAATTCAATGGAAACAAAAAGGTCGTCCCATAGTAGCTTTAACAGCTTATGATTATGCGGTCGCTCAAATTTTAGACCAAGCAGGAGTAGATTTAATTTTGGTGGGAGATTCTCTGGCAATGGTAGCATTAGGCTATGATACAACTCTACCAGTTACTCTTGATGAAATGATTCATCATGCTAAAGCGGTACGACGAGGTGTTAAGCAAGCTTTGATAGTGGTAGATTTACCATTTTTAACTTATCAGGAAAGTATTCAACAAGCTATACATTCTGCAGGAAGAATACTCAAAGAAACGGGTGCTCAAGCTGTAAAATTAGAAGGTGGAAATGAAGCGATCGCTCAAACGATAAGTAAATTAACCTCAATAGGTATTCCGGTTATGGGTCATATTGGTCTAACTCCCCAATCTGTTCATCAATTTGGAGGTTATCGCAAACAAGGCAAAACCCCCGATGCTAGGGCGCGTATTTTAGCAGAAGCTGTCGCTGTGGAAGAAGCTGGTGCTTTTGCCATGATTTTAGAACATATTGGAGCAGATTTAGCCAAAGAGATTACCGAAAAAGTTTCTATTCCTACTATTGGTATTGGTGCAGGTGTCTATTGTGATGGTCAGGTATTAGTTATTAATGATGTTTTAGGAATTTCTGATTGGCAACCTCCTTTTGCTAAATCTTATGCTAACTTGCGAGAAAATATTACTCAAGCAGTTAAGGAATATAGTTTGGAAGTTAAGGAAAGAAAATTTCCTCAACCACCATCGTTATAAGTCAATACTTCTGATATAGTAAGACTGCATTAGTTTAAAAATTTCCTAGTTAGATATATATACAAGTGTCATGGAACAGGAAAAACACCAGAAATTCCTCAAACATCTAGAAAAAGCATTGTCTGAAAAACATTCTCATGGTTCGTGGGCACTAACTTATGAGGAAGAAGTAGCAGCAGTTAACTATCAAGCACCAGAGCTATTGACAGAAACAGCTTTAAAGCTTAAAGCTTCTGGTAATTATCTTGATGTTGGATGCGGTACAGGTTTAGTAGGCGAAGTCATTATCCGCCGTCAGAAAGAAAATTTATATATTGATGGCTGCGATATATCTCAAGAAATGTTGAAAGTTGCAGAGCAGAAAGGTATTTATAGAATGCTCACTTGCTGTAATATTTTTGAAATGCCTTATCCAGACTCTAGCTATGATATTGTGATTTCAGCAGGTGTGTTTGTTAGTAATGAAGATAATCGAAAATCAGGCTCTGCTAATTCTCAAGCTTTACCCACTATTATCAGAGTTTTGAAGCCTTCTGGTTATTGTGTATTTTCTGTAAGTGCTCGTGTATGGGAAAGTGATAGTAGAGATTATGAAAGAGTTATTTCTCAGCTACCAGCAAATCTGATTCAAAAGCTCGAACAGCCATATCACGATGCTATTCCTAAAATGTTTAATATTGTCCTGCAAAAGACAATATGTTAAATACCATATAAAGCGTTTTGTCTGTATTATACCTGAACTTCCCCTTTGACAAAAGGGCACAATGTATGTTGTACAAGAGATACGTTGGATTTTTCATCTACATTTACTGGGTACAATCTTGTAGGAATTCTGGCGTTGCTGAGTCTAGGGATGAATCTTTGCAGAAAAGGTAAATCTCATCTTTTACTTCCTATTTCTCTAAAACTATACTTCATCCCGCAAATATGCAACGCCTTCCATCCTAAACGTAAAAAATCTATAATGCGATCGCATGAAAAACATCTTGGTTGCTCAATTTTGTGAGATGTTTCCCAAGTAACAGCAACTTGATGGTATGCGTAGATTTCCATGTTTGATAATTTCCGAATTGAACTCTATAAATTTAAAGTTCATAGTTTTATCCTACTCAACCGGAAAATTAGGTCAAGAGTAGTTATGAATTTTCGGCAGCAAAAGAAAAGATAAAAATGTTTTCTGTGATAAATTTCTCCCTGTTCCCTATTCCCTGGCGCGTAGCTATTATACTAAGCGTGAAAAAAGAATGTTACAAATAGTTTTGCTCCTTATAGATGTGAAATAATTTCGGTTAAATTACTGTAGTGTCAAAGTTTTGAGTCCTAAAAATATTGCTTTTGACTTTTGAGTTTTGAGTTTTGACTTCTGTGAAAGGGTATTAGTTCAATTTTAAAGCACTCACAGGTACTTCATCCCAAGATTCAACGGTTCGCAGTATAGCTTTCCATCCTTGTTCCTTTTGAGTCTCAGTTAAATTATTTTGAAAAGACTCATGGCATTCTTGGGCCTGTTGTCGATCGCCACAAGCAATACAAGAGTAGATAATACCAGATGGATCTATCTGTTCATTTACCCAAATAGTCATGGTTAATAGCCTCATTAAAAGTTAACAAAATTATAAACTCATTACACAAAGAAAATTCTGAACTCTAGAGAATTCAGAATTTTCAGTTGGCACTAAATTTTTAATATTAAATGGGATTAAATTCAACCTGAATCTTATCTTTTCTTTTGCGGGTTTAATATCAAATCCGTTTTATTGGACATAAAAAAATTCTCCAATTGTCATAACTACGCTCATCTTTGTAATTCTCTCTCATCCTGACTCGGTCTTCCTGACTCGGTCCGACTGACTCCTCCTAACTTAACCATTCTATAACTGTTTAACGGGATTTGATATAATACCCCACCGTCAACAGGGGTGCTTAAAATTGTTTGGGGTTTGTAGACACGAAGTGGCTTGTCGAAGACTATCCATAAGTAATTTTCTCTTCTGCCTTCTGCCTTCTGCCTTCTGCCTTCTGCCTTCTTCAAAATTGCTGTCCAGATGCTAAACTCTTAAGAGAATTACCAGTAACACGGCATATACGCCATTCATCTAAAATTGACGCACCTATACGTTGATAAAATCCAATCGCTGGTTTATTCCAATCTAAAACACTCCACTCTAAACGTCCACAGTTTCGAGATACTGCTAACTGTGCTACATAACTGACCAGTTGTTTTCCAATACCCCGTCCTCGATACTCCGGTAAAACAAATAAATCCTCTATATAAATTCCCGGTTGAGTGAGAAAAGTTGAGTAGTTATGAAAGAAGAGAGAAAAACCTACAGGTTGGCCCGCAAATTCAGCAATAATCGCTTCAGCGTAGGGATGATCGCTAAATAAATGAGCTTTTAAGGAGGCAGCGCTACCTGTAACAGCATGGGATAATTTTTCATACTCAGCTAACGCCTTAATTAACTCAAATATTACAGGTACATCTGCTGGCCTAGCACTACGCAATTTTACTTCATTTAAAGACATAATTTAATCGCTATTACAGCTATTACATTTTATTAAAATCGATTTAACCATTCTTTCAAACGTTCAGCTACTTGAGGACGACGCAATTTCCGCATGGCCTTAGCTTGAATTTGCCTGACTCGCTCCCGGGAGAGATTAATCATGCGACTCACTTCATCTAAAGTATGAGGTTCTCCTGTGAGCAAACCATACCGGAGAGTGATGACATCTTGTTCGCGATCATTCAATACATGATTTAAGACTTCCAAGATATCCTGGCGCATCATCATGTCATTCATTTGCGCTTCGGGAGTGCTATTTTCATTATCTTCTAAGAAGTCTAGCAGTTCGCTATTTTCGTCAGTACCTAAACGATGATTTAGAGAAAGAGTTTTCCGGCGAATTTGCTGGAGGTTACGCAGTTGTTGGTGAGAAATTTCTAGTGCTTGAGTAATTTCGGTATCACTGGGGATACGATTTAGCTTCCGTCGTAAGTCGCGGTAAACTCGTTTAAGTTTGTTAATCTGTTCAACTACATGAACTGGTAAACGAATAGTACGTCCTTGATTAGCAATAGTGCGAGTTATTCCTTGACGAATCCACCAATAGGCATAGGTAGAAAATTTGTAACCTTTCTCTGGGTCAAATTTTTCTGTGGCACGGTTTAGTCCTAATGCTCCTTCTTGAATCAAGTCTAGAAAGGGTACTCCTCGGTTTAGATAGCGTTTGGCTATGGAAACTACTAGACGGAGGTTGGAGCTAATCATTCGGCGTTTGGCGGCACGACACTTATGTAAGCGATGAGATAGTTGTGCTTCTGTTAAACCTGCTGCTGCTGCTACTTCAGCTTTTGTAGGTATTCGCCCTAAGTCATTTGCTAGTTTTTCTGGCAGTTGTTCAAAGATAACTAATTCTTGGATCAGCCTTGCTAATTCTACTTCTTCTTTTTGGCTGAGAAGAGGATAGCGAGACATTTGCTTAAATAATGCTCCTACTGCATCATCTATGTCTTGTGAATTTTCTGATAATGGGAGAGTTACAGCCTGTATATTCATACTAGAGTCCTCCTGATATTGATCTTCTTCATGTAGTGATTCGGCAATCATCAAACTCATTTGTTGCATTTGAGTTGCCATTTCTGGTTTATTATCTGGTTTATTAGTGGGAGCTGGAAATTCGACTTTATGCTGACCTGAATTCTCTGTTAGTAGAATTTTCATGGTGTTTTTTCCTATTATATAGTTTTTTGACTGTAAATGGTTGATGAAGCGTAGAGGGAGTGTTGTTTTATACTGTTACTCCTTTATCATTACTTAACAATAAACTCAATATTAAAGTTTTTTGTAAAGTATAAATCTTACCATATTTCATGCTTTATGTCAATGAATAGCTAAGAGCGATCGCAAATCTCTATTTAGACCGGACTTCCTAAGATTTATAGCAGGGAACAGTGGGAAAAACATTTTCCTTGATTCGGATCCTAACCTACCTGTCTATTCCTATATCTACAAGAGTTTATATACCTAATAATTACTTAACATTAAGTTATCTGTTTCTGTACTGATAACAATATACATTTCAAAGCTTTAGTATTTAATTAGCTGTATTAATCAATACAAAGCAGCTAGTTTATTTCTAATCTTATTTAATAATAATTAAAATAACTCTAATTATAATAATTTGTAACAAGATTGACTGCTTCTTCAAATTATGTATGCTGTATTTATTCAATTAAATTAGAAGGCGATGCGATCGCAATTAGATTAAATAATTAAGTAGTCAAGTCAAATTTTTTTTTGTTTATTACTTAAGTATATTTTTTGTTCCGTCTTTTTGTACGCATTTCTTTCCTTGGAACCATCCCTGATTTGGAGTTGCAGCGCTGTTTTCTGATATCAAAAATCAAATGAGTAGAGAGCGATCGCGAATTTTACGCTATACTATAAGCAATATAATTAAATTTTAGCAATAAATCTCTGGACTTGTATTATCTAGTTTTATTGGTGTAGACAATTAGCTACAATAATATTTTTTTACTATAATAGGACTGACGCAAATTGATCTTTGAAGCAGCATCTGTAGGGATGCCATTCGGAGCTTTGCGGAGCGCAAATGGCATTCGCACTAGCTATCTCTAGAGTCCCTGTGTAAGTCCTGTATAAATGACTATTTAACTTGTTGGAGTAGTCGTGGAACAAAAAATTGAGAGCATTGGTACAGTTATTATTGGAGGTGTTAGTCGTACTGGTAAGTCTCGATTCGCTAATCTCGTTTTTCAGCAAACCCGATGTACTGTTGTGCATTTAGACTCATTTTTAAATGCTGTTCGCAATAACTATCCTGCTCCCATACTTACTCCTAGAGAGAAGGAGATATGTAAAGATTATTGTGATACGGTATTGGTGAAAGCTATTCTTAATATGGGTCAGGACTGACGCAAATTGATCTTTGAAGCAGCATCTGTAGGGGTGCCATTCGGAGCTTTGCGGAGCGCAAATGGTATTCGCACTAGCTATCTGTAGAGTCCCTGCGTAAGTCCTGATGGGTAAAGAATTTAACTATCTTCGCGTTTATGAGTCTTCATTCATCTCACATAAACTTATTATTCAACGTCTTTGGTATATCAAACCCATTACTTTATTTTTGGGATATCCAAATACCGATCCTGAACGCAAACTTCACGAAATTCACAAAGCAGCACTTGACGATTCTTGCTGTTGGTCTCATCAAATGGAAGATTTAGAATTACTAAGAACTGTGCAAAGTTTTATTTCATTGAGTCAAGTCATCGAAAGAGACTGTGTTCGATATGGTTTTCCATTCTTTGATAGAGTTGTCGCTAAATAAAGGGAAAAAATCACTCTAACCTAGACAGAGCAATAATTCCCAGCATTTTTGCCATCCAATAGCTACAATCCTTACAGAACAAGGTTTTTGGGGGATTTTTAAGTTATAAAGCGACAAGTCTGATGTTTCAGATAATTGCCATGAAACTGTGGAGCTAGCTCTTATTCATATATTGACTTGTATTACATCATCATAAAGCTAATCTCAATTTAGAATCAAGTGTGAAATAGTTTTAAATTAAAGTTTGGCTCCTCATACAATTTTATTTTGACTGGAAAACATAACTTCTTTCTTCAGTATTAATACCTTATTTTTTTAAGCTATAGTCTCTGTGTTATGGCAATTCTCATATTGGTGAGGTACGCGCATTCGTTTGTTTTAGGGAGTAGGGAGTAGGGAGTAGGGAGTAGTAATTCGAGAAACAGGGGATAGAAAAAAGAAAAACAACTGTATCTCACGCTTTTTGAGAAACGCTATATACATAATTTAGATGAAAACTCTTATAATGTCATTTTGTTATGGAGACTTCAGAATTATACTCTTGCTTTTCAGTTCCGTGAGGCGGTACTAGATGTACTAATTGAGTGCTAACATAGCAGCAAAATATAATCTTTAGTTTGGAAGATTTGAAGATGAGACTCAAAATCTTTTCTGCTATTTTAGTTTTAAGTACGGTTTGCCCTCTTGTTCCAGTGATTGCTGAAAATATCCAACATACACAAAAGTTATTATCTAGTAAACAATGTCCAAATTGTGAATTAAGTGGTGCTGGCCTGGTATTAGCAAATCTTCAAGGAGCTAATCTCAAAGGGGCTAACTTGAGTGGAGCTAATCTCAGTCGTGCTAATTTGACTGGGGCAGATTTAACTGGTGCTAACTTGGCTGGTACAAGTTTATTTGGTGCTAATTTAACTGGGGCAAATTTAACTGGGGCAAATTTGGCTGGCACCGATTTGAGAAGTGCTTATTTAACTGGTGCTAATTTAACTGATGTTGACCTCAAAAATACTTTTTTGTTGGGTGCTGTGGGAATGCCATCTAATGTTGGTGAAGCTGAAGATTTTTATCGGTTAGGAATTGCAGAAGCAAAGGCCGGACATTATAAAGATGCTGTTAGATATTATAATCAAGCTATTAATTTAAAGTCTGATTTAGCTGCTGCTTATTTTGCTAGAAGTATGGCTCTTGCAGACTTGGGAAATCTTGATGCTGCACTTGCAGATGCTGAAAAATCTCGCGAAATTTTTATTTCTAAAGGTAGTAAAGAGGGTGAAGAATTATCACAATATTTGGTTGAAGTTATTGACCTACGTTTGAATCCTCCTGAACCAAAAAAGCCTAATCAATTTGTACACGCTATTGGTTCTTTACTTCCTTCTTTATTAAGGTTGGCATTTTAGGTATTTATGTTTTTTTTGTTTGACAGAGTTATCTGATATTGATAAGTAAAAGTACAACCTTCTTGAATTTCATAAAGACGTTCCATAAGTATAGAAACTATAAGGAATTCAGCCTCTTAATATTTACTATATAGATCAGCTCTTAGTTCAGTTATTATTTATTAGTTTTTACTTACTTAATACTTAATACTTAACTTATCAAAACTTACAGAAATTTTCGTTTATATTAAACACAGTAGGGACGTTCGATAAAACGTCCCTTTAAAGGTTTTTGCTTTTACCCTAAGCTCAATCTTTATAAAAATTACTATCAGGTAAACAGTTACATCTTATTTGCTTATCTGCCTAAATAAAAGTCAAAAATCTCAGCCGTTAAATTCAGAATTTCCAGTTAAACAAAACAGTAAAGTTATGCCAGTAAAAGCATAACTTTAATCTGTGATTTTGATCAACAAAATTTATTGCTGTTTGAAGAAGGAGACAGGAGACAGGAGACAGGAGACAGGAGGAAAATTACATGGGGATTCGCTCCCCCAAGTAATTTTGAACACTCCAGTTGACGGTGGGGTATTAAACCCACAAAGAAAATGATAAATTGAGAAATTTAAGCATAACTTACTTTAATTAACCTCTTCCTGGTAAAAAACTGCCACTGAGTTTTTTAATGGCCTTGTTAGCAATATCTGCATAACGCAATTCTCCACAAAGAATTTTACTCATTACTTCGGTAGCTGCAGGTAATTTAACTCCCATTTTATAAGCTACTTTGGGAAACCTATAAAATGCTCCTGCTAGACGACCTGCCCAAACCATATCTGCACCCCATTCTTCATTTATTACCTGAGTGTATTGCTTGAGAGCATCTCCATCGCCTCCCAAAGCTTTATCTATAGCTTCAGCAGCTTTGACACCACTGAAAATTGAGGGGCGAATTCCTTCGGCAGATAAGGGGTCTAATATACTTGCTGCTTCTCCTGCTAATACTGCATTTTCTGTGTGGAGATTTTTATCTCCATCCCATAGAGAAATAGGATGTTCTAATAATTCATTTTGATTTGCACTTAAACCAATTTTTTGTGCATATTCCATCAAATCTTTGGATAAATTTTTGGGTTCCCCACCTCTAAAAGTAGCAATATTAATTGAGCAAGAATCTGCTTTCGGGAAACTCCAGATATTGCCGTTTTTAACTGAGCCAAATTCAAAGTTAACTTGTTGATTTTGGTCTTTTAATGCTGCTTCAAAAACCAAACTTTGCCGTTTTTTTGATTCTTTGAAACCCAACCATTTAGCCATTGGGCCTTTTGCTCCATCAGCCGCAATTAAATAACGACCTGTAACAGGTTCTCCGTTTGTTTTAACTTCCCAATGATCGCTTTTAAATTCAATACCTGTAACTTCTGTTTTATCTCTTAATTCTGCACCTTCTCCTTGAGCTTTTTGGATCAGGAAATGATCGAAAATATCCCGTTTAACCATCCACATTGCAGAAGGTAAATCTGCTTCTACGGGGTCTTCTAATTTCCATGTATAGCAAATTTTCTTGACCTTGAGAGAAATTGCTGGAGTGAAATCAAAGTCAAACCACTCAGCGATGGCTGGAGATACCCCACCACCACAAGCTTTTTTTCTAGGTAAAGATTCTTTTTCTATGACTAAAACAGAACGTCCTTTTTTAGCCAAATGATAAGCTGCTGTACCTCCTGCTGGGCCTGATCCTACGATTATACAATCAAACATTTCTTCTAACTTTAATATTGAGGTTTTTTATGATTTTTGGGGATGGGAAAATACTTATTGAGCAGGGGTAGTTTCTATAGAAAAGTTATTTACTTGCTTAAACCATCTATAAAACCTACCCCCTGCAAAAATCACAGAGTTCCCATCTTACCTATGATTTTCTAAGATACTTTATTTTACATATCTTGTCGATATATAGGTTTTTTAACTCTTGATTTTTTACTTTTTACTTTTGTTTATCTGTGATTTTCAAGATTTTTTTAAACCGTTGTAATATCCTTCTCTTTAGCAGCTAATAACTCATCTATTTTGGCTATGTATTTATCTGTCTTCTTTTGAATTTTGTCTTGTAAATCTCGTGATTCATCTTTAGAAATATCGCTATTTTTTTCTTGTTTACGAACTGAATCTACAGCATCACGACGAATATTACGGACAGAAACTTTCCCTTCTTCAGCAAGTTTAGCTGCTAACTTGACCATTTCCTGACGACGTTCACTTGTGAGTGGGGGAATATTTAGCCGTACAATAGATCCGTCATTGTTAGGAGTTAAACCAACGTCTGACATATTAATTGCTTTTTCAATTAAGCCCAGACTACTTTTATCAAAAGGTTGAATAGTAATGGTACTAGCATCTGGGATGCCAATATTTGCCATAGATTTGAGTGGAGTTGGAACTCCATAATATTCAACTATTACTCTGTCTAAAAGAGAAGCATTAGCTCTTCCAGTTCTAATCGTGTTGAAGGAACTTTGAGTAGCTTCAACTGCTTTTTTCATTTTCTTTTCAGCTTCTTCTATATTCATTCATCAAAACCTCTGACAATAGTTCCAATTTTTTCTCCCATAATGGCCTTACGGATATTACCCGTAACCGAAAGATTAAATACAATAATCGGGATATTATTTTCTTTGCAAAGAGCGATCGCTGTACTGTCCATTACCCGTAAGTCTTGTCTTAATACTTCCCCATAAGTTAGGGACTCGTATCGTTTGGCCTGTGGATTCTTTTCTGGATCGGAATCATAGACCCCATCGACTTTAGTGGCTTTATAAATTACTTCTGCGTCAATTTCTGCTGCTCTGAGAGCTGCAGTAGTATCAGTGGTAAAAAATGGATTACCAGAACCTGCGCCAAAAACTACCACTCGGCCTTTTTCCAGATGGCGAATGGCTCGACGACGAATGTAAGGTTCGGCTACTTCTTGCATAGCGATCGCCGTTTGGACTCTTGTCGGCACTCCTGCTTGTTCGAGGGCATCTTGTAAGGTAATAGCATTCATCACAGTGGCAATCATGCCCACATAATCTGCTGTTGCTCGGTCCATTCCTTTCGAGGCTGCTTTTACACCTCTAAAAATATTACCGCCCCCAACAACAATTGCCATTTGAATTCCTGTGGCCACTACTTCGGCCACTTCTTGAGCAATTCCTTGGACTACTGCCGGATCTATGCCATAGCCAAGACTTCCCATCAAGGATTCGCCACTCAATTTCAGCAAAACCCGTCGATCGACTGTCCCCATACTTTGAGTCTTTTCTCAACTAAAGTTGCTTCCACAATACGATACCAGTTGTTCTGCTTTTTTCCACTATTTTATTCTTGATACTAAATTAATATTGAAGTTGCATAGAATCATAGACTTCTCCAGAAAATAGGGAGTAGGGAGAAATAATTGATGATTTATGTGTGATAATTGATTGGATTTTTGATTATTAGATATGTCTAATATTTTCATCAAAGTTGACTTGAGATTGAGACAGATAAGTTAATAAATTTCATAATTATTGGCAGACTCACATAAAATTCCTATGGGAGTTAAACTATCAAAAGTTAGAAATTACCGAATAATTAATAATTAATAATTATTAATTAAATAATTCAGCTTACTCTGCCTCCCCTTTCAAGGGGAAAAAAGCGGTCGTTAGCGCAGCTTCCCGAAGGGTGAGATGGCTCGGTCTCCTCGCCATATCTAATCGACCAAGAGAAGAAATAATATTTCCTTACATTCAATTCCGTAACGGTTTTAACCAGAGGTAATTATCCATTATCCATTATCCATTATCCATTATCCATTATCCATTATCCATTATCCATTATCCATTATCCATTATCCATTATCCATTAATGAATCGCGCCATTTAATTGAGCAACCAACGACTTCTGTATGAGATGGGGTTACTTCTTCAAGATGAAGAAGTTGGGTAATTGCCTGATGTAGATAAGCAACTTTTACTGCTTCTGGCTGATTAACATTATCGTCTATTCGGCCACGATATCGTAACTTACCTTCCCGATCCAATAAAAAAGCCTCGGGTGTTTTGTCAACCCCAAAGCTTTCTGCTACGTCTTGAGTTACATCCCGAATATAGGGAAAATTTAGTTGATTATTAGCTGCAAATTCTTTCATTTTTTCAAAACTATCTTTGGGAGAAATCGTCGCATCATTAGCATTCATTCCAATTATGATTACTCCTTGGTTTTGAAAATATTTTTGCAGTTGCTTAATGCGTTCAATATATAAATCTACTTCTGGGCATTGATTGCTCAAAAATATCACACAAACTACTTTAAAATTTTCTAAATATCTTGCTAAATGATGAACCTCACCATCTACTCCTGGCAATTCAAAATCTGGAGCATAATTATCAATTTCTGTTCCTGTCATTTCAGTCAAACTCATCTCTCTAATTACCTTTCAAAAATTGCCTTACTTAGAACAAATATTTTTCTATCATATCCTATATTTTTACCAGCCTTGAGCTAATGCCTGATATCCAATAAGTTTATAGACTAATTTAGCTGCTGTAAACTCAGATACTACAGAATCAACTATTGGAGCTAACTCCATAATGTCACAACCTATTACTTCGTGTAATTCAAATAATTTCCGCAAAAATGCAGTTAAAGAATACCAATTTAGTCCACCAGGTTCTGGGGTACCAACTCCAGGAATTAATGTTGGGTCAATTCCATCTAAATCTATTGTTAAAAAAACTTGTTGAGTCCGAATACTAGCGATCGCTCTCTCTATCCAATCTGGCTGAATAACTATTTCCCTTGCACGAAAAACTGTGAGATTTTTCTCCTTGATTAAATCTGCTTCTTCTTTGCAAATCGCCCGAATACCGATTTGTATTGTTGGCAATCCCATTTCAATTATCCGTCGCATTACACAGGCGTGGTTATATATTGAACCTTCATATTCATAACGTAAATCGCCATGAGCATCTATTTGAATTACTGTAAATTTTTCATCCAAATATATTTTTTTATAAGCTTTAACAATCCCATTTGTAATGCTATGCTCTCCACCGATAGCAATGACAAATTTTCCATCAGTCACTAATTTTTCTACTGTTTCTTGAGTGACTTTTAGCATATCTAATGGTAATATTTTTTTTCCATTACCAGTATCTGCTATAGATTCATGGGTATAGATACCAACTTCTAAACCAGTTTCTCGGTCTAATTCTTCGTCATAACATTCTAACTGTTGAGACGCATCTAATATTGCTGATGGACCGTTAACACAACCCCTTCTATAAGTGGTAGTTGCTTCATAAGGAATTGGTAAAATTGCTACTTTGGCGGTGGTATAGTCTGGTTCAATTTCCGAACCGATAAATGGTAGAGTTGATGTAGGGTAAATTGCTGACATTTTTAATATTTTAGTATTCTAGAGTTAAATAATTTAACATTTAGCAAAATTTTGATGGTTATAGTTATTGTAAGTTTTAAGTGTAGAATATTATAACGTTTTTGATATGTAAGCATTTAGCACCTCAGCTATTAATTTTGAAGAAGATAAAAACAACCTTTGAAATTGAGAAAGAATAAAAGTTGCTGGCATGCATCCCGTGACTAAACCTTAGAAGTAATTACTCATTACTAATTCCTGAGAGCTGACTGCTAATAGCTGTTAGCTCCGCATTCCGCAGGAAATGCTTACTTTCATATTAATGATGAATAGCAATTATACTTGACAACAAAGTATAAATATAAAAATCACAACGCTAATATAAAAATTTATTTTAGATAAAAGCTCTAAAACTATTCCTACTATTTATTAATGCTGTAGATATTTTCTACAAAACTAATTATTGCTACAGCAATTCCCAAGAAGCGTGAGATACAAAATTTGTTTGTTTTAGAGAGTAGGGAGTATTCAATAATTGATAATTGATAATTGATAATTACCTCTCCCTAAAAGGAAAAGGATTGAATAAAAGGAAAATTTTTTCTTGTTTCTCCTTTCATTAATGTATAATCGATAATCAATAATCGATAATGAATAATGGATAATTACCTCTCCCTAAAAGGAAGAGGATTGACCAATAAGGAAAAAATTTATCAAAATAATATGGGTCGCGCAACCCCGCCTTTTAAGGCGCAATATTTTTGGAGCGTTGCTCTAATCCCCTACTTCCCCTCCTGGGAGGGGGAGGGGCGAGGGGTGGCTTGACTTCTGACTTCTGACTTCTGACTTCTGACTTCTGACTTCTGACTTCTGACTTCTGACTTCTGACTTCTGACTTCGTGATTTTTTTCCCCTTGGAAGGGGAGGCAGAGTAAGCTGAATTGTTTAATTATTTAATTATTTAATTATTAATTATTCGGTAATAGAAAATCAGAAAAACAACTGTACCTCAGTAACTTGAGAAACGCTATATATATCAACAAATAATGAATCTAATTTAGAAGATAATTATTGAGATAAATTACTCATTTTTTTTAGGCCAGGACTTACGCAAAGGTACTATATATAGTATATAAAAACTATAGCACTATGGTATATATAGCGTTTTTGTCCGAAAAATGTCTAAGTCCTGAAGGTTGAAGATGAAAATTATTAGATCGCAAACTACAGAAAATTCCTCAAGGTAAATTCAGGTAAAATAATCAAACTAACGATCGATACATCTTAAAATCTGATGACTACCGCTAAAACTTGGATATGGCGAGGTTGGCCTATCTGCTACCAAAGCCAAGGAGAAAAAGGCCCGTCTGTATTACTCGTACATGGTTTTGGTGCTTCCTGGGGACACTGGCGCAAAAATATTCCTGTACTAGCTACCAGTTGTCGCTGTTATGCTATTGACTTACTTGGTTTTGGTGCTTCAGCTAAACCAACCCCAAGCAAAGATGTTACCTATACATTTGAAACCTGGGGTCAACAAATTGCTGATTTCTGTAGAGAGATAGTTGGCACCCCTGCTTTTCTTGTCGGAAATTCTGTTGGTTGTATTGCCATGATGCAGGCCGCAGTGGATTATCCAGATATTGCTTTGGGTATAGGAATTATCAATTGTTCTTT
Organism: Okeania sp. SIO2C2; assembly: GCF_010692625.1. Classification (NCBI taxonomy): domain Bacteria; kingdom Bacillati; phylum Cyanobacteriota; class Cyanophyceae; order Oscillatoriales; family Microcoleaceae; genus Okeania; species Okeania sp. SIO2C2. The sequence continues at coordinate 47,015 of NZ_JAAHGM010000007.1, forward strand.
GCGACTTTTGCACGAACGGAAACGGTCTACTCTTCCTTGGTATCGCAGTCAAGGGGCATCAATAGTACAAAAAGTGCTCAAAGTCAAGTGGATAAGTCAAATATTTTTTAATCAGTTAGCAACAAAGAAAACAGTCAGGCGAGTATTGTTGCAAGCTTATAAACGTTCTGAAGCTGTTACTGATGAATTAATAGATATACTCTTAACACCAGCAAAAGATGAGGGAGCAGTTGATGTTTTTGTGGCTTTTACTGGTTATTCTCAAGGACCTTTACCTGAAGATTTATTGCCAATATTACCATGTCCAGCTCTCATTTTATGGGGAGAGGAAGACCCCTGGGAGAATATTGAATTGGCAAAAGAATTTGCTAAGTTTGAAACAGTAGAAAAGTTTATTCCTTTACCTGGGGTTGGTCATTGTCCTCAAGATGAAGCACCGGAATTAGTCAATCCTATTTTGCAAGAATGGATATTTGAAAAATGGGAGCGATAGAACTCCAGTTAGCGTTTTAGTATGACAAACTTTGTTCTATAGCGTTTTTATCTGGGATGTGGAGACTAAGTGTTATCAAAAAGGTATGGAGAGAATAGTAAAGGAGAGAAAACAGCAATAAATACTAGCAAACACAAGGATAGAAGCTACTCCATCAGTGCACTTTTTTTGATAATAAAAAACCTCAATCTAGATTTACATCTCAAATAAAAACATTATATAAAATCAGCTAATTATCTAAATATATCAAAATTTTTGATTAATTATTCATAATAATAATAATAATAATAACTGAGCCGATAAAATTTTGAGCGTTAACCTTTGTTCCCATTTACCATTTGATTTTCAAATATTTCTAAGGTTCTTAAAAGATAAATTGCGGACTGAAAAGCTTCCTCAGTAATTTCTGTTTGTTCTTCGGGTGTATCAATTATTTCATCAACTAATAGTCTTAAAGAACCAATAATTTGATTGAGAAAACCACGAGCTTCATAAGAAGCTTTAGTCAAAAGTTGCTGGTCAATATAATTATCTGCCTTAGATTGGTCGCCAAACTGTATAGAATAGAGACGGCGATAGTAACCATCTTCTTTTTGTAGAAGTTCTAAATGAGTGCCAATTTCCACTAATTCTCCACGCTCTAAAACAGCTATCTTGTCTGCATTTTGAATTGTTGAGAGACGGTGGGCAATAACTAAAACTGTTCGGTCTCGACTTAATTGATCGATGGCCTCCTGCACTAAACGCTCAGAAACAGTATCAAGGGCACTGGTGGCCTCGTCTAAGATTAATATTTCTGGATCTTGCAATAATGCTCTAGCAATAGCCAAGCGTTGACGTTGACCCCCAGAAAGCATAACACCCCGATCGCCTATTTCGGTATCCCATTGCTTCGGCAATTCCATAATAAAATCATAAGCATTAGCTTGTTTGGCAGCTTGAATAATTTCATCTTCTGTGGCATCAGGACAAGCATAAAAAATATTATTTCTGACTGTGTCGTTGAATAAATGAGTCGTTTGACTAACAATACCAGTTCTTTTTCTGAGACTGGTAATATCGAACTCACGCAAGTCAATGCCATCTATAGTAATGGAACCAGAGGTAGGGTCATAAAATCTTGGTAGTAGGTCAGCAAATGTTGACTTACCTGCTCCTGAACCTCCCACTAATGCTAAAGTTTTACCTTGAGGTACAGATACATCAACATTTTTGAGAACTAGATTACTATTACCTGGATAAGAGAAAGAAATTTTATTAAAATGAATTTTCCTCCTAACTTTTTGAAAGGGTATGGAACCAGGTTTCATTATTGGTTTATTATCTCTTCTCCATAAGTCTACAGCCATATCAAAACTAGCAGACCCTTTGGCAATTTGATTACGGGTACTATTAATTCCTGATATCATTGGTAGTAACCGAAATAGAACTAAAAGATAGGTAAGTAAGATAGCAGAAACATTTTCCATTGTACCGGCAAATAAATTTTTACCTAATAATAAAATACAGATTACTGTAATTATGCTTGTCACTTCATTAACTGGTGCGATTAACGCTGAATTCATTTTTTCTTTCAGCGCTATATTTTCCAAGGACAGCATTAATTTTCTTAACTGTTTATATTCTCTATTTTCGCTACTTACTGATTTAATTAACCGGATACCACTGAGAGCTTCAATTACTTTGATTGCATAAGTTTTTTGTGCCCGGTTCAACAAAGACCCAAATTTTTTTGAACGAAGGATAAATAATTGATTAATACCTGCTATTAAGGTTACCAATAGAGTAGAAATCAAAGTAAGTTGCCAAGAGATAGAAATTAGTATGCTTACAAATAATAAAACAGTTATTAATTGAGTTATTAAATTAATATAAGCATTAACTGTTGCAGTACACTGAGCTGTATCTGAGCCTAAACGTTTTGTTAAATCTCCTACTTTTACTTTTGTGAAGAAGTCTAAGTCGCTGTCCATTAATGTTTGGAACATTTCCGATTTAATACTATTTGTGAGCCTACGACTAAAGGCTACTGATAACAAACTCTTTAAATATATGGTTAAATTTTTCAGAATAATAGTTAATATCACTGCTAAAAGCATCACCACAAGGCGATAATTATTATCTGAAATTCCATCAAAAGGAGATAATAAAAAATTAATTATAGGTGGAGAACCCTTCAGTTCAATTTTTTGCCCAGAAATTTGCAGTAGTATAGGTACTATTAGGGCTGTATTAACTCCATTAAATAATCCTCCGGCAAAGCCTAATATAATATTTCCTATTATGTGGAAAGGATAACGCCGAATAAATCTTAAAATAAATTCTTTTGTAGACATTTATATTTTCCTTGTATCTTACAATATCTCAATTTTTACTACTCTTAATACCTGCTCACTAAATTTTGATTAACTCTGATAAAATTGCTGCCATAGCATCAATACTATAATATTTAATACATCTTTTTCTAGCTTTCATGCCTTTGGTATTTGCTGTAGCTAAGTCGTTAAATATTAATTCAATTTGTGCTGCAATTTGTTCGGGAGAACTAGGATCGACTAAATAGCCAGTATTGCCTACAATTTCTGGAATATCCCCTACTTTTGTGGCGATAATTGGTTTGGCCATTGCCATTCCATCAGTTAGTTTTAATGGAAATTGTGCTTGAGCTTCTGGAGTATCTCTCTGGGGGACTACTATTATATGGGCAGCGGCTACAATTTCTGGCATAACTGTAGGTGGATATTTTGGCATTTTAATTATCCAATGTCCCCATCTTTCCATGAGTTGACGGTCATAATCATCATAAGGACTACCTCCGACGATGACCAACCTTAAATCTGGCTGATTGATATTCTCTAGGGCGATTAAAACATCTTCTACGCCTTTATATGGTCGTGGTGCCCCTGGAAACATTAAAATTTTATAATCGCTCAAGCCATAACGAGTTCTACTTACCTCTGGATCGTACTTGGTTGGGTCGAATAAAGTGGTATCTTTTCCATTTGGTAAATAAGTCCCACCAAAACGTTTTTTGAGAAATTGATTGTGTAGAGTTACCCTGTCTGCTTTGGAGACAAAACTTTCTATCCATTTTAAATAAAAGGGATGGTCTGGTTGTCGCAATGCTCCTTCTGGTTTCAAGATATCTCTAGCTAATTGTTTAAGACTGGGATGATATTTCCAACTATCTCCTCCATGCCAGCTTAACTCCCAATCGTCAATATCTAAAAATACTGGGCGATGGATTTGCATTTTTCTGATTAGAGATAAACCTAGGCTGGTAGGTTTTAATTTGTAGGCGTAAATTATGTCTCCTGTTATTTTATCTAGAAGTTGTTTGGCTGATAATAAAAATTTGGGATAGTAATTGTGGCTATCTATGGCGATAATAGTATTTTCCTGATTAGTTGTTAGTTGTTGTTTTTCTCCACTAACAAAGCCCACAATTTCTACATCTACTTGTAGTTTTTTTAGTGCTTGAGATAATAAGAAAGGACGTACTGCGCCTCCCCATCTTCCCACACCACTGGTTGATAAGTCACTAACAACTAATGATATTTTCACTGATGATTAATTTCCTGAGTTTACTACTTCTATTATAATTTTATTTATTGGATCTAAGGATGATTTTATTAATTTGGTAATTAGTTATTGAGAAATTTTATTCTATATTCCTATGTAGATATTTTATTTGTGCGATATTTTTGAATAAAAATAGTAGAGATTAGTGTAATGGATAAATTTAAAAAGTATTGATACAACTTAAGACCTATGAAGATAGTCATAAATTATTTTTTTTATTTATGGATAGCAAGATAGCAAGTTTTTCTAGTTTATTGATATAATAATAAATTTGACTAAACTTGTAGTTCATCATCAAAAAGATTGTTTCATCAAATATTTTTACTTAAATAATATAATATAAATTATCTAAATAGGTTTTGAAAAAGTTTTAATCATCTAAATACTAACGGTTAATTCTCTTTATATGTAGCTTATATTCATATTCTATCTTAGGATGGCTATAGTTGATTAATAGTGATAATAACTCATGTTAAAGCTTCCTGTCAATTATTACATGAAAGTTCAGAAGTCAATATTAACCCTGAACTCTTGAGATAGCTAATTATTTCAAGGGTTAGAGAGTAGGAAGTATAAAATAGGCTGGTTACTATAGTATTTTTCATATTCTCAGTTAACTATTATAAATTTTGTACTTTAGACAATATCATAGATGTAATATTAGGCTGTCATTGATTAACTTTATTTAGTTGAGTTATTGAAAATTGTATAATTTTTATAAAACTCCTGTTATCCAACCAATATTACAGATATTATCGTCATACAATTTACAGTATTATATGTCCACTCAAAACATTCAGAATCTCACTGTTGTTCAAGCTGAAGAAATCCTCCATAAATTTGCCTGTCAAAACATTAAGTTAGTAGAATCACCAGAGGAAAAAGCTATTACTCAAGCAGCAATTTTGCTATTAGCTAATTTGTCTGACTATCAAATGTTGGGAATTTGTGCCGAATCAACTACTGAAGCTTTATCTGCTTTAGAAAGCTATCTAGGGGCATTAGGATATAATACTACCCTAATTGATGATTCTAATTTTAGAACAATTGAAGGTTCAGTTTATATCAAGTTTAATGGGATAAAAGAGTCATATCATCTTGAATCCTATATTGGAGAATATAGAGGGGTATTAGTATCTTGTCAATCTGCTGAAGATACAGGAATTAATGGAACTTATGGTCATTTACCGCTAGATTTATTTACTTAAAAAAAGCATTTTTGATGTTAATTCAGTAAATTAACTAGCTTGAAAAGCAAGACGTTCGGAGAAATAAAAAAGCTGACAACTGATAAATTTCAGTACAAGCTTTCTATAAAAAGAAAAGAAATAAAGAAATAAGGAATTGGGTGTTTTAACTCAATTCCTATTCTAAAATTAGGTTTTACTAGACTAATTCAGGCTCCTTGTCTGTTGTTGTTTCTTCCTCAGGTAAGCCAAGTATTGATTTGTACATTTTAATATACTCCTGAGCTGATTTGTCCCAACTAAAGTTTTCTCTCATACCGCGTTTCTGTAATTCTTGCCATTGCTCTTTAAAGCGGAAAGCTTCACAAGCTCTAACCATTGCAGTAAAGAAGTCTAGTGGTTCATAGCGATCGAAACAATAGCCAGTACCAGCATTGTTAACTGGATCATGGAAAGATACTGTATCAACTAACCCTCCTGTGCGACGCACAATAGGTACGCTACCATAACGCATGGCCAACATTTGACTAATACCACAAGGCTCAAATCTACTAGGCATTAAAAAACCATCGGTACCTGCATAGATCCGCCGAGATAGGGCATCATTATATAAAAGTTGGACACTCATACGACCAGGGTAACGAGTAGCTATCTGCCACATTTGGGTTTCATAGAAGCGATCGCCTGTGCCTAACAATATAAACTGACTATCGGTATAAGCCATAAACCGATCCAATACTTGCAGCATTAAATCAAGTCCTTTTTGATCTACCAGTCGGGAGACCATTCCTGTTAAAAACGTGTTTTTATTTACTTCAAAGCCTACCTCTTCTTGGAGAGCAATTTTATTAGCAGCACGTTTTTCTAAGGTATCGATAGTATAAGTTTGAGCAATGTATCTGTCATTAGCTGGATTATAAAAGTTCAGGTCAATACCATTAAGAATACCTGTTAACTTACCGCTAATAAAAGACATTAAACCATCTAGGCGTTCGCCATAAGCTGGTGTTTGGATCTGACCTGCATAAGTAGGAGAAACAGTAGTTACCCGGTCGGCAAACTGTATTGCTGCAGCCATTGTATTATGTCCCTCCATATACCAGGGACACCAAGTAATTCTTTCTAATAACCAGCGCCAAGGTCCTTGATAAGCTAGGTTATGAATAGTAAATACGGTTTTAATATCTGGGGTTTCATGCATCCAAACTGGAATCATGCCTGTGTGCCAGTCATTGCAATGAATAATATCTGGTTTCCAGCCATTCCAGCAAAACTCAGCCGCTCCATTGGCAAATAGAGTGAACCTCCAGTCTTCGTCATCTCCGTAGTAGATACGACGTGGCCAAAAAGACGGATGGCCAAATAGGTACAACGGCACGTCGCTTTTTGGTAGTACCGTCTCATAAATGCTAAAGCTTTGATACATGGCATTTCCTTCCCAGATTGGTTCTTCTGGAATTTCCATTTTGTCGCCCAGAAAGCCATAGTAAGGCATAAAGATACGGACATCGTGACCCATGGCCCGTAGCACTTTGGGTAAGGCTCCGACTACATCGGCCATACCACCAACTTTGGCTAAAGGAGCTACTTCAGCTGCCACAAATAAAATTCGCATGATTCTTTAATTTGCGTTCCCTTTTTGATGCTCAATATCGTCATCATACCTGTATGGGCGCACCTAAATATAAGTCAAAAGTTAAAAATTAAAAGTCAAAAGTCAAAAGTCAAAAAAGAGTTATATCATCTTCGGTTGAACAGTTATAAATAAACGATGAAGGGGGACCGAGGACCGAGGACCGAGTCAGGAGGGAAGAAAGAAGAAGAAAGATGAGGAGAAGGAGAAAGTTTTTTGATCACGCTATTATCCGGACATGATATTATTTGATTTGATGATAATTCAGGCTGAGAAAAGATAACATTAATATTAAGTAGCTAGATAGATGTTAAAAATTATTGTGATTAAGGGTCTCAGTTAGGTTTGGGAGTTAGGTACAGAGAGTAGAAGACGGAAGGGAAGAGGTTTTTTTGTTAGATTACCATTACATTAGTTAGGTTTTTTCACTTTCTTAATTTATGTGCTAATTAGCGTTATTAAAACTAAATTTTTGTCTATATTTATCACCGAATAATTCATAGTTAATAATTAATAATTTCAGATTTTAAGCTTCTCGGGGTAAGAAAAAAAATCATTTATTTTTCTTTTGAGTCAATCCTATTATTTTTGAAAATAGGTAATTGTTAATACTAAATTCATAAGAAGTTGCATAGAATAATATTTTGATCGGGGTTGACTGTAGATCGAGATAGACAAGTTAATAAATTTGATAATTCTGTGCCACCTCACATCAAATTGGTATAATGACCAATACCTAATACCTAACACCTAACACCTAATTCTGTGAAGCCTCACATCAAATTGGTATAACTGTTAATTGTTGATTTTTGAACTTTTTTATTTATTTCAAAAATTTAGTTAAATCAAATTCTGCTTCTGGCTGAGATTTTTGATATCTCTGGGAAATTAAGACTAATAAAAGTCGTTCTGAATAATCTACTGCACCCCGCATTTCATCTCGTAATATTTCTAACCCTCCATTGGCATACTCTTCAAATATTTTAATGTAATTTTCTTCTATTTCTTCATTTGTTGGAGAGAGAATTTGTGTATCTTTTGTGTCGGCGATCGCGATTAATTTAATAATACTGTCATATCCCCTAGACCAAAAAACTTCAATACTAATTGGACCTGGTTCTCTTTGAGAAATTTCTGTTAGTGGAACTCGGTGGTTTTTCTTAATGGCTAAAGATGCGGCAAATACCATTACATCAGCATAAGTTTTAAAAGGAGCTGTTTTTTCTTCTGACTCGGTTAAAGCTTTGACTAAATCTGCTTTATCTCTGGCAATTCTAATTCTATTCATTACTAAAAATTAAATATATTAATCTGTTCGAGATGTGTAAAATTTTCAAAATTATAGATTGAAGCTATGAAGTTTTTACCGAATAATTAAGGTTGAAATTCTCTCCTTTAAAGGAGAAACAAGCGGTCGTTAGCGTAGCTTCCCGTAGGGTGGGATGGCGATCTTCGGAGCGGGTCTGTAAGAACGGGTCTCCTCGCCATATCCAATCGACCAAGAGAGAAAAATTTTTCCTTAAGCGTCAATCCTCTCCTTGAAAATAATTAATAATTATTAATTATTAATTGTTGAACTATTTCTTCCCATTTATCGATATTTGTTACATAAATTATGGTTCTGACTACGTCTTTTAAACTTGCTCCGACTGTCTGTAAAGCTGTTTCAATATTCTGGATAATTTGTACAGTTTGTTCATCAGTGTGTGTACTCATAATTTTCCCAGTTTTATCGGTAGCAGTAGTACCTGAGACATAAATAAAATTACCGATTTTTACTGCACGAGAATAACCCACAATTGCTTCTCAAGGTGTGTTAGTTAAGATGTTTTTCCTCAACATTTTTAATAGTTTCTATTTAGTATTATTTTCTTTTGTCCACAATAACATGATTTTCTGCTCAAAATCTCCTTTAGTTGCGCGTTTTTGATCTCGTTCGAGTGTAATTTGATTATGAGAAATTCCATAACTTTTGAGTAAAGCATCTACTACTTCTAATAAGTCAGCTATTTCTATGGCTAAATCAGCGTTACTTGCTGTTGCTGCTTCTTGGGCTTCTTCAATAAGTTTTTCTCGTAATGCTTGGCGATATTCTGTTTCTGAGAGAGTGATAGTTTCACAGTCTAAACCACTTTTACGGATAATTTCGGGAATGCGATCGCGTACTAATTTATTATATTTTTGAGGCATAATTGTATTACTTTACCAACTAATTGTTATTGATTGCTTGAATTGATATAAACTACTGTATCTCAAATTAAAATATATACCAAGACTTTCAATAATTAATAATTAATCATTAATCATTAATCATTAATCATTAATCATTAATCATTAATCATTAATCATTAATAATTAATCATTAATAATTAACAATTACCTCTTCTTGAAAAGAAGAGGATTGACGCGGTAGGGAAATTTTTTTCTTGTTTCTCTTTGTAGAGCGACAACTCGCGGCGCATCCAAGGAGAGGCTTTAAACCTTAATCATTCGGTAAAAAGGGGGATATTTATCTTGTTTATCTATCGTGCTATAACTAAATTTATTAAATTGAAAATCATGTTTTTTTTGTTTGGATATATAGCTTTTTTTTCCTATTTACTTCATAACTTATAATTAATAATTTCAGTTTTTAACCGTCTCCGTTTAAGAATAAAAAACATTGATATTTATTTTGATAACAAGATTGAATAAAAATCAGAGGTAATTATTAATTGTTAATTGTTTAACGAGTAAATTATTGCTTTAGCAGCGGTCGTTAATTCACTCTATTCAATCAAACGGTTAGAAGCAGATATATAATACCATTTTCAAAAAATATTGCTACATTGGCTATTCAAGGTATTAGGTGTTAGGTGGTAGGTGGTAGGTGGTAGGTTTAATAAATAAACAATGAAGATTTTTCAATTCCGTTAAGCATCTATATTTTACTGTAACAATCTTTCTTGAATTTGGTATAAGGCGACTATCAGGAAAGTAGTTATAACTAAATTTTGTTTTGGCTTTACTTACTAATTTGGTGGAATATGATAAGATTATTCTAGTTATTTAATCCTAGTTAAGTGTGAATAAATTGTTCATCAACTATTTAAAAAATGTAGGCATAATTTTATCTATAGTTTTTCTAAGTCTAATCTTAAATGCTTGTTCTGTAAAAACTAATGTAGTTGCTAGTTCCGATGGAGTTTATAAATATAAAACTATCCATAATCCGGAAGGTATTGGGAAATTTTATCTAGGTCGAGAAATAGCTAAAGTTATGGGTCATGAAGGTGCTGCTTGGTTAGAAAGACCTAGCAGAAGTTATAGAGAAAATCCTCAAAATGCTATCGATCGTCTTGATTTAAAATCTACAGATGTTGTGGCAGATATTGGTGCTGGTACTGGTTATTTTACTTTTAGAATTAGTCCTTTGATTCCTCAAGGTAAGGTGATTTCGGTAGATATACAACCGGAGATGTTGGAGTTAATTAATTTTGTTAAAAATGAGGAAAATATTACTAATATTGAGACGGTTTTAGGGGATGTAGATAATCCTAATTTGTCTCCTTCTACTGTTGATATTGCTTTGTTAGTTGATGCTTACCACGAGTTTGAATATCCGCGAGAAATGATGTTGGGAATAGTTGCTGCTTTGAAGTCTGGTGGGCGGGTTATTTTATTGGAATATCGGGGTGAAAATCCGATGATTATGATTAAAGGTTTGCACAAGATGACTGAGAAACAGGTAAAAAAAGAAATGAATTCTGTGGGTTTGGTTTGGCAAGAGACTGATGATTTTTTACCACAACAACATTTTTTAGTGTTTAAAAAGTCTGATTTTTCTCGAGCAAATTACAATTAAATAGCTGGATTTCTCATAGGAGAGCTATTTAAATTCTCTCTAATTGAAAACGAATAATAATTTATATTTATGTGAAATACTATTTTTTAGTTGAATAAAAAGTCATGAGCATGGGCGAGTTAACCCTTATAGTTAAATCTTCTCACAATTATTTGGAGAATGCAAGGCAAACTATCTTGCTTGATGATTTTAGGTGCTTCACAAGATGAAAATTTTTCCGGTTTTTCAATAGAGCGTTGGCGGAGCAAGTGCGGTAGCTACATCGCTATCAATCAATAACTAATAAAAATTACCTCAAATCTGGTTATATCTGGGTCTTTTATTTCTCTAGACTGTTTGTGGCAGTGAGTGCTGAGTATTTCATATATTTTTCTTGATTGAATAAAAAGTCAAGTGCATAGGCGAGTTAACCCTTATACTTAAATCTTCTCACAATTATTTGAGCAATGCAAGGCAAAAAACCTGGGCGATTTTTTAGGTGCTTCACAGAATGAGAACTTATGGGGTTTTTCTTTATTAGCGATCGCTTCTATCAAAAATGCAGCTTTGAGGACTCCCGGTATCATCTCCGATTTACCAGGAGAGAATGTCAAATTTGTGTCTTTTATTTCTCCAGACTATTTCATAGATATTTCTTGATTGAATAAAAAGTCAAGTACATAGGCGAGTTAACCCTTATACTTAAATCTTCTCACAATTATTTGAGCAATGCAAGGCAAAAAACCTGGGCGATTTTTTAGGTGCTTCACAGAATGAGAACTTATGGGGTTTTTCTTTATTAGCGATCGCTTCTATCAAAAATGCAGCTTTGAGGACTCCCGGTATCATCTCCGATTTACCAGGAGAGAATGTCAAATTTGTGTCTTTTATTTCTCCAGACTATTTCATAGATATTTCTTGATTGAATAAAAAGTCAAGCGTATAGGCAAGTTAACCCTTATACTTAAATCTTCTCACAATTATTTGAGCAATGCAAGGAAAAAAACCTGGGCTTTTTAGGTGCTTCACAGAATGAGAACTTATGGGGTTTCTCGCTAGATTTTTTTAACTTTAAGCTGTAGGGTTGCTGTTTTTTCTCTTAGTCCTAAAGATATCAGGATATTAGTTAGTATATTCCTTTAATTGTTGGGAGTTAAACTTCAAAAATCATTATTTGTTTACCACTACCTTTTTTCTTAATCAGACCAATCTATAGACCATTTTTTTAATGGTAATTTAGTAGTTGGCACATTGTTATGGGCAGCTTTTCTTTGAAGATTTGTTGCCTGAGCAACCCAACTTCTAACCATACTTAAACTAGGTAAGCGTTGCACGAGTTGTTTTTGATGGTTAAGCTTCATCATCTGATAGTGGAGTGTTTCAGGAAACCGATTTTTTAATTCAGAAATTGTATGTATTCCCAAAGCTGATAATAGGGAAAAATATTCCCGATCTACTCCTTTAATTTGTGATAAATCAGCAAAATTAACCCACTGAATAATCAGGTCTTTTTCAATAGAAGTAGCTTGCTCCAATTCTTCTATTCCTGCGAGAGAAGAACATTTTTCTAATAGTTCTGCAACATTAGTAATACCTACTCCTATTAATTTTTCAGCATATACAGAATTCATGCCTTCAATATCTTGAATATTATGTATCATAATTTCTCTCCTGTTTAACATTTGACTATTTTACCTCTTTCCGAGGAGCTATATTCAAGAAGTCAAAAATCAGAAGTGTGTTTGCGGAGCATTCGGACTGAAAGTTAGAAGTTAAAATTAGCGGGAGATTGTTACTCACCACTAATTTTTAACCGCTAAAATAAAATTGATAGCGGGGGTCGCGTCACTATATTTCTCAGTCTAAAAATAGAGATTTTATTACCGAAAATGATTGTGCGAAAAACTTCTGACTTGGTGAGTTCCTATTTCTGACTTTCTTAGGTCATGCTGCACAAACGAGCACAGTGATAACGGAATAATCTTATGTATAAATGCAAGATAAAAAGGGTGAGATTACTCTAAAATATCTCCACTTAACAACTTGAATTGATATTACTAATACTAATTCACATAAATAATGTAATTTCAGTTATCAGTTGCCTCCTGCTGGAAGAACTGCGTTAAAAGTACCTCTAGCTGTTTGCACAGCATTTTAGAGTTTAATCATAATCTACCTCAAGTACTTCTGTATATTCAAACTCATTCGGACTACGTTTTACCAAAGGATAAGATTCTCCACTTAACTGAATAGCATCTTCTTCACAATCTAATTTTGGAGAATTATAAGAAAGCACATATTCTCTACCAATATAATCAGCCATTTCTTCCGCTACTTCACCTCGCCATTGAGTTTTAGTTACCAATACAACTAATTGATTTGCTAATTGAGGAATAATATTAGCAATTTGTCTGCGATAAATTTCATCTAAACTGCCAAAAGGAGAATCCATTACTATGGGAAAAGTGCTACTATCGGGTCCCATTAAAGTGTTTTTTTGACTCCAGATTCTTACTTCGTCAATAATACTACCAATAAATGCCAAACTGAGGATTTGATTTTCTCCTGTAGAAGCGGCAACTAAAGCATCTTCTCCACCAGTATTTTCTACTAAAGTTAATTCATAATTTTCATTCAATTTAGGAATATAGGGAGTAAAAGAAATTTCTGAAAATAACTCTTGTACTCGTTTTTCTAAAGAAACTCTAAACTGTTTTTCTAGACGCGCTCGGACTTCTATCAATCTATTGATAGCATCTTGAGTAGCTGCAATTCGCCTTTGGGCTAAAACTTGTTTTAATTCATTCATTTGTTGTTTATCAAGTTGTTTATCTAAGATTTTAATTTCTTTATTTAAAGTTTCTAGCTGTAGAGCATTTGACCCAGTTTCTCGGTTTAAGTTTCCTACCTTAATTTCTATTTCATCTAACCGTTTTTGTAACTGCTGAATATCTTCATCTGGATAACTTCGTAGTTTTTTTTGAACTGACTCTAACTCATTTTCAACCCGTGAAAGTTGATGACGCAATTTTTCGATATTAGCTTGTTGTCGATCGACTTCATCCCAAAACTCTAGTACTTGTTTATCAATTTCATCTATCTGTATACTCATTCTAATTGCGGTTTCTTCTACATCAGCAATTTCGGCTTTTTCCATCCATTTTTCTACTGATTTTCTCCCTAGAGAATCTATAGTTAATTCTGCTCCACAAATACAACGTTGTTTTTCTAATAACTGTTGTACAAACTGTCTTTTGATTCCTATGGGCAACTCACCTTTTTCTTTTAAATTACCAAAAATTTCTCGGAATTTTCCTATGGCATCTGACAAGAAAACCATATAACCACGAGTTGATATAGCTCTTTTTAACCCTTGATAAGCTTGTAATATTTGTTCTTTGATTGATACTACCTGGATGTTTAATTGGTCTTTTTGTTGGGGTAATCCTTCTGCACCTTTAAATTCCACTAAACGACTACTAATTTCTTTCTTAACTTCTCGATGATCTTGTAATTCTTTCTCTATCTCTGTTTGGCGTTTTGATAATTTGTTAATTTCTTGTTCAATTTGATTTTTTTCTTTCAGCAGTTTTTTAGTTTCAGGATTACCAATTAATCTCAAATCAGTTTCTAAGGATTTTTTTGCCTCCCCTAAATGTCTAACAGAACGATTTAATACTTCAATTCCTAATAATTCTTTCGTTGCTTCTGCTATTTCACTTTTCCGGTCGTCTCTAACAATATACTCAATTCTTTCTCCGTCAAAAAAGAAATATCTATGTAAACTTTCTGGCAAAATTCTACCAATAATATCATCAGGATGTTCTGGAGGTGGAGACCAACGTCCGTCATCTCCAGCTATCTGCATATACAATTCACTTTTACCATGTTCAATTTCATTTTTTTCATTGCGATAAGCTCGAGATAAACGTTTGGCTTGATACCATTTATTATCATGTTCAAATACAATTTCTACCCAACAAGCTATGGCTTTACCAAGTTTTGCTTCTGTAATTGCTCGTTTATTTACCAGTTGAGTTTCTATTATAAAAGCGGCGCTAAATTTTTCATAAAGTACCCAAGTAAAGGCGTTCATTATGGTTGTTTTACCTGCACCATTATTGCCATGAATAATTGTTGTATTTTTCTGGCCTGATGCCAGAATTATTTCTGGTGTTTTTCCATAAAACTGACGGAAATTACACAATATAATTGAGATTAATTTCATTGCACTGCTTCCTTGATAATTTTAAGAATGTCATCATTTATCCGGGGTATTTTTTTATAAAGTCGGTCTTTTTCTAGTTGTAATACTCGCCCAATAATCTGCTTTACTTCTGCTGGTGCGCTGGTAATTGGTTCTTGAATATTATTCAGTTTTGCTTGAGTTTTAATGTCATACTTTGAATGTTTTTCTGAAAAAATTGTTGATATTTTTGTGGTTACTTTGTCTGAGTATTTTAGAGTCATTTTTATTTAAGTAAGAAGGAAGAAGTAATACCAGTTTAAAAAATATTGCTACAAAGTTTTTGTTGGCGGGAGTCAAGAGTTAGAAGTTAAGAAGAGTGCAAGTTATTTAATAGTTTGGCAGGTTATTTTACTGTAAGTACCTGTGCAAAATTAATTTAACATTTGCAACAAGAGAGTAGAGAGTAGGGAGTAGGGAGTAGGGCATAAAAATATACTTTTGTGAACAAGATGTCAATCTAAAAATAATTTTTCCTACCTATTTAAGCTGACCATCAAATATGCAATTAATTTTGCTTGACTACTTAAATATATTTTTTGAATTTGCTATACAAAGCAAGAAGGAAGAAGAAAACTTTATCAATATATATATCATTTGTAAAAAGTTGACGCAATAGATAAAAGGTCTGAAACTCTTACCGATAAATTGTGGTCTAAAGCCTCCCCTTTTAAGGGATAAAAAAAAGAGAATATTCCTTATGCCAAGCCTCCTTATTCCAGGAGGTACTGTTAGCGTAGCTCCTCCTGAGGAGGCTAACTGATAACTAAAATGACCTATGTTGCTAGATGAGTTATTGCTTAATTATGTGGATATTTTTACTAACTAATACCAATTTCTTGAAGAAGAAAGTAAGCTTGATTAATATATATAGCAATCCTAAATCATTTGTCAAAAATCCATGCAATAGATCGACAAGTATGAAATTTTTACCCATGTTGTTAGATGAGTTATTGCTTAATTATGTGGATATTTTTACTAACTAATACCAATTTATTGAAGAAGAAAGTAAGCTTGATTAATATATATAGCAATCCTAAATCATTTGTCAAAAATCCATGCAATAGATCGACAAGTATGGAACTCTTACCCATGTTGTTAGATGAGTTGTTGCTTAATTATGTGGATATTTTTACTAACTAATACCAATTTCTTGAAGAAGAAAGTAAGCTTGATTAATATATATAGCAATCCTAAATCATTTGTCAAAAATCCATGCAATAGATCGACAAGTATGAAATTTTTACCCATGTTGTTAGATGAGTTGTTGCTTAATTATGTGGATATTTTTACCAACTAATACCAATTTCTTGAAGAAGAAAGTAAGCTTGATTAATATATATAGCAATCCTAAATCATTTGTCAAAAATCCATGCAATAGATCGACAAGTATGGAACTCTTACCCATGTTGTTAGATGAGTTGTTGCTTAATTCTAAAGAGAGGTATATAAACAGGGAGGAAAAAAGGTTTAATTTTGACAATTGCTGCCTGGTCTAAAGTGTTTGGTTGTAGGCAGGAATTACATATTAATCTGTAATTAAATTCTTGTGAATTTTGTTTGCTATAAGTAGGCACACAAAATAACCAGTGCATTTTAATTTTAATAAAAAATAGTGGCATTCTAGATATAGTAGGAGATTTAACGTTCAGAAAATAGATTGGAAATATACAATTAATTTTGCTGAGGCACTTAAGATGTAGCAATCCTATTTAAGTTGTAATATTTTGCTGGTAGGGGCGAATAGCCATTTGCTAACGTAGAAGCTCTCCGCTTTATATGTTGCGGAGCAAAACGCCCGTACAGGAAGACTGAGTTAGGAAGACCTAGTCATAATTTTAAAGGTTTTCAGTTCAAATTAATTATTATAAAAATTGTCATAACCAATGCGCGGATTGCTATAGAACTGTTATCGGAGTTGATAAATAAATTAATCATAAAAATTGGGTAAACAAAATAGACAGAACTTAGCTTACTGCACTTTTAAGGATGGTAAGGTAAAGTCTAATTTTAATCTCTATTTATTATTCCCTGTTTGTTTGGATAAAGCACTATAAATCTGTACTTCATCAAGTCTAAAACTGCTGTAATTGAAAAGAATCAATAATTTTTCAAAATTTCAAGCGTTCTAATCCTTCTACTAGAATTGACACAGGGAGACTTTACTAAATATTTTAACTTGATTCTTCAAAAATTCATCTGGTAATAATACGGTTAAACAAAATCCATTAATTTTTCAGATTCAAATATCTAACAATCCGTATCTTTTTTGAATGTTTAATAACTTTCTCCGAGCTTCCCCAGAATTATCTGCTAAATCAGCAAATTCTAAGAAGCGTTTTAATTCTTTTCTGAGTAAATTTCTTTCTACTTCCAAGGTACTTCTACCCATATCTGGAGGCAAAACAATCATATCAAATAAAGTTGCCCTTTCTTTACTTGGATGAGGCCGTAAAATTCGTCCTCTTCTCTGGATAAATTGTCGTGGATTTTGACTACTTGCCAAAATAACTGCATTTTTAATTGCTGGTATATCTACCCCTTCATCTAAACAATGAATTGCTACTAAACCTTGTAATTCCCCACTTTCAAATTGTTGCCTTAATTTTTCTCTTTTTTTAATTGAAGTTTCAGCAGTATAAGTATTAACTCGATAACCTAATTCATAACCTAATATTCTTACCACTGCTTCCATTTGTCTTAAATTTGAAATATCTTCAGTTTCTACCGAACTATCCCCACAATAAAATAAAGTATGACTGGTTTGTAAACGATTAGCCATTAATGCTTTTAATGCTGTTAATTTATTCGTTGCTGAAGCGACTAAACGGGAACGCTGAATTAATAAAGCTGTTAAATCTTCTTTTTCTATTTCTACATTTTCTTTTTCTGATAATAATAATGCCCAACCAATTTTGGAAGTTAATTTAGCATAAGCGCGACTTTCTGTTTCAGTCAATTCTACTAAAATTGGATAATAAAGATAACGAGCTAAAGCACCTTGTCTAATCGCATCAGCCAAAGTTAATTCAGGCTGTAATACTTCACCAAAATAATCTAAAATTGCCGTAGTTCCTTGGTCATCAAAATATCTTTCTGGCGTGGCAGACAAAGCAAGTCTTAAACCAATATTTTTTGGTAAACTCTTCTCTAACTTGGGCGAACCTAAATGATGTGCTTCATCCCCAATAATCAGAGTTTTTTCAGGAAAATATTTAATTTGAGATTGGAGACTGTCTGAAATAAAAGTAGAGTTTGTAGTAATAACAGTAATAAATTTTTCATAGCCAGAATGAATATTATAAAGTGTAGTAGAAAGTTGATTTTGCCAAGTATGTACATTCTCAAAAGCGAGAATTGGTTGGAGAGAAAATTTTTCACATTCTCTTCCCCATTGAGTTACTAAATGACGATAAGGACAAATAACAATTAATGCTTGTAAAGCAATTTTTTGATAAAGTTGAGTAGCGATCGCTAAGGCAGTTATTGTTTTTCCACTACCTGTTGCCATCTTCAAAATTCCCCTACCTCTATTTGTAAACCAATTATTAATAGCTTGTTCTTGATAGGGTCGTAATTTAAGATGAGATGGCATTATTGGGCAGCTAAAGTCTATTATTAATTTATTCACTTTTTTTAATTTTTTAGATACACCAATTTCTTACTAATAAATCTATTTTATAGCAATTCCCAAAAAGAGTGAGGTACAAAATTTTTTGGTTCTAGGGAATAGGGAATAGGGAATAGAAAACAAATAAAGATAAGTGTACCTAATTAGGTTGAGAAACCCTATATCAAAATTACCACTTAGCTATAGCTATCCTCAATAGAACATGAACACTTACAGCAGTTTTGTAGTTGATGAGGTACAAAATTTTAGGACTTTAGGGAGTAGGGAGTAGGGAGTAGGGAGTAGGGAGTAGGGAAAAAAAGATTAGCCTTAAAAGCGTACCTCACTATTCTAAAAAGTGCTGTAACCATACATAATTATTAGACATAAACGTGAAAAAGATATAGATTTTTGGCTGAAGTAGACAAGAGATACTCATGCAAGATATTTTGATTGAAGAAGGAGTCAGGAGGGAAAATTGCATCGGGATTCTAACCCCAAACAATTTTGAACACTGTTTAGACGGTGGGGTATTAAACCCATAATTAAAATGAGAAAAATGTATGAAAATAAAACTATTATTGATTTTATGAATATGTCTATATTATTATGCTAATGTCAGAATTCAGTTAGCTATTGATTTTGGAGGGGTTCAAGAATTAAGAATTAAGAATTAAGAATTTATAATTACCTCTTCTTATAAATAAGAGAATTGGATCAAAGGATTTTTTTCTTTTTTCTCCATGAATGGAGAGGCTTTATACCTGAATTTTTCGGTAAAAGCAATTTAAAAATTCAGATAGAATAAAAAGTCACTACTAGATTACATTCCCTTAACAGTGAGAAGTAATCATAACTATGTTGCCAAAAAACTTAGTAAAAACTATCTTTAACTAAGATGAATCAGAAAAATTTTTCTCTGCCTCAATACCTCCAACTTGCTCAATATTATCCAGAAGCATTTGCTGCGGGAACCTGTGCTGTACTGATTTTTTTGAGTTGGTTTTGTTTACAAATTAATTGGGTTGGTTTAGCACTATTAATTCTAGCAACAGCTTATGTAATTGGTGGTTATGAAAGTGCTAAAGAAGGTATAACAACTCTCTGGTCAGAAAAAGAATTAGATGTTGATTTATTGATGATTGTTGCTGCTTTGGGAGCTGCTGTTTTAGGTTTATGGCAACAAGAATATCACTTAATAATTGATGGAGCAGTGCTAATTTTAATTTTTGCTATTAGTGGCGCTCTGGAAACTTTTGCTATGGAGCGAACTGAACGTAATATTCAAAAATTAATGGCTATTACTCCTGATACTGCCAGATTAATAGTCGATAATCAAGAAACAGAAATTCCAGTTAATCAATTAAAAATGGGAGATTTTGTCTTAGTTAAACCTGGAGAACTTATCCCAACTGATAGTATTATTATTGAAGGCAGTAGTACCATCAATCAAGCTCCAATTACAGGAGAATCTATACCCGTTGATAAGACTGTAGGAGATGAAGTTTTTGCAGGTACATTAAATGGTAATGGTGTTTTAAGACTACAAGTAAATAAATCTCCAGAAAGTAGTTTAATTCAGCGTGTAATTCGTTTAGTTGAACAAGCAAAAACTGAAACTCCACCCTCTCAGAGATTTGTGGAAAAGTTTGAGAAAATTTACGCCAAAGTTATAGTTATCTCAGGTCTATTGCTTGGAATTTTACCCCCATTTTTATTAAATTGGAGTTGGGAAACTACAATTTATCGAGCTTTAATATTTTTAGTTGTTGCTTCTCCTTGTGCTTTAATGGCATCAATTATGCCCACTTTATTATCTGGCATTGCTAATGGAGCTAGACAGGGAATTTTATTTAAAAATGGTGCTCAATTAGAAATGATGGGAGAAGTTCAAGGAATTGCCTTCGACAAAACAGGAACTCTGACTACTGGGGAACTACAAGTTGTTGATATTATCCCCAAAAAAGGTAAGTCAGAAAATGAAGTTTTACAGTTAGCTGCTGCCCTAGAATCTTGTTCTGAACATCCTATTGGAAAAGCTATTACTCAAACAGCAATTACAAAAAATATTCAGTGGCAACAAGCAACTAATGTTATAGCAAAAACTGGGGAAGGAATTACTGGTATTGTTGATAGTCAAATTATTATGGTTGGCAAAGAAAATTTAATTAAGTCAGAAGTAAATAATTTTAGTTCCTACTTTTTAGATGAAAGTAACCGCCTCCAAAAACAGGGGAAAACAGTGATTTTTGTTGCACAATCACAAGAAATTATTGGCTTAATATCTGTTGCTGATACTGTCCGTTTAGAAGCTGGTAAAATGATAAATCAACTCAAGTCTATGAAGATAAAATCTATAGCTATGCTGACAGGAGATAATCAACAAACTGCTCATAGTGTTGCTCAAAATCTTGGTATAAATCAAGTCTATTATGAATTATTACCAGAAGATAAATTAACAGTAATTAAGCGCTTGCAACAACAAAATAGAAATGTAGCAATGGTAGGAGATGGTATTAACGATGCTCCCGCTTTATCCTTAGCTACAGTTGGTATTGCTATGGGTAATGCAGGTAGTGATGTTACCTTAGAATCAGCAGATATTGTATTAATGGCAGACCGCTTAGAAAAATTAGTAGAAGCTATAAATTTAGGTCGTCGCGCTAATCGTATTATTAAACAAAATATTACTTTTGCTATTGGGTTTATTTTCCTATTATTAGTCGCTAACTTTACTGGAAATATCAATATGCCTCTTGGAGTACTCGGTCATGAAGGGTCTACAGTTTTAGTAACATTAAGTGGTTTACGTTTACTAAAATAATATTGAAGAAGGAAGAAGGAAGAAGGAAGGAAGGAAGAAAAAGTAGATGGGGATAGTCTTCGACAAGCCGCTCGCTCCGCGTCTACAAACCCCAACCAATTGTAAACACCCCCGTTGACGGTGGGGTATTAAACTCAAAAGAAAAAGATCATAATATAGCAATCATACTAAACCTGACTTGGCATGATTACTAGAAAAAAACTGGGTATTTTTAGCAAACATTTATCAATTTGTCTGACACGCTCTTTGATTTTATTTTGAATACTGTCAATATATTTTTTGAAGTTGCTAAAGCAGAAATAAAAAGTGACTAAAACCGGACTATTTGTGGGATTAATAACCTTAGATTTACTTTATATCACAACAACTTATCCCGAAAAAAATCAAAAAATTGTTGCTGCCGATTATACTATTACAGCAGGGGGACCTGCCACAAATGCAGCGGTAACATTTAGCTACTTTGATAATCAAACAACTCTTCTCTGTGGGCTAGGAAATCATCCGATAACTCACCTAATTAGAGCAGATTTAGAAAAGCATAATGTCACGATACAAGACTTAGATAAAAATCGTTCCGAACCTCCACCAGTTTCATCAATTATTACTACTCAAAATACAGGCGATCGCGCTGTAATTTCTATCAATGCTACTAAGTCTCAAATCTCAAAAGAATTGATTGACCCAGATATTATTAATAATATTGATATTGTTTTAATCGACGGTCATCAAATGGCAGCGAGTTTAGAAGTTGCTCGAATTGCTCAGTCAAAAAATATTCCTATTGTTATAGATGGTGGTAGTTGGAAACCAGGATTTGAGGAAATTTTACCTTTTGTTGATTATGCTATTTGTTCTGCTAATTTTTATCCTCCTAACTGTGAGAGTCAAGAGGAAGTTTTTACCTATTTAGCAAATCAAAATATTCCACATATTGCCATTACTCAAGGAGAAAAACCTATCAAATATTTGAGTCAAGGTAAGTTTGGTAATGTGGAAGTTCCAAAAATTAATGCTGTTGATACTTTAGGTGCTGGTGATATTTTTCATGGAGCTTTTTGTCACTATATTTTTCATAGAGAATTTACAGAAGCTTTGACAAATGCTGCTAATATTGCTGCTCATTCTTGTAAATATTTCGGAACTAGGCAGTGGATAATTAGTTAACAGTTTATTTAGTTATCAGTTATCAGTTATCAGTTAACAGTTATTAGTTGTCAGCGATTATTTGTTTCAAATCAAGATAGTAGCAAAGTTCAACTTATTCCAAGAACATATAAAGGTGAGAAGGATGAAATTTCTAGAATAACGAATTTTGTCACCTTCTTGATATTATTTTTTACTATTCCACAAATCTTGGAATTGATTCCAGATTGGGGTAAAAATCTAGCTTTTTTGGCAAAATTAATTATATTTGTATTTATCATTCGAGACATAGGTAGTTTTTCTAAAAAAATTGCAGAGCTTCTAATACTGCCTTTTCAAATAAGTAAAACTCAAAGAGCTAAGTACAACATAAATATACAAGATTCAAAAATAGAGGATTCAGGTATATCAATTGGAGATATAGTTAGGAGTTCTTTTAAGCAGGAGCGACAAAAAGATGAAAAATAGCACAATAATTTGATAATTTGATTTGGGTATTGATGCCAAACTCTACTATCAATACAATCTCATATTCTTACTTCTTACTTCTTCCTTCTTCTTTCTTGCTTCTTCCTTCTTCCTTCTAATTTCTGACTTCTCCCTTCTTCCTTCTTGCTTCTTGCTTCTTCCTTCTTAAAGAGTTTTCCTTTAAGTGCAGAAATTATTTCTCCTACAGATTTAGCTGAAAATGTCTTTTTAAAAGCTCAAGAATATTTAGAATCTGGTGGCGAAGAAGTTTGGTTAGTTTTTCCTGAGAGTAAATGGATAATAATAGTTACTGAAAATCAAGGTTTAATGTTTACTTCTGGTCAGGTTGTTACTACTCAAAAAATTTTAATAGGTTTTAGTGTGGCAATAGATGATTTATTAGCTTGAGAATTAATTACTTTTTAGTGTTGACTTGAAATTTTTTCTGATTCATAAATTCAGAGAACTTTCCGATTTTCAAGAAATAGAAAAATTCCCACGCTTGTAGTTGGCTAACTTCCTGATAACTTTTAACTTTTAACTTTTGGTGAAGAAGTTTGGTTAGTTTTTCCTGAGAGTAAATGGATAATAATAGTTACTGAAAATCAAGGTTTAATGTTTACTTCTGGTCAGGTTGTTACTACTCAAAAAGTTTTAATAGGTTTTAGTGTGGCAGTAGATGATTTATTAGCTTGAAAATTAATTAGGGTTTGCTGTGAAAAAGTCTTTTGGTCAGAGTTAGGAGTTAGGAGAAAATCATATTTCCAGCAAAGCGAAAAATTTTCACCTTTGTACTTAACTAATTTCCTTCTAATTTTCTGACTTCTAACTTTCTGACTTCTAACTTCTCCCTTCTTCCCTCTTCCTTCTTCCTTCTTCCTTCTTCCCTAAATAAAACGAATAAACCAACGTTCCTTAAAACTAACACCAGCTAATGCTTCATACTCTGCCAAACTTCTGACATTTCCTAAACCATAAATCCCAAAATCTTCCGTAGCAGTTTCCATTCCCAAAATCTGACGAAAACGAGATTCAGATATCTTATTTTGTACCCACCAATCTTGATGATCTTCCCAATGTACAACCCGCTTTTTACCAGTATTATAAAAATGCCAACAAACACTAAGATTAGGATGATAAATATCCCATCCCCTTGTCCAAGCTTTCGCAGCAAATAATACCTCTTCCCCAGTAAAATAAATCTCCGGGTCGTAGGGTACTTCCTCAATAATTAACCCATCTGCAAAAATAAACCCAGCAGCAACAAAAGCTCCTAGTTGTGGAATACTACATTTACTCAAATCGCCTATTGCTCTCAAACTTAAAATACCAGGATCTCCAAACTCCTTTGCCTCTAAACGACTTGGCGTATCCCCAACCAATTCCCTGGGGGGTTTGTAAGCAGGAGGGTAAGTACTCAAAAGAGGTTTTTCACTAGGACACATTTCCAGCATTTTAATCAATTCTATGTCCCAGCCAGGCAAAAATCTCATGTGGGCATCAATTTGTAGAGTATAACGTTCCTTTTGCCACAACTTTTGTACCAAAGACCTCGCCCAACCTACGCCACGAGCTTCAGAAGCAGGCACTGCAATAATACGACAATCTTTAATACCTTTAAGTTTGCTGATATAGTCCTTTTCCTCATCCGTACCATACTGCCAACAAATGCCAAAAGTGAGGCGTTCAGGATGAGTGGCATGGGCGATCGCTTCTTCTACTGTTGGGACTAATTCTAAATCGCGATAGGCAACTATTTGAATAAAAATACTATCCATAAAATTTGTTTATAGCCATCTTAATTATGTTGTTTAAACTATTACTACTTTAGATAGAACAAATCAGAATCAAGTTATTTAAATACTCAAATCCTACTTTAAGCAAAAACTTTGACTTTTTTTACTTTTTTATAAAAATTACAAGCCAAATCCAATTTGATATTGTATCAACGATAAAAAAGAATGCCACAACAAAAAGGAAATTTGAAAATTACGCCTAGAAAGAGCTTCTTCCATACTAAAAGCCACCTATCTCTATATATAGCTCCAATTATTTTCTTCAACATCCGTAGATCCACAAAAGGCAACACTATACCATTGATCTAGATCGCAAAAGACATAAAAATTTTTCACAATAACACTTTGACTAGCCTCACTGAAATTACGGCATGAATAATCAGATGATATATTAAGATTGAACAATTGATTAAAATTCAGGATTTTTACTGATATTAAATTATGGAAGTTAATACTAATAATCCAATAAATATTAATTCTGAAATACCTAGTCCTGTTGAATGGGTAGAAGAACATTATTCGATCGCCAATTTAATAGATACTCTCACCGATCTACAAGAGGTACTTGACCATGGACTACTATTCCAAGATAATCAAGATGGAGAATTAGTTATTAATGCTGATATGAAAGATTTACTACGAGAAGAATACGGGCATCAACATTGGCAGTATTTAGAAAAATATTTATTGAGTAATAGTTAAAAATAATATTCTGTAGTGTAGTATTACTGAATAAAAATTGCGATGAAATTATTGTAAGCGCAGACTTATTTTTTTTGACTCCACAAACTTCTAAAATAGCTTTCATTGCAGATAAATTTTTGCAGTTTATTGCACTAAAGCTAGTCTCAATAATTTGAAAAAATTCAAAACATCAATCAACTCTTCCTTACCGAATAATTAAGGTTTAAAGCCTCTCCTTTAAAGGAGAAACAAGCGGTCGTTAGCGCAGCTTCCCGTAGGGTGGGATGGCGATCTTCGGAGCGGGTCTGTAAGAACGGGTCTCCTCGCCATATCCAATCGACCAAGAGAGAAAAAATTTTCTTTTGAGTCAATCCTCCCCTTGAAAATAAGAGGTAATTGTTAATAATTAATTATTAATTATTAATTATTAATTGTTTAACTTGACTTTTTTCTAACACTTTAAGACAACATTTTCGGCAACCCTACCTTTTTTAATTCCACAAACTTACCTTGAAAATCTACAGCTTGATTATCCCCAACTCTCCTTGCTTCTGCCAACTCTCGACGAATTTCTGCTCGTTCCATTTTGTCAGAAACTCCACCTAATATATAGATAAACAATCTCATCGCTAAATCTCTCCCTGCTACAGACATTCGCTTCCGATTAAAATCATATAAAACCCCATACCAAATAGAGTCAGAAAATTCTATTCCACTCAAACCACCATCCACATCATACTTATTTAATTTCTGAAAAACTTCCTCCAAGGAAAAGCCTTTTTTATATATTAAAATTCCTAGAGCTTCAGCAAAAGCAATTTGCCCAACAGGTCGGAATAAAACATGACCTTCTCCTGGTTTTATTTCAAAACTAAATCTTCTCAATTCTGGAGTTTCGACACCATTTTCTAATCTTGAATAACTAGGTAAATTAGATAAATAATTCCAAAACAACATAAATTCCTCTAGTCCCTCTTCTAATTCCTCTTCTTCGGGACGCATTGGAATTAAACCTTTATCTGAAGGTTTCCAATGAGGATAACGAGGTTTTAAATATCTTTCAGACATTTCTTGAATTGCCTGAAGAGTTGTTAAAACAGTAGACTTAGTTGCCACAGTTGCACTATCCCAATTTACCCGTGGATTTCTATCATCTTTCTCCTTTAATAAAGGATGATAAATTGCTGTTTTTCTAGCCACAATGGCAAATCCATCATCCTCATTTAATAATGCCAACTGCCCTTTACTTAATTTTACAGCAGTCAAATTTACATGAGCAAAAACTGATCTAACTCTCCGTCGTGCTTGTGCTCTACTTTCTCCTTTTACTACTGCCGGAATAAATTCTATACCTATTTGTTCGTAAGCTAATTTTTGTAATTCTGGTAATTCAATATGATGGGTTTCCGCTAAATCATCAATGTTAATAGCTGCACCTACTGGTTTTTTTTGTTTGTTATATCTAGGCAACCTACCTGTCTTTATTAATTCCATTAAACCTTGAATTCCCATCAGTCGATGTTGACCGTCTAGGGCAAATACTGCTACTTCTAAACGTAGGTCTAATAATCCTACTTTTCCCGCTGAATCTAGGGGTAAAAAATCAGTAGCAGATTTATTTGCTTCACCATTTTTATTCCATTCTTCTGCTTTGGGATTATCTACCCAACTGGGGCTAATTACTACTAATACTGCTGGAAATTTATGTGCTTTTCTTGTTGCTAAATATAGGGTTAATGGAGCTTGACGAGACCAATCTAGGGGACGTTGTTGAATTTCATCTATTGTTTCTGCGTCACGAATTATATTATCTGTTTCTACATCAAATTTTTGCCGAAATAATGGTAGTTGAGAGGCAAAACGTACACGACTATCTAACCATTCTAGAGTAACGGAACCGATGTAAGCTTCCGTTTTTCCCATCATGGTTTTTTGTACTAAAAGTCTGTCATCTTTGCCTATATGTTTGTCTAAAAGGATAGCGATCGCTTCTCTTTCTCGATTATCGTTTTCTAAAATTTCTTTTGCTATTTCTGAGGTGGGTTTATTGGTTTTTTTCATCGCTGATTTTGGGAAATATTTTTAACAATTTTTAAAAAATTATGTATATATAAATTTTTGTTAACGAATGTTTTTAAAAACTATTTGATTGATATGATTGTTAATCGTAAGTTATTTGTATATCATATACAATTTATTATGTCAATATTAATCAATGAAACACAAGGGGTGAATATTAATGTCTTTTTTTACCCTTAAAATAAGGATACTTTGAGATTTTTGACACTGAAAATTGCTTCAAACTCAGCAGTAAGTACATAAGCAAAATTAATTACATATTTTGTTCCTAAATTCTCAAGCACTTTTTTTAGATATTGAAGTAAGCTGTTCGGTTTCATTCTTTCCTAAAAACTTTTCTATGGGCGATATGAAAGACACGCTCAGTAATTTCAGGAAATTATTTCAAATTTAAATTTGAAAACTATTTATGACATTTTTAAAGTGAATTGGTATGAATAGATTTTAATATTTAATATCGTGATTGCATTCTTACTTAAAATAGAAATAACATCTATAGAAATGGGTGCCTCTCAATTTTGAATAAAGCCAAAAATTTATTGCTTTAGGGAACAGGGAACAGGGAACAGGGAACAGGGAATATATAGGAAAAAAGTATTTTTGCAAATATGAGATACACCCATAGAAATCCAATTTCAGTTGTAATATTTTGGTGATAGTTAAGAATCAGAATATTAAAGGTTTTCCTTGAAAATTAACTGTTATAAAAATTTTTATAACCAATTTAGCATCGCTATAATAAATATAGCAATCAGGTGTCAGATGTGAGAGATTGATTGCTGTATTACTTGATTTATAAGAAAATTAAATATCATTTCTCATAAATCATTCCTGATTACTATAATTTATTTTTCTATGTAAAGAGGAGGGGTGAAAAATTTATTGATTTTGCCGAAGTACAACATTACAGTGACAGGTATTGCTGAGAAACTAATCAAGTTAACTTTGTAATTTTAAAAAGGAGGAATGAGAATAGTTATAGTAAATTTAATTCTGGTAGTTATTTGAGATTTAATTGGGCATATTTATTTAGTTAATCTGCGAGTTTATGACAAATAAATACTGAAAATATAGATGTTTTGCATAGGGCTATAAATGAGCAAAAATCAAGAATTAAACAGGGAAAAAATTTAGCATACTATTGTCAACGTTTTACCGAACTTAAGACAAGTCAAAAGCTTGGCCATAAGGCCGAATATAAACCAATCTTGATTTTATCTGTGATTGATTTGATTACACAAGGTTTAATCAATAATAATCATATTTCTGTATCTGAGGAATTAATTAGTACCTTCAATAAACATTGGGATATTTTATCTTCTGGTATTTATAAAGGTAAAAATCGTTTACACCTTCCTTTTTATTTTCTAAAGAGTGAAGGATTCTGGCATATTGATCTTAAAAGTAATTCTTTAAAGCAACCAAGTTCCGTGAAAAAGTTGAAAGAAGTAGTTGAGTATGCCAGTTTAGACCCAGAACTTTTTGAACTATTGCAAGACAAAAATTATAGAAAAGAATTAATAGATGTACTAATTGCAACTTGGTTTTCAGCTAATCAAAAAGATATTAAAGAACTTCTAGCAATTAATGAAAGATTCCAAAAAGAGGATGATGAGGAAAAACATTCAATTAATTTATTGAACCAACAGCAAAAACAGCCTAAATCATATCTCAGAAAATCTGTAGTTAGAGATGCTGTCTTTCGTAAAGCAGTTGTACATAGCTATAAATATAAATGTGCTTTTTGTGGAATGAAAGTCACCATGTCAATAAAGCAAAATATTGTAGATGGATCCCATATCAAACCATTTGCCAAATTTTATGATAATAGAATAGATAACGGCATATCATTTTGTAAAAATCATCACTGGGCATTTGATAAAGGTTTATTTACAATCTCTGATGATTATAAAATTATTGTTTCCAATAACTTTCAAGAAGAATCACCAAATTCTAAATCAATGAAAGAATTTAATTATAATCAGCTTTGGTTGCCAAATGAAAAAGAATCTTTCCCCAGAATAGAAGCTTTACAATGGCATCGCCAAAATGTATTTATCTCATAAAAATACAGAATAAATTAAAAAAATTTTAGGAGTCTTGAAAAATGGTAGGAATACAAAAATCTCTTTTTCCAGAGCGGACAACTGCTGAACCAATCAAAGATATAGAAAAGCTAACTATAGAAATTCAAGAATTATATTGTCTTGATGAAATCCCCTTAATTGTTGGATATTCTGGAGGAAAAGATAGTAGCAATGAAGGAATTTAATAGTAATCAGCTGTGGTTGCCAAATGAAAAAGAATCTTTCCCCAGAATAGAAGCTTTACAATAGCATCGCCAAAATGTATTTATCTCATAAACATAAACATACAGAATAAATTAAAAAAAATTTTAGGAGTCTTGAAAAATGGTAGGAATACAAAAATCTCTTTTTCCAGAGCGGACAACTGCTGAACTAATCAAAGATATAGAAAAGCTAACTATAGAAATTCAAGAATTATATTGCCTTGATGAAATCCCCTTAATTGTTGGATATTCTGGAGGAAAAGATAGTACCGCAGTTTTACAACTTATATGGAATGCGATCGCTACTTTGCCAGTAGAAAAAAGAACTAAAAAAATTTATGTAATTACTACTGATACACGAGTAGAAAATCCTTATGTTTCTGCTTGGGTAAAACAATCTCTAAAAAACATTGAGAGAGTTGCCCAAAAACAGAAAATGCCAATAGAAACTCACCTTCTACAACCAGATATTCAATATACATATTGGGTAGGTTTAATTGGTAAAGGTTATCCCGCACCCCGCCTAAAATTTAGATGGTGTACGGGACGTTTAAAAATTGAACCATCTAATCTTTTTATTCGTAATGCTGTACGAAATAATGGAGAAGTTATCCTAGTTTTAGGTACTCGTAAAGCTGAAAGTGTTAACCGCGCTAGAACAATGAAAAGACTAGAAGAAAAACGAGTTCGGGAAAGGCTTAGTCCTAATGCCAATTTACTTAATTCTTTAATTTATTCTCCTATTGAAGACTGGCGAACTGATGAAGTTTGGCTATATTTAATGCAGTGGGAAAATCCTTGGGGAAATAGTAATAAAGATTTACTAGCAATGTATCGAGGTGCGACGGAAGATAATGAATGTCCATTAGTAGTTGATACCTCTACTCCTAGTTGTGGAAGTTCTCGTTTTGGATGTTGGGTTTGTACCTTAGTAGATAGTGATAAATCTATGTCAGCAATGATTCAAAATGATGAGGAAAAAGAATGGTTACAACCTCTGATAGATTTGCGTCGGGAACTAGATATTTCTGATAGAGATAAAAGAGATTTTCGGCGAATTTGGGGTACAGTTCAACTATTTGAACGAAATATAGATGGTGAAGTATCTGTAGAACCAATTCCTGGTCCATACAAAAAAGAATGGCGAGATACTTTACTGAGAAAACTATTAGAAGCTCAAACACAAATTCGTGAAACTGCACCAGAAAATATGCGAAATATTACTCTCATTTCTTTAGAAGAATTGAGTGAAATTAGACGCATATGGTTAGAGGAAAAACATGAGTTTGATGATAGTTTACCCCGTATATATGAAGAAGTAACAGGAGAGAAATTTTTAGACTGTCGTCCTGGTGCAGGAATAAGTCTTTTAGGTAGTGATGAATGGTCAGTATTAGAAGAAATATGTAATGGGGATGAAATGCACCTTGAACTTATGGCAAAACTGTTAGATACAGAGCGGCAATATTATATTAAGTCTCACCGATATAAAATTTATGAAAGTCTCGAACAATGTTTTGAAACAAGTTCTCGTTCCAAGGAAGAAGCTATTCAAAACGCTCATAATAAAAGAGACCTCAAAGAAGCTGTCGATCGAGGAAAAGTCTCAGAGAAAATTAAACAATTGAGTTGGGCAAATATGAAATTTTCTCGTCAAAATTCGGCAGATATCGAGTAAGGGAGTGGGAAAGCAGAAGAATAGGGGAGCAGGGGAGAAATAAACATATGAAACTTTCTCCGGAAAATTTATCTTTTGTAAACCTCTATTTTCCCAATCT
This sequence comes from Okeania sp. SIO2C2, assembly GCF_010692625.1. Classification (NCBI taxonomy): domain Bacteria; kingdom Bacillati; phylum Cyanobacteriota; class Cyanophyceae; order Oscillatoriales; family Microcoleaceae; genus Okeania; species Okeania sp. SIO2C2. The sequence goes on from NZ_JAAHGM010000007.1 coordinate 78,651, forward strand.
AGGTCAAAGACAAAAATTCGGGCGTTGGTTGACAGTAAAACTCTATTTGTTAGACTTGCTTCCTACAGGAAAAATTCAACAGTGACTAGGAATTTATGAACATTTCTCTGGCAAACTCATCTCTAGTAAACCTCTATTTTTCCAGTCTTATATCAAAGGCAAAAATTATCTGTTGATGAAAATTTTTCTGGCAAACTAATCTCTGGAAAACCTCTCTTTTTCCCAGTCTGAGTCAGAGGCAAAAATTATCTGTTGCTTGACACGAAAATTCTCTTTTTCAGACCTATCTACTGTGGGAAAATTTAACAATGACTAGAAAGTTATGAAATTTTCTCTGGAAAACTCATTTGTGGGAAACCTCTGTTTTTCTCAGTCTAAGTCAAAGGCAAAAATTACAAGAAAATTCTCTTTGTCAGATTTACCTTCTACTGGGAAAATTCAACAATGACTAGAAAGTTATGAAAATTTCTCTGGAAAACTCATCTGTGGAAAACCTCTGTTTTTCTCAGTCTAAGTCAAAGGCAAAAATTCGGGCGTTGGTTAACAAGAAAATTCTATTTCTCAGACTTACCCCCTACCCTAAAAATTTAACAATGACTAGAAAGTTATGAAAATTTCTCTGGAAACCTCATCTGTGGAAAACCTCTGTTTTTCTCAGTCTAAGTCAAAGGCAAAAATTACAAGAAAATTCTATTTCTCAGACTTACCCCCTACCCTAAAAATTTAACAATGACTAGAAAGTTATGAAAATTTCTCTGGAAAACTCATCTGTGGAAAACCTCTGTTTTTCTCAGTCTAAGTCAAAGGCAAAAATTCGGGCGTTGGTTGATAAGAAAATTGGATTTGTCAAACTTATCTCCTACCGAAAAAAGGTAAATTCTAAGAATAAAAAAATCAAGTTAATTATCAAAATAATATGGGTCTAAAACCCCGCCTTTTAAGGCGCAATATTTTTGGAGCGGAGCTCAAATCCCCGTTACAAAAATAACTTCTGACTTCTGACTTCTTACTTCGTTAACCCACTACCTTTCCCTCTACTCCCTATTCCCTATTCCCTATTCCCTATTCCCTATTCCCTAAAAAATGATTTTCCTAGAACTCGTCTTACAAAATTTTGGACCCTACTCCGGTAAACAAACAATAAACCTCCGCCCTACCCTTACCGATCGCCCCCACCCCATCATCTTATTTGGAGGTATGAATGGAGGAGGAAAAACTACTCTTTTAGATGCCATTCGCCTCGCACTTTACGGTCATCGCGCCCAATGTTCAACTAGGGGAAATTTAACTTATGGCGACTTTCTTTCCCAATGCGTAAATCGTAATACTCCCCCTACAGAAAAAACTCGCATTGAATTAGCTTTTGAACATATTCAAGATGACCAAGTTGTGGAATATCGCGTAGTTCGTACCTGGGAAAAAAATCCGAAAGATGGCAAAGATAGTCTAGGAATTCTTGATGGTGAATGGCCTGATTCTTACTTAGCAAATGCCTGGGATGAATATATAGAAAATCTCTTACCTTTAGGAATTTCTAACTTATTTCTATTTGATGGAGAGCAGGTAAAAGAGTTGGCTGAACTAGAAATTCCTCCACCTTTAGTAGTAGATGCAATTCAATCATTATTAGGACTGGAATTAGCTGAACGCCTGGCAACAGATTTAGATATTTTGGTGACTCGGAAAAAGAAACAAATTACTAAAACTACAGAATTAAAAAATTTAGAAGAAATTGAACAAAAACTCCATCAACAAAAGACAGATTTGGAAGTTGCTACGGAAAAATTAGCAGATTTGCAAAAGCAGTTAAAAAAGGCTCAACAAAAACAGCAAAAAGCGATGAGAAAATTTGTTTCGGAAGGGGGAAAAATTGCTGGGGAGAGAAGTCAGTTAGAACAAGAGTTTAAAGATATAGAGTTAGATATGGAGAATGCTCGTCAGGAAATGATTGAACTTGCTGCGGGAGCTTTACCTCTGGCTTTAATTTCTCCTCTTTTGGAACAAGCAAGTTCTCAGGGTGATGTAGAGATTTTACGCCATGAGGCAGAAATAGCTTTGGATGCTTTTCAGGAAAGAGACCGACGTTTAGTTAATTATCTGAATGAGTTGTCTATTCCTGCTGGCAAAATTAGTAAAATTCAAAGGTTTCTTAATCAAGAAAATCTGATGATTGAAGAGGAGATTAATCAAAGTGATGAACCTTGGTTATTGGCAGATGAGGAGGCGTTAACTTTACTAGAAAATTTATTGCGCTATGAGATTGAAAATTGTCGGAAAAATGCTCGGGAAAGTTTAACTCGTCTCAAAGATTTTGAAGTGGAAATTAATGTTTTGGAAAAGCAGTTGGTAAGTGCGGCATCTCCGGAAGCTTATGAAATTTTGGAAACTGCTTTAGAGGAGGCACAAACTGAGTTAGCTAGGATACAGATAGCTTGTGAAAATAGCGATCGCGATTGTAAAAAATTGGAGGATGCTATTACTAAAACTAAGAAGGAATTGTTTAATTATACTGATGAAACTATCGAACGTCACAATATTCAAAATATCATTGAATCTTCTGGCAAAGTGAAGAAAACTTTGCAGTTATTTAAGGAGAAGTTAACTTTGAAAAAATTGAATAAGTTAGAGATGGAAGTTACTGAATGTTTCCGCTATCTTTTGCATAAATCAGATTTGGTACATCGCGTGGCTATTGATACTAATAACTTTGCTCTTTCTCTCTACGATAATCAAGGGCAAGTTGTTCCTAAACATCGCATTTCTGCTGGAGAAAAACAGCTTTTAGCAATTTCGTTTTTGTGGGGTTTGGCAAGGGTTTCTGGTAGACATTTACCCGTCGCTATTGATACACCTTTAGGTAGATTAGATTCATCCCACCGTCAGAATTTAGTAGAACGTTATTTCCCTTCTGCTAGTCATCAAGTTATTCTTTTATCTACCGATACTGAGATTTGTAAATTAGAAGTAGAAAATCTCCGTAACTTAGAGGCGATCGCTCACGAATATTTACTCAAATATGATGCTCAAAAAAATCAAACTAATGTCAAAAAAGGATACTTTTGGTAAGCCACTTTTTTTCTCTCTACTTTTTTAATTGAAGTTGCTGAGGTAGAAATCGAAAATCTTCAGAATTTTGGAGGCGATCGCTTACTAATATTTACTCGAATATGATGCTCAAAAAAATCAGACAAATCTCAAAAAAAGAATACTTCTGGTCAGCAACTTTTTGACTTCTACTTTTTCAACTGAAGTTGTTTAGGTTGGAGGAGAAAATCTCCAGAATTTGTAGGCGATCGCTTACTAACCCACATTCCGCACGTCAAAATGTAGTATCTTAGACTAAGCATTCAAAACCTTGCCTGATAATAATTATGAAAATCATAGGTAAAAATACATATTACACAGGCTATTAATATCAATTCTCAAAAATAGAGGCTGTAATCCACATTATTCGTTAAAAATACCTTTGTAGTATGTTTGTGGTGCGGAATGTGGGTTACTAATATTTACCCGAATATGATTCTCAAAAAAATCAAACTAACCTGGAAAGAGGCTACTTTTGGTAAGCAAAAATTTTTCCCTCTATCACTTTAATTAAAGTTAGTCACACAAGAGTCAAAAATTTATTTAGGGTTTGCTGAAAAAGTCTTATGGGTAAGGGTAGGAGACAGGAGACAGGAGACAGGAGAAATGGGAATTATAGAGGAGGTAGGAGGAAGAATAATCCCTTGATTATTCTGCGCAGCTATGAGCCTAAAATGCTAATTTTTTGAACCATTATGACCTAAAAGCTTGGACTTTTTTTAACTAAAAAATGCTAAAACCTTTATATTTCAGTGCTTTTAGATTTAATCAGCAACCCCTATTTATCCATGTGAATATTTACTCAAATATGATTCTCAAAAAAATCAAACTAATCTGGAAATGGGATATTTTTGGTAAGCAAATTTTTTCCCTCTGCTTCTTCAACTGAGGTTACTCACACAGAGGTAAAAAATTTATCTACCAATGGAGGAATGCGCCAAAATCCTTTATGTTTATATTTCCCACTCTACTTAACTCCTGAAAATACAGAAACTCTCCAACTCCAGATTATTTTTCAGCAACCAAGCAATAACCAATCATAAATTGCTGAAAAATCTCCTACTAAAATCTACTTCTAACTAAATAGAACAACTTAAACCACCTGACTTTTTAGTAAAACGAACATTCTCCCGATAATCAACAGGACAATCTATCACAGCAGGAACATCTTGAGCAAGAGCCTCCTTCAGAGTAGGAATTAAATCAGTAGCAGACTCAACTCGATAACCTTTCAAACCAAAACTTTCAGCAAACTTAACAAAATCTGGATTGCCAAACTTAATAAAAGAAGACTTACCAAAATGATTTTCCTGTTTCCACTCAATCAAACCATAACCACCATCATTAAAAATCAAAGTCACAAAAGCAGTACCCACCCGCAAAGCAGTTTCCAACTCTTGACAATTCATCATAAACCCACCATCTCCTGTTGCAGCTATTACCTTGCGGTCAGGATGGACTAATTTAGCAGCGATCGCTCCAGGAATAGCAATACCCATTGCAGCAAATCCATTAGAAATCAAACAAGTATTAGGACGGTCACAATGATAATGTCTAGCAATCCACATTTTATGAGCACCAACATCAGAAATAACAATATCTTCTGGGCCCATTACTTGACGTAAATCATAAATTAGTTTTTGAGGCTTAATTGGAAAGTCATTATCTTTACTATATCCCTCATATTCAGAGCGAAGATTTGTTCTAATTTCTGATACAGTCGGACTTACTTGATTCATTCGCTCAGAACGTCGTAAAATTTCATTCAAAGAATCTGAAATATCTCCAACTATTTCAGCTATCGGAATATAACTACTATCAATCTCCGCATATTTTGCTCCAATATGAATAATCGGAATTTCACCTTGAGGATTCCATTTTTTTGGTGAATATTCAATCAAATCATAACCAACTGCAATAACCAAATCTGTTTCATCAAAAGCACAAGTAATATAATCCCGTTGTTGTAATCCTGTAGTCCATAAAGACAGAGGAAGAGTATAAGGCATCACACCTTTACCCATAAAAGTATTAGCAACAGGAATATTTAATTGTGTTGCAAACTCTGTTAAAGCTTCACTTGCATTAGCCCGAATCGCTCCATTTCCCACTAAAATTACAGGGTTTTTTGCTTTAGAAATTGCTACTGCTGCTTCAGTCATACTTTGATAAGCAGAATAAGATTTTTCTTGCTTATCACGATTCAAAGGTTGCCCTTCTACAGACATTGCCGCAATATTTTCAGGTAAATCAATATGTACTGCGCCAGGCTTTTCTTGTTGAGCTACTTTAAATGCTTTGCGGACAATTTCTGGTGTATTACTAGGACGAACAATTTGAGCATTCCATTTAGTTACTGGCTCAAACATTGCCACTAAATCTAAATATTGGTGAGATTCGATGTGCATTCTATCAGTACCAACTTGACCTGTAATTGCTACTAAAGGTGCCCCATCTAAATTAGCATCAGCAACACCTGTCATTAAATTAGTCGCTCCAGGGCCTAATGTTGATAAACAAACTCCTGCTTTTCCTGTTAAACGACCATAGACATCTGCCATAAAAGCGGCACCTTGTTCGTGTCGGGTAGTTATAAATTGAATTGGGGAATCTTTGAGAGCTTCTAGAATGTTTAGATTTTCTTCTCCAGGGAGTCCAAATACATATTTTACTCCTTCATTTTCGAGGCATTTTACCAATAATTCTGCAGTGTTCATCTCTATTTTTCTCCTTTGATCAAAGGTGGTAGAAAACTAAATCGAAAGTTTTAACTTTAAATTCAGATAGATTTAGGGGTACAGCGAAAAGTAATTTCGACTATTTATCTAAAATTACAGGCTGAAATATAATGCTTAATTTTAAAACACAAATTCTATAAATGATTATTTTTTTCTTTTCCGGAATAAAGATAAATCAAACCTCTATTTAACTTTTTTTTCCCAGGTAATTAAGTATCTGTGCGAAATCAATTTAACATTTGGTTAAAGCAGCTCACAGGCAGTAAAAAATATACCTGAGTAGTAGATATAAAAATTATTTTTCTTGCCTATTGTTAGATTGAATCTAAGATGATGCTTTCAAAGTTGTTAGTGGGTAAAGTTGTCTAATCTCCAGTTAATCCTCCTGAAATAGGGAAAGCGTTAAAGGTAGATTCGGAATTATTTTAGATACAAAAATTATACTTGCTAAACATCCTATAATACCTCACATCAAATCCGGATAATTAGTTATTTGATAACTTAGAAGTCAAGAGTTAAGAGTTAGGGGTTAGAAGTTAGGATTCCATAGTAGGAATATGTAGGGACTTTCTATGGAGCATCCCTACTACTTCACATATAGAAGAAAGTTTTTCGATAACTGTACAAACGGATTTGATATCACATCTAATACCAAATCCGGTTTTCATACATCTCTTATTTTTATAGCCTAAATCCTTGCTCTAATTAAAGATTTAGTCAATGTTTTAAAAGGGGCTTTTCAACACCGGATTTGGTATGATACCCACTTTTAAAAGCAACACTATATTTGATTGGGGTGTAAAAATCACTCTGAAAATAATCACAATTATTACATACTAAGCACTCAATTCAACTTCTAGGATTGAGAAATATCAAATCTAAGTATGACAATATTTTAAGTAATTGCTATAACTCCTAACAGGTATTAAGTAGGTAGACAAGATTAACTTTATTTATCTTATCGCCAAATACTGAATTATTTAATCCAAACTGTCTTAATATTGACAAATTCTAGAATTCCTTCTTTGCTCAGTTCTCGACCATAGCCAGAACGTTTAATCCCACCAAAAGGCAGACGTGGGTCAGACTTGACTAAACCATTGATAAAAACTGCACCTGCTTCTAGTTCTGATATTAACCTATCTGTCTGGGTTGTATCTGTAGTCCATGCACTTGCACCTAATCCGAAAGGAGAGTTATTGGCCAGTTCTATTGCTTCATCAATATTAGTAACCCGAAATATCAAGGCAACAGGACCAAAAAACTCCTCTTTATAAGCAGGGGAATCTACTGGAATCTCCGCCAAAATAGTAGGAGGGTAAAAATTTCCCGGACTGTCAGATAAAAGATGACCACCAGTCAGAACTTTTGCTCCTTTCTCAACAGAAGCTTCTACTTGAGCATTTAACTCTTGAAGAATAGATGGAGTTGCCAAAGGACCAATATCTGTATCTGGCAACATAGGGTCTCCTACCTTCAAAGCTTCAAATTTTTCTAATAGGCGCTGTTGAAATTCTTCAGCAATGGTTTCTGCCAAGATGAAGCGTTTAGCTGCAATACAAGATTGGCCATTATTCAACATCCGAGCTGTAACAGCAGTAGACACAGCTTGTTCTAAATTAGCACTTTCTAATACTATAAATGGATCGCTACCTCCCAATTCCAAAACAGTTTTTTTGATTGATTGACCTGCTATTGCTGCTAAAGCCATTCCTGCTGGTTCACTTCCAGTTAAAGTTCCTGCTTTTACTCGGTCATCTGCCATGATGCCTGCTACTTTATCGGAACCTATCAATAGGGTTTGAAATGCTCCTTCTGGGAAACCTGCTTCTTTAAATATTTCTTCAATGGCCAAAGCACATTGGGGAACATTAGAGGCGTGTTTCAATAAACCTACATTTCCTGCCATTAAAGCTGGTGCTGCAAATCTGAAAACTTGCCAAAAGGGAAAATTCCAAGGCATGACAGCTAGTACTGGCCCTAATGGTTGATAACGGACAAAGGATTTACTTGCGTCAGTTTGTGCTGGGACATCAGCGAGAAATGTTGCTGCATTTTCTGCATAGTAGCGACAGACTAGGGCACATTTTTTAGCTTCGGCGATGGCTCCACTCAGAGTTTTACCCATTTCTAGGGTCATTATTTTGGCAAATTTTTCAGCATTTTTCTCTAAAATATCGGCTGCTGCTAATAGCCATTCCCCACGTTGAGTCATGGAAATTTGACGATATTGACCAAAAGTTGTGATTGCTAATTCTAGTTTTGTTTCAATTTCTGCATCTGTGATTGGTTCAAAAGTTTTTATTGTTTCTCCTGTTGCTGGATTAATTGTAGCGATCGCCATTAATTTTTTCTCCTCAATTTCAAGTTAAAAATTACTTTTTAAATTAAGTCACAAGTTATGAATATCAATACATTTTGTGACAATAAAGTATGTGACAATAACTTTTTTTCTTGCTGCTATAAATCCTTCGATAGTTTAACTTATTCGCTTCTTTACCCCTGGGTGTTAATTTCATCCAAGAGCTTACTAATTTTTGTTAACTTTAGTTTAGCTTTATACTTTATCATACTCGCTTGCACTAGCAAAAACAGTTAATTCTTAACTATCTTTTACAATCATTTAACGATATAAAAAAATATACACTTATAGATAGGATTTACAAATTTTTCAGTTATAAACTCCATATATAGTGGAGCACTCTAGTTTTTAAGTTATATATTATAAGTGTTTTTTTTGTAAGCCCTGATAGACAGTCTTTATTTCCTATTCCTCAAACTGTAGCAAAGTCTATGTATATATATTTTATCTCAATCACCTACAATATTCCTAGACCTTGTCTAAATCTCCCGATCAGGCCAGAAAAACCAGCATGATAGGGGTATCATTAAATGTATAAAAAGTATCACACTTTTATCAAAATAATTGGTCTAAAACCCCGCCTTTTAAGGCGAAATATTTTTGTAGGGTTGCTCAAAATCCCCGTTACAAAAATAACTTCTGACTTCGTTAAAGATACCATGTCTGAATTGACTACTGTTTATCAAAAAATATTTAATCTAGTAAGAGGGATTAGACCTCAACTTCCTAAGGGACTTTGGAAAGGCAAAAAGAAACGTGGACGACCGATCAAAATTTCTGTACCTAGTTTTCAACAAGAGCGTTGCGGGTGGGTGGTATCAACTTAAATATCGTCATCTAGTTGTACGATGGGAACGTATTTCTGCTTGCCCGTGATGCTTTTTTCGGGTTCGCGGAGCGTGGCGTTAGCCATATCGTCACTGTACATATTTGGATTAATCGCATTTTATTAGTGGCATAGGTTCAGTAATATCTAAAAAAAATTTGATAAAAACACTATTAATTATGATTTATCAATCATAAATTTTGACGACTAAACTATTTGATACAATTTTATAACATAATTATCAACTAAGATTGCAATATCAAACTTAGATATTTATAATTTTGAGATATTAGTAGATGTAGATTTAAGTAAGCTAGATTTTAAAACTAGCAATCTTATTTTCTATGGAAAACTAACTAATTATCAGGGGCAGTTGACATACGTTAAGTTGTTTGTACAAGAGTAATTTTAATCCGTCAAAAGTGAATAGTTAGCCTCCTGTGGAGGAACTGTGTTAACAAGTGTGTGATGGAAATGAGCAACCTGCCATCAATATATACTATAAGTTTTTTAACCAGAGGCGTAAGGGTCTTCAACGAACCTGTTTAAAATATTAACGGATGACTGATGAACAATCAAAAATAACTTCTAGATATATATCTTTGATATTGAAACTATGAGAATGGGATGAAAATAATCTTTCAATATTCAAATATAACTATAACCGTTATTTTAAATTTAATACTTTACAATTCTGTAAAAGCATAATTTTTTGAAAATTTACTACAAACTTTATTGAATTCAGCAGAGATAAAAATATATTGTAATTATCTACAGGAACATAGTTATACTGAAGATAATTACAAGCAGAGGAAGCAATATTACTAATTCAGTTATAATTAACAGTAGATCAATTACAAACAGCATATCTTTATATAGGTAAATTCATTGGTGTAGCAATAGTTTTTTTCGCTATAATGTAAATAAAAATTGTAAAATTTGCAACTATGATTTTAATATAAATTACAGTTTATCTTCTGATATTATTAATGCAATTGTAGAGTAAAAGTTGGTGTAGCAGTAGTTTTTTTCGCTATAATGTAAATAAAAAATTGTAAAATTTGCAACTATGATTTTAATATAAATTACAGTTTATCTTCTGATATTATTAATGCAATTGTAGAGGAAAAGTTGCCAATGAAATTTAGTATTGTAATTACAACTTATAATCGCTTAGATTTATTAAAACGGGCAATTAATTCGGCATTAGAACAAACGGTTGAATGTGAAATAATAGTAGTTGATGACTGTTCAATAGATGGTACAAAAAAATATGTCAATAGCTTAGGAGATCGTGTAATTTACTATTGTACTTCTTCTAACCAAGGTCATGCAGCAACAATGAATTTAGGGGTGCAAAATGCTCATGGAGATTGGATAAAACCTTTAGATGATGATGATTATATGGCAGCTAATTGTATAGAGGAAATGACTAAAGCAATTATTCTTCATTCTCAAGCAGTGATTCTTTCTTGTCAGGCAGCACAAGTTGATTGTCATCAGGTAGAAATTAGTCGTACTTATAAAAGAGGACCTGGAACAGCATTTTATATTTCCCAAGAAGATATTCACTATGGGATGTTACTAGAATCATTGCCATTTGGTACTCCTATTCAAGTTGCTTTTCGTCGGGATGCTTTTTTAGAATCTGGAGGATGGGATACTAATTTAAGGAGTTGCGATGATATTGATTCTTGGATTAGAATTACTGAGTTTGGTGATGCTATTTTTCTCAACCAATGTTTAGTTTACCGTACTATTTGGATAGGAGGATATGACAGGAAAATTCCTTTGAAAAAACGTTGTAATACTAATATTTTAATAAAAGAAAAAATATATACTAAAGTTCATAAAAAGTATTCTAATCTAATTCCAGAACTTGAAGATATACGGCAATATATAAATTTACATTGGGGTATAGTTGCTTTCAAACAAAAACAATTATTAACAGCTATAAATATATTATTACCAGCATTTTTTTCTCTGAAAGCCTGGCAAATTTTTTTAGAAGTTACTATTGCTAGAAGACTGAAAAAAGACAATAAAAATTTAATCAAAAAAGTTTTGATTAATTAATTTTATATTTATATAGCAATGAAGATCAAAGAATATTACGAAACTATTTTTATAGAGAATAGAACAGTTTTATGTAAAATTATATAGATTCTAAATTCATACTAAATGTAGTATCAATAGTTGTTGATGAAACACTTAAAAATAATCATCTGCTCTATAACTCTAAGCGCATTATTCCAACTTCAATAATTATAAATCATAGGTTTTATGACAACTTTATAATTTTCAATTGGTTATGAAAAACATAATTATTACCAACAATACAAAACATTAACAATAATATTAAAAATAGGGCTGCATACTTAATATTATGTGCCTCTCCGGGGGAGCTACGCTATCAGATAATCAGCTATAAATAACATTTAAGAATTGACAGTACCGAAGAAATATTGGTAGTCCTGTATATGTAGTGATCAAATGGTGGTCAGGCCATCGCTTCATTATAATGATCAATAAAATACGCGCGTAGCTCCTAAATGGTTTTCTAGCTTTTTAGGAAAGGATAAAGTTTTTCTGACCAACCGAGAAATTCTTTGAAGTCAAGTATTATTTAATCTTTCTATATTAAGATGTTAAACCTGTTTCTTTCCCCACTGACTTATGTCTTGAATTAGGAAAAACAAGATCATCAGCTGACCAAAAATCTGTATAACAAACTGCACAGTGTCTATAGATATAGCAATGAGCGCTGGTATATTTACAAATTGCAGGAGAGGCCAAATAGCTAAAAGTCTTATATTATCAGCAATTTATTCCCCCTGTTGCCTGTTGCCTGTTGCCTGTTGCCTGCGCACAGCGCTATACCTGGTCATGAATTCCACAATCCTAATGCCCCTTTTTCTCCTCTTTCCCCTAAGTAAAAACCCACAATTTCTTTACTGTCTATATCCATAGCTAACCAGAGCCATTGTTTGTGATTTTTATTACCTACAAATGACCACATTTCATCACATTTGATAGTGAGTTTACCTATTTTTTTTGTACATTTAATAGACTGTGAAACATGAGCATACTTATTACTTATTATTTACATCATTCTGGAGCCATTTTTATGACACACCATGTTACAGGAATTATAACAGCCAAACTAATTTTTTCTAGTAATAACTGATCAATCAGTTCTTTGGTTTCATGACTAATATAATTTCTGTGACTATTTTCGACAAATTTTCAGAGACTATTTTGACATTGATATTTTTGTTTTTTGTTGTGAATCGTCCCGTTTTTGACAATATAATTACTACCACAACTAGGACAGATTAATTGATAATTTGACATCTGAATTATAGAGATTTTTTTATGATTACTGTCATAGATAATAGCATACTTTTTTTCAGGATACTTGGGGTTGATTCCTGATATTTTTATTTCTGACAATATGTAGCGATCGCCTAGACAATAATTTTGATTTTTTTTGAGCAGGAAAAACTTAATATTTTCAAGATTAATGTCAAGAACTAATCATTTATATTGACTGATCACTACATATACAGGACTACCGAAATATTTAAATAATCTTTACTTGATATCCTTTCTAATCTTCTAATTCCTGGGCGTTGGTAATTGGTAAGATGATTTTCTACTAGGGGTGATACCCATCACTTATTTTGGTAAAATATTTAGAGGTATCAGAAACAGACTACTCTTAAAGTTTCATCTCTTGATTTACCAACGCCAATTCCTGACTCCTGTACGTCACCGATCCGATGGCTCCTCATTCCTCACTAAGTTATTTATAAGTATTTAACCTATAGCGTAGCTCCCTCGGAGGGGCACATCATATTACCCTATTCTCTACTAGAAAAAATTCCCTTTTCTCGTAATTGCTGCATAAAATACTCTTCTAGACTAAGCCTTTCTATATTCATTTTCATCAGTGTAGCTTTCATTAATCCCAAACTAACTAAAAATTCTTTAGGGTCTCCCCGCAAATGACCTTGCCAAAAATTATGCTCAAATTCTAAATCTGGTATCCATTGTTTAAGAATCTTAAGATTACCACTTTTACCCTTAACATAATAACTTTCATTAGTTCCTAATACTTCATCTAAAGTACCAATACAAATTAATTCTCCCTCTACCAGAATAGCAATGCGATCGCATATTTTCTCCACATCAGACAAAACATGACTATTAAAAAAAATAGTCTTCCCTTGTTTTTTGAGCGAAATAATAATTTCTCTGATTTGATAACGTCCCATTGGATCTAAACCTGACATAGGTTCATCTAAAAATACTAACTCAGGGTCATTAATCAAAGCTTGCGCCATACCAACTCTTTGCAACATTCCCTTAGAATATTGACGTAATTGCTTTCTGATAGCTGTGGATTTAGACAATCCGACTAGGTCAAGTAATTCTCGAATTCTTTGTTTTTGTATTGATATTGGTATTTGAAATAATCCTGCTACAAATTCTAGAAATTCCCATCCAGTTAAATATTCATAAAAGTAAGGATTTTCTGGCAAGTAACCAATTTTTTCTTTAATTACTCGATCGCCTATTGGCTGCCCTAATAAAATTCCCGACCCAGATGTAGGGCGTACAATTCCTAATAAAGTTTTAAGTAGAGTAGTTTTACCTGCACCATTGTGTCCTAAAAGTCCAAAAGTTTCTCCTTGATAAACTTTCAAAGTACAGCTTTTAAGAGACTCTATTTTTTGATTCATCCAAAAACCAGTGCGGTAAAATTTACCCAAATTAGTAGTTTGCACAACTGGCAATTTTTCTGGTTTCTTAGCTTCAGTGGGAATATTGACAGCAGATTCCATAAAAATTCAGCTTATATATTTAATATTTTATTTTTTATCATAAACTGAATCAGGACTTCAGCAGGAGAACCCGAAAACCAGGTTTCTTCATAGATTTCTATGTTGAAAAACTATAACGTTATAGTTTTAATATGTTACAGACTACATATAGTGTTTTTGTTTAAGTCTTATTTATATGTTATTTAAAAGCAAGAATATTTGAGGCGTTGGAAAAACTAAATTCTAAGAAAATTTGATTTTTTGAATAATTTAGATGAAGGTGGGATTTACCATTTCATCATTTTATCTATCTGGGAACGAATGTCATAAGTATCATTTGCGCAAGTACCAAAACATATAATATCAACCCTAACATACTTACCATCCTTATGACAGACAATATTAAAAACAGCATTCCCTCTTGCATACCGTGAAGAAGAACCAGTAACAGTTTTGATTAGTCCTGTTGCTACTAAACTGCTCATTTTCTGTACTGCTTTAGCTGCACAATTTGACTCATTTGTAGTAGAAACAGGATTCCAACCTGTGCTACCTCCTGGAGCTGATGTTACATTTTGTGCATTTACTTCTTTAGTGAAAGACCCAACAAATATTAATGCCAGAGCTGTGCAACTAACAAATATTGGCTTTGTGATTGTATTAGTAATTTTCATATTTATCTAACTTTCATCTTGAATTTTCCATCAAAGAAATCAAAAAAAAACCCCTCCAAAGGGAGGGGTTTTTTGAGTAATTTAAAATTCAATCAATCAACTATAAATTAACCATTGATAGAAGGAGCTTCTACAGCAGCCAAATCTAGAGGGAAGTTGTGAGCATTACGCTCGTGCATTACTTCCATTCCTAAGTTAGCCCGGTTAATGATGTCTGCCCAAGTATTTACCACACGACCACTAGAATCGATGATGGACTGGTTGAAGTTGAAACCATTCAAGTTGAAGGCCATTGTGGACACACCTAATGCTGTGAACCAAATTCCTACTACTGGCCATGCTCCTAAGAAGAAGTGTAAAGAGCGACTGTTGTTGAATGATGCATATTGGAAGATTAAACGACCGAAGTAGCCATGAGCTGCTACGATGTTATAAGTTTCTTCTTCTTGACCGAACTTGTAACCGTAGTTCTGAGACTCAGTTTCTGTTGTCTCACGTACTAAGCTGGATGTTACTAAGGAACCGTGCATTGCACTGAATAAAGAACCACCGAATACACCTGCTACACCTAACATGTGGAATGGGTGCATTAAGATGTTGTGCTCTGCTTGGAATACCAACATGAAGTTGAATGTTCCAGAGATTCCTAAAGGCATTCCATCAGAGAAGCTTCCTTGTCCAATAGGATAGATTAAGAATACTGCTGTTGCTGCTGCTACTGGAGCAGAGTATGCAACACAGATCCAAGGACGCATACCTAAGCGGTAGGATAATTCCCACTCACGACCCATGTAGCAGAATACGCCAATGAGGAAGTGGAAGATTACTAGCTGGTATGGGCCACCGTTGTATAGCCACTCATCCAAACTTGCTGCTTCCCAGATAGGATAGAAGTGTAGACCGATAGCGTTGGAGGAAGGTACTACTGCACCGGAAATGATGTTGTTTCCGTACATTAAGGAACCAGCGACGGGTTCGCGGATACCATCAATGTCTACTGGAGGAGCTGCTACGAATGCGATGATGTAGCAGATAGTAGCTGTGAGAAGGGTGGGGATCATTAATACACCGAACCAACCGATGTATAAACGATTGTCTGTGCTGGTGATCCAGCTACAGAACTTTTCCCATACGTTGGCGTTTTCACGCTGTTGTAAGGTAGTTGTCATAATGTATGATTGCTGTTATGTATGTATGAAATTTTCGAGGTACGGTGGTGCAGGTGTTTATTTATTTTCCTGCCCCGTTGTTAATAATATAGCTAGTTTATTTCGTTTTGTAAAGGGGTGTTAAGGATAGTGTTGTTTAACTCAGTTATAAGTTTTGTTTATCATGTTAATTATGTATCATATTTATGTTTAAAAGTCAATAAAAAATAACTTATTTGAAGTAGCACTCAGCTATCAGCAAACCTATTACAGAGGAGCTGCATTATCATTTTCTTTGTGGGTTTAATACCCCACCGTCAACGGGGGTGTTCACGCATTACTTGGGGGAGCGAATCCCCATGTAATTTTCCGACTGTCTCCTGTCTCCTGTCTCCTGTCTCCTTCTTCAACAGCTTTTCAAGGTTTACAATTGGACATTGATATAGTATCCGGATCATTAGTTATCGTAATAATCGGCGGAGTTAAGAGTGCGGAGTTAGGAGTCAGGAGTCAGTAGGAAGAAAGTGGGAATTATTTGGGGATATTCCAGCATTTTATGTCTGCATTGAATGGAAGTAGAAAGTGCAATAACTGTATAACCGGATTTGATATAACACCTCCCATTAACACCCACAACACTATTAATATAGCTGGGAACTTAAACTATTGAATTTTTATGGATAATTAGGTTTTCTTTTTAAACGAGTTTGTAAAATCATTAAGGTGCTATCTATATTTTCATGGATATCTACCTCTTTTACTTCGTAAGCATTCAGCTATTAGCGGTCAGCTATCCTCCTATAGTCGGAACTGCGGACTTCAGCTTTTTAATGAATGAAGCAAGCATTCGTTTAAGTTCTACTACATTCTCAACCAGAAATTCGTACTCTGAGAGCTTTGATAAAATTGCTTTTTTCTCCTTTAAAGGTAATAAAGCTGATAGCTGACTGCTGAATGCTTACAATTTATCAAATATTTGCAAAGCGCGAAAACCGGGTAAAAGATTGGCAATATTTTGGGAGGGAGCAACTTACCATAAATCTCAAGAATTTCGAGAATATTTGATGTTAATTAATCAAAATTTATCGCATATAAGAATGGTTGATACATGGTACAAAGTTGGCTCCAAATGCTCCGGAGCAAAATCCTGTTGAAGATATTTGGTTACCAGCCAAAAATTTCATCAGAAAATATGATCATCTTTGCAATTCTTTTAAAGTAGTTAAGTGGCTATTTAAGTTTTTTGCAGATGGTCAAATATTCGATTTCCCAAAGCTTTTTCAGTATGGAATTTTGCCAGAACCTATTTAGGATTACTATAGGATTAATGAAATGCCAAGAAAAGTATATTTAGCAAATTATTTGAGTTCAGATGAACTCAAACAAAGGTATAAAAAAACTGTAGAACCAGTAGAGTCTGTGAAGGTGGCATTTATTGTGGAAAGTATCATGAGGTTGGACAGTGAAAAATAGTGAGATCGCTATAGGTATTAATGATGATTATGCCTGAGAAATAATCAAAAAATACAATCAATTAGGTGAAGTTGGAGTCAAAAATGGTAAACGCAACCTTCAAAAAGGAAAAAGAGGAAAAAAAGAACTATTAAAACCAGAACAATTTCAAAAATTAGCTCTAGAATTATTTGAAAAATATGACGATATACTGCTTCTGGGTAATTTCCCAAGCAACTACTCATATTGCTAGTTTTAGCCTCTTTGACAACTTGCCACAAAGGTATTTCCTCTATGAAATAATTATTCCAACCGCACTAATTTTTTCGTCTCTCTAATATAGATTTGACTAATTAAATTTAATACTTCACCCATGTCTAGAATTGTTACATATAGTCCTGCTTATACAATAGTTCCTACCTATGAATGCTTTAATCATTGCACCTATTGTAATTTTCGCTCAGAACCAAGTAAAAGTTCATGGCTTAGTCTATCAGAAGCAGAAGCAAAATTACTGTCCCTAAAAAATCAAGGTGTAATTGAAATTTTAATTCTGAGTGGTGAAGTACATCCAAACAGCCAAAATAGACCAACTTGGTTCCAATTAATCTATGATTTATGCAAACTAGCTCTATCTTTAGGATTTTTACCTCATACTAATGTTGGGCCACTTAGTAGAGCAGAAATGAAGGAGTTAAAACAAGTTAATGTGTCAATGGGACTAATGTTGGAGCAGATGACACCTAAATTACTACAAACAGTTCATAAAAATGCTCCTAGTAAAATACCACATTTACGCTTACAACAATTAGAATTAGCTGGCGAACTAAGAATTCCATTTACTACTGGTTTATTATTAGGAGTTGGAGAGACTGTAACTGACTGGAAAGAAACATTAATAGCGATCGCTAATGTTCATAAAAAATGGGGTCATATTCAAGAAGTTATTTTACAACCCTACAGTCCTGGTGAGCGACAAATATGGAATAGTGAAGCTTTCGACATCAATTTGTTGCCAGATATTGTAGCGATCGCTCGTAAAATTTTGCCCTCAACCATTGCGTTACAAATTCCTCCTAATTTAGTTACAAAACCGGAAATATTATTAGCTTGTGTAGAAACTGGTGCGAGTGACTTAGGAGGAATTGGACTCCACGATGAAGTCAACCCTGATTATCCTCATCCCCATTATCAAGGTTTAGCAAAAGTGTTGCAATCGCGAAGATGGCAACTAATCAAAAGATTACCTGTTTATTCTCAATATGATGCTTGGTTGCCAACAAATTTAGGTAATGTTGTGAGTAAATGGCGTATGAGATTGTTAATAGACCTCTCCGGAAAAGAGGAAGTAGGGAGTAGGTAGGGACGTTGCATGCAACGTCCCTACAGAGTAGGGGGAAAGAATTGATGATTTTTGCGCAATAATTGATCGGTTAAACATCAGGACTTACGCACTGAAATATAGATATAGGGTTTTGCTCAGTTACGCTACCGCTTTTTCCTATGGTCATGCTCCGCAAACATGTCGCCGAGCGTTAACGGAGTTATGCGACAGCAAAACACACCCTACCAATAGTGTTCATGCGTAAGTCCTAAAATGTGAGTATTTTTAGCAGATAAGGGCAGAAAAATTGAGTGACAGAGGAAATTGAAGTTTTTTTCAGACTTTTATAGCGGTTTTCACTCATGTTGACTACAAAACTTCTGCCCTCAGCATAAGTGCCTCTCTTAGTGCACATTCCCTCACAGGAGTAAGCATTCCGCAAGCGAGCTGTCGTCGCGGGGTCTGACCACTTGCGTCTGCCACCGACGCGGGGCCGCACCGCTTCTGCCTTTAAGCAAAAATTTCTGTATTCTATGAAACATGAAAACTGCTATAAGTCTTTCTCCCTCTTCCCTCTTGCTTCTTCCCTCTTGCTTCTTCTTGACAATACCGATGCTACCGGACTTGATATTAAATCTTATTCTTGAGACTTAAATGTTACTCGAAAAAGATTTACGCAAAAGTAACTTTCGAGGTTGCCCAAATAGTAGGGAACCGAAAGTCCACTCAACTTCTTGTAATTGATAACCAGCTTTATCGTAAAGTCTTCGAGCAGTATAATTATTTTCTAATACATGAAGGTATAACTCACAAAAACCCCATCCTAATACCTTATGCTCACAATAACTTAACAATTTTTGAGCAACTCCTAATTTTCTATAGTTAGCATCAACAGCTAAATTTGATAAATAAGCATACTCAAAATTATCTAAATTATCTAATTGCCAAGAGTTGAATAAGAGGACATCCATCCCACCTCGCGAACGCACATCAATTTCCACAGTTCCTACCAAATCTTGTTTTCTAGTATTAGATACATCCCTGGTAGACTCAGTATTTTCGACAACCATAGCAACAAGACATAAATAATGCTCAGTTTTTGAACGAATGCGATTGCGTAAATCTTCGTAAATACCTAGTCGTAAAAAAGGACGAACATAACCCATAATTCCTTGACAGGAGTAAAAACTATTAGTCAAAACTTCGGTAATACTGTTGATATCTTTTGGTTGAGCAATCCGGATGAAAAAACTAAATTCATTAGACAATTTTTTTTTTGCTTGAGGTTCTAGAAACTTTGATAAACAAAATAGAGGGTTCACAATAAATTTACTAACTATATCTAAATTCTATATAAAAGGCTAGAATATCTGTAGTAGCCATCTTGAGGTTGTGTAAAAATCTGAAAAAAGGCAACTGCTTAATTAGGCAATAGGATTAAAAGTTTAAAGCTAATATATTTTAGAATTTTTGACAAATCTTGTCATTTTTGTAGGCAAAGTGATTTTAGATTAAAAAATGATATTGAGCAGCCTACTACAGCTTTTAGTATATATACTAATCAGGGCACTAGTTGATAGGTTGAAAGGCCACTAACAATTTAGTATGTATAACAAGAAGCAAAAGTCCAAATAATTAAAATTTTCTTAAATTCAGAAAACTTTCTATTGTAGGTAAAAATTGTTTTGATCCTGAATCAAAATCACTAATTATAACATTTTAAGCAACTGTATATTATTGAATATCAACTATAGCAGTGCGTGCTGGTATATTTACAAATTACAGGAACTACCCAATAGCTACAAGTCTGATATTATCAGCTTTTTATTTCCCTTATTACCTGTTGCCTGTTGCCTGTTGCCTGCGCATTTGCGCCAGCATTCCGTAGGAAAGCGCTATACAAGATCAAGATTATTCACTTAATTAAATTTAATTAACTTGATAATGAATAAATTATTGATAATAATCACTGTGATTGAAGCACCTTTTTTCAGTGAAGCAAGTACCAAAGTTGGTGATTTGCTTTTTGGTTGATTATTACAGATGTAAATGGACATCTAGCATTCGGTTGTCCAGCACAATAGAGTCCCATCTATAACTGTAACTTGCTAAATCATAATTTATCATTACTGACTTGAAAGCACGGAGAGCGGTGCATGAGTTCTAGAAAAAAACTTAAACCGAAAATTTTGGTTGTCGATGACGAATTAGACAATCTAGACCTTCTTTACCGTACTTTCCACAGAGAATACAAGGTGTTGGGATCCCAAAGTGGACTGGAAGCTCTAAAAATTCTAGAAACATCTGAGGAAGTAGCTGTAATTATTTCAGACCAGCGAATGCCCAAAATGAGTGGTACAGAATTCTTGAGTTTAACTGCCAACCAATACCATAATACTATTCGGATTCTTTTAACTGGATTCACTGATATAGAGAAATTCCTGATAACGATCGATCATCAACTGCAATAGAATTACCTCAGTCATTTGTTCCCATTCGTAGTAATCCTGTTTGAATGGAATTGCTAAAAACAAAAAAAACAATAGCAATTTGCGATCTGAAGATCAATCCGGAATTTAACGAATATCAACTACCCTTACGCTCTAATACTCGTGCTTTGATGGTAGTACCCCTAACTGTCGATGGTAAAATTATTGGTAGTATTTCTCTACGTCACAATGACGACATACACCAATGGCAAGCTGCTGAAATTGAACTAGCTGAGGTAGTAGCTTCCCAAGCAGCGATCGCCGTGCAACAATCCAGTCTATACCAAACAACCAGACAACAAGCTGAACGACTAATAGAAGCAGACCGCCTCAAAAAGAATTTTTCCAAAATATCTCCCATGAATTTCGTACACCTTTAACTTTAACGATCGGTTTGTTAGAAGAAGCAGTTAATTCCAGCAGAGATTTATCTCTAGATCGAGGTGCGATTGCACTGCGTAATTCTCGTCGTCTCTTGAGATTAGTTAATCAATTATTAGATTTGCAAAGACTTGATACTGGAAGAATGCAGCCTTCTTTTCAACCCTGTAATACCAAACTCAAAAGTATTGCTACATCTTTTTGAGAGTAGGGAGTAAGGACCCACCCCTAACCCCTCCGGTGGAGGGGAAAAAAGGAGTAGGGAGTAGGGTGAAAAGAGATAAGATATCTTGGTTTAATGCCGATAATCGTTATAAACATTACTAAACGATTATTATTACTTAATAACTGAAGTTCATCGGAAGTATAGCATTATTTTTGTGAATTGGTATAATCTTTTGACACTCCACGGGATAAATCCGCGTGGATTCTGACGGTTGTAAAAACAGGCGGATTTATCCCCTGTTTTTACAACCGTCAGTTGAGGGACTGTCATTGACCCCTACATTGAAATCATCCATATCCATTACAGATACAGCTTTCTGAAGACTCAAAGGACATGATTTACCTAACCATTGACCAATATTTTGTGAAGCATTCCAATCAGCATTGCATTGATAACCATCAAATCCCGTAAAAGTATGCTTAACTCTCTTACCTAGTACACCGTTACGGTGGTCTGACTTGCTAGTATATGGTGCTGGTACAGACTCCACTGGTATACCAGCTCTAATCGCTTTGTACCTGGTAAAAACTTCTAACTGATAAAAAGCCCAATGGTCTCGGTTTTTACTAGCATCTGACTTGGTTTTCTGCCGTTGAAGTGAGCTTTGTCTGATACCCGACAAATCCTCAAACCGTAAACCCATGTTGTAGTCTTGGGCAAATTGTACTAACTGTTGAGAAATTACATGATTGATGTGAGTCATAATTCTGCGCTCACGCCTTTCGATGTCCTTGATTTTTTTCAGTTTCTTAGCTTCCTGAAGTTGTCTCCGTAATTTTTGATATTTACGCCTTAAACTTTTTACTTGCTTTCCACTCCAAAATTTACCAAAGCTATGAGGCAATGCTGCAACTGCAATATTATTTTGTATTAATTCACGCTTCTAAAATTTGGAGATGTACCAACTCCTGATCCAAATAATAGGAATAATAGGAATTATTGTTTTGGTCGGCGATCGCTCTTTTCCCTAATCATACCCGCGCTTCAGCAACGCCTATTTGGGAAGTTGAACTTGCTGGTAGCAGTGCTATTTCTGGGTTAGATTTTGACAGCATAGGTGACGTCATCTATAAAAATATTGGTACAGTTGTTGCTGATGATGTCACCGACGAAGATCCTAGTCACTACGTTAACGGCGAACCAGATCCTCAAGACCCTGGTATTGACATTGAAAAGTTCACTAATGGTGTAGATGCTGACACCATAGAGGAAGCAGTAGAAATTGCTGCTGGCGAGACAGTTACTTGGACTTATGAAGTAACCAACACTGGTGATCTACCCTTTGACGAAAATGAAGTTGTAGTCACTGATGACCAGGAAGGTAGAATTTTGTAAACTGGAAAATTTTTTTATTGGGATTGAGATGTAGGTATTAATGCTGTATATACACTAGATAAGTGATAGTCCTGTATATGTAGTGATAAGTCAATATAAATTATTAGTTTTTGAGATTAATCTTGAAAATATTACGTTTTTAGACAGTGTAAAGTTCTTGGAATAACTATTGCTAGCCAAGGCTTTCAGGGACTCAAGGTTAAAAACTATCGATTCAGAATCATAGGTGCTTTCATCCATGGATAATGGATAATGGATAATTACCTCTCCCTAAAAGGGAGAGGATTAACTAAAAGGAAAAAATTTATTTTTTTCCCCTTGAAAGGGGAAGCTTTCAACCTGAATTATTTAATTATTTAATTATTAATTCTTCGGTAAGCCTTTTCCAGTAATACTTATCAGTCTTGAGAGCACACCGTTTTTTAGAAGAACTTTGTACTCTCAAGTTACGTTTTCTCCTGCTGAAAAATTTAAAAATTATTGTCTAGGCAATATAGCTGCCTCTAGGCTCTGCCTTTCATGTCGCGCAGCAAAACGCTTCATATAATCAGCTATAAAATCATCAGGAATTAACCCCAAACATTCTAACCAAAAAGTCTCCTATTATCTATTGAAAGTAATCATAAAAATCTCTATCTCTATAATTCAGTTCTGCCCTAGTTGTGGTAGTAATTATATTGTTAAAAATGGGATTATTCACTTCAGAAAAACAAAAACATCAGTGTCAAAATTGTCTGTGACAATTTGTGGAAAATAGTAAAATAAATTATATTTAGTAATGAAGCCAAAGAATTAATTGATAAATTAGTTTGGCACTTTTTAATTCCTGTAACAGGTGTGTCGAAAAAATGGTTCCAGAATTACGTTAATAATAAGTATGCTGAAGTTTCTCGGTCTATTAAATATACTAAGAAAAAACTGGGTAAACTCATCATCCAATGTAATGAAATGTAGTCATTTGTTGACCATAAAAATCACAAACAATGGCTCTGATTAGCAATTGATATAGAAACTAAATGAAGCGTTTCGCTGCGCTACATGAGAGGGGGAGACTAGCAGCAGCTATATCGCCTGACCACAATTTTATCACTACATATACAGGACCACCGAAATATATTAGAGACTGTTTGTATTGATTGATCATAATGAATAGAGGAAATAATTACTCTAACATCTTAATTTTTAATTTTTGCTTCAATCGCAAATCAACAATACCTAGTTTTATTGTTGTTGATAAGTAATTTCTTCTCTCTTCACGACCAGACCATTGATTGCTAGACTAAAAGAACCATCATTCACTCTGAAAGTTTTATTTCCATCAATTGCAGCATATCCTTGATTAAATTCTACAGGTAACTCTAAAACTTGATTCGGATTAGATTTTCTGCCTGCAACTAACATTAATTTACCATTTGGTTGACGACAAATATTGGCAAAATAGTTCTTGGATTCAAAATAATTTACTTCAGACCAGTTGTCTCCACGTTGAAGACAAATACGCCGATTATTCCGGGGAAGTTCAGCTAATAATATAGTTCCTTGCTCTGTTTCTAGATTGTTATGATCTGCTAGAGCTTTTGCTAAAAATGTATATAAAAAGAATGTAGTAATTGTCAACAGTCCTAACTTTAAGAGCTGTTGATTAGTCTTAACAAAATTCACAGTTTAGTTCTCCGATAAATTAATTAATGGATTCCATGATACAACATAGAAGCAAAATTTAATAATTAAATTTCTATGATTCAATAAAAAGCATATCTGGCAAGGGAGGCGAATTAAACTTTCTTGAAATAAAAATCAATAGAGCTACTATCTCTCTTGACATACTTTTTCAAAAAATTGACTACACACATTGGTTATTTGTTCTTCACTGATAGTCTTACCATTTTCTACAATACTTAAAGTAGCACCTGTTACAATATAGATAATATTTCCGTTTTCAGCAACATATCCAGTTCCCTATTCAGCTATTGCAGGTATCTTAATAGCATTTTCAGGATTAGCTTTTTGACCACCAATATAAATTAATTGACCATTTGGCTTTCGACAGATATTGGCAAAAAAATTAGCTGTTTCTACATAATCAAAGATGTTACTAAAGGCAGATTTTACTGAAGGCATATCTGCAAACTATTAGTGGTCTGTCAACTTTGAAGTGATGGATAGATTTTTGTAACTGCGATTTTTGGGTAATGTTTTTTGGGTAATATGACCCCTCAAAACTATCTTGATAGACTACTACAAACACCCTAAGTATTTTTAACAAAAATTTATCACACCTGATATAAGCTTTTGAACATTTAAACTATAGAACCTCTTGATCAAAGGGAACCCTTAACCCTTAACAAAGAACATAAAAACTAAATGTCTCTTAGCTTATATCAGCAAGCTAACCAAAAATAATTTTTAGTAAAGAAAAATCATCACTAAAGGCATGACCACAATTCAAATCTCGCACATAGTTTAATATCTTATCTAGATGAAAATAACCGTATTTATGGTACTCTAAAATTAAATCGATCAAGTTATCTATACCCCAGATTTCTCCTCCAGGTTGAGGAATTTCATAAACACCATCACTAAAAATATACAGAGAACTCAACTTCTCAACTACACAAGAATCATCAACATAAGTCACATCTGGAAACATACCAATAGGCATTCCTGGAGTCTTCAACTTATTCACCTGACTAGACTGACCATTACCTAAAATTAAAACAGCCGGAGGATGACCTGCACTTGCATATACCAGTTGATTTTCAGAGCGATTATACACCCCATACCAGATTGTAAAGTATTTGTCATTTTGATAGGTCATCTGGTAAGTATTATTTAAAGCTCTAAGTACATCACTAGGTTGATGGTAATCTATATTCGGTATTGCCTTCGACCTTAATAAATTCAAAACTGACACAGAAGGAAGTGCCGCCCGTAAACCATGGCCAGCTACATCCAGTAAATACATAGCTAAGTAATTGTCGTCCAGCCAATAATAATCAAAGCAGTCTCCTCCTAATTTGCGAGAAGGAATAAACTGTGATTCAACTTTTACTGGTTCCATTAAGGGTTCTGGTAGAAGAGAGCGCACATAATCAGCAGCTTCAGCTAATTCTGCTTCTAATAGTCGCTTTTGGGTTTGTAAGTCTTGAGATAGCTGATGTAATCGTAACCCTGCTCTGACCCTGGCAGTCAATTCACTCATTTCTATTGGTTTAGAAATAAAGTCATCAGCACCTGCGTCCAGACCTTTAACTCGATCTTGAACCGTTCCTAAAGAAGTTAATAAAATGAAGAAAGTAGTAGATAGCTCAGAATTTGTTTTAACTCGGCTGCATACCTCTATTCCTGTGAGTCGTGGCATGATCCAGTCACAGATAATCAAAGCAGGTTGTAAATTTTGTGCCTGTTGAAAACCATCTTCACCATTACTTGCTACCGTCACTTCATAACCCTGTTTCTGGAGAACTCTTTTGAGCAATTCCTGAATGGCAATATCATCATCAATAACCAAAATTTTATACATCATGCACTCAGTTAAACAATTCACTGTTTCGGCTAAAGCCAACATAAAAGTGAGTAAGACCAACAGGAGTTTTTATTTCACTCGCTTCATTTGAATGAAGCAGGAGGAAGGATATAAGTAAAGTGCTAATATTTTTTTTCTTTTCTTAATTCCTTCATTTTGCAGATATTGGGTTTAATTCTCCCACGCCTTTTAAAAATTAGTGGTCTTCAATCTTACATTGGGATCGAATCCCTTTTTTCATCAACTTTCTTCATTTTTTTAAATTATTTACATAAATTTTATACACATACTTTACAATATAGCTTAGGATATATCTAAAATATTATGTAATAAATTTAAGACAGTAAGTGTGAATAAAGTCAAAGGATCTGATAAATTACCTACGAAACATAGTGCTTTTTTACAAGTTAGTTCAGACCTTAGAGAAAACGACAAAGTTTTGTCATGGTTTGAACAATTATATCAAGCAGCTATTCCGAAAACAGTTTGGCTACAGTGTGAGCTGGCTTTGGCTGAAGGTTTTACTAATGCAGCCCGCCATGCCCATAGAGATTTATCTAGAGAAACACTTATAGACATTGAAGTTACAATATTCAGTTACCACACAGAAATTAGAATTTGGGATTGTGGTCCGCCTTTTGACTTGGAAGAATGGTTAAAAGCACAACCAGCTCAAACAGATATATTTGCTCCTGGTGGACGGGGTATAAAACTTATGTATGCCATAGCAGACAATATTAGTTATACCCGTAGTACATCCGAAAATCGGAATTGTTTGTTAATTAGTAAAGATTATTGGCCATGCCCCAAAGAACAAAATCAAACTTCTGATAGTAACAGCTAAATCTAAAATGTGTGAGTGTAAAGCTATGAGATTTGTGCCAATGGATTGAGCCAAAGCAAAATTTCACGTTTAAGTTGATTGAGGTCTCGATAAACTTCTTGTTTGAGCCATTGACCGATCGCATCTATAGGAGTATATACTTTTCCTACAGGCCAATTTATATCTTGGCCCAAAGGTGTTAAATGATTTCCATTTAATCTTTTAACTGTCACCAGATCGGGAAAACGTAATCTCAACAAATCACTCAAACGAAGAGTTTGATCTATATCATCGTCTTTAAATTTAATCAATAAATTGCGCCGAATTTGATAACGCTTTTGAATTAGGCGGTTTGTAATCTTAGGAGATGGAGTAAATTCTACTTTCATCACAGGAGATATCTGTTCCACCAAGGGTATTGCATCACGAGCTGCAGAATTATTAAAAGATATCAAAATATTTCCAGCTCTTTCTAGAGAAAATAAGCTACCTATCAGTAAATGTAACTTACATCCCATGCTATGCCCAATGCCATATATAGGTAGACTTTTTTTTCGCAGTATTCTTTGAGCATAAATAAGATTGAGACAGCTATCAAAACTGCTGAGAACATTTTTAGCCATTGCTAAATGATCTAAAGTATTGACAAAAGGAGTCGCTATTACTGCATATCCTTGATTTGCTAGCATTTCCAATAACCACCGATAAGTTACATTGGGTGCAGTTGCAACAAACGCTCCTCCCAA
Organism: Okeania sp. SIO2C2; assembly: GCF_010692625.1. Taxonomy (NCBI): domain Bacteria; kingdom Bacillati; phylum Cyanobacteriota; class Cyanophyceae; order Oscillatoriales; family Microcoleaceae; genus Okeania; species Okeania sp. SIO2C2. The sequence continues at coordinate 106,611 of NZ_JAAHGM010000007.1, forward strand.
AAAATGTATGACTGCTTTGGGGTGAGAAGGTATTAGTACCCAATTACCAGAATTTTCTTGCCATTCCATAATTCAAATACTATAAAAGTTTTTCTCTTGACAATTACAATATTTAGTGATAGTAAAGTTGAAGAATTATTTTGTGTTTAAAAGAGAAAAATTAAAACACAAAAATCTAAAACAGTATTATTTTTTAATAAAATTGTAATAGCCGTTAATAAAATTTTAAGGGAAATTGGTAGAATTTGACAGATTCAATTAGTTAATCCGCCTATATTTTTTTTGTTTTTATTTTTTAATACTCTCAGATAGTTGATTTCTGGGAAATTCCTACAGCGCTTTTGCTGATTGAGGACCTGACGTCACAATCAAAACCCAGTAGAGACCTTCCATGGAAGGTCCCTAGTGTGGTCTACCGAAATGAAAACCGCTGTAAGTAAAAACTTCTATTGCGATATTCGCAACAAAACTACCTACTCCATGAAACAGGAACTATAGCGCTACATTCAGGGAGTAGGAAAAAAGCTGACTAGATACAGATAATCAGCAATTAGCCATTCCGGCAATTTGTAAATATACCAGCGCGTACTACTATGAACAAAGATTTTTAATCAGACAATGGATCTGTTAATCCCAACTCCTGGAAAGCAGCTAACCGCAAGCGACAAGAATCACATACACCACAAGGTTTTTCTTCACCTGCATAACATGACCAAGTTTTCTCCCAAGGTACTCCTAAACTATTACCCAATTGAATAATTTCGGTCTTTTTCATATCAATAAGTGGAGAAACAATAGCGATCGCTTCACCCTCCCTCCCCTGTTTAGTTCCCAGGCGAAACACTTCTTGCATGGCCTGAATATAGTCTGGGCGACAGTCAGGATAACCCGAATAGTCTAAAGCATTCACCCCAATATAAACCCGACTCGCATTGACAACTTCAGCATAAGCGAGGGCAAAACTCAGAAAAATAGTATTACGCGCTGGAACATAAGTAATAGGGATATTTTGCGACATTTCCTCAACAGAGCGATCGTTTGGTAAATCAATTTGATTATCAGTTAATGCTGATCCTCCCCATAGTCTGAGGTCAAAACTAACAACATGATGTTCTACTACACCCACACTTTCAGCAATTTTTTTGGCTGAGTCTAATTCTCGACGATGGCGTTGTTGGTAGTCAAAAGAAATAGCATAACATTGACAACCATCTGCTTTTGCTTGGTACAAAACCGTTGAGGAATCTAATCCTCCTGATAATAAGATAACTGCTTTCACCATTCTATAATTTTTAGTAATATCTTTTAATCATAACTATTAGAACTGTCATAAAAATGAAGTCTACCATAGCCAAGAAAATGACCAGATGATTTTTCTCCCACAGGAAAAGCTGTCACCCCAAATAAATATATACCCCCATACTTAGGAGTCCGCACTGGACGCAAACCTATAGTAAAAGTTTTGCCTGGAGGTACTGGAGGGTTAAAGGTTACTGAGACAGTATTAGTTTCCCGAACGACCGCCACTTCTTCGACTGCCAGTTGCTGTCCTTTCTGGCGATGAGTTCCTTCAAAGGCAATAATTTTCTTTGGGTTATATCGGATATTGCCAGATCCTTCAGTTTTGGTAATTGTTACTCGTTCCAATGGCACTCTAGCATCAGGCAATAAACTGAGAGTAAAGTAATAGGTTGCACTCCAAACATAGGTTTCACTACGGGTAGTCACTGCCTTAACTAGGCGAGGTGGTTGAGCAAAATAAACTGTACCATCTTTTGTCTGAATTGCTAAAGTAGGAGTCACCAAGAAATAACAAACAATAAAGAAGAAGGAAAAAATTTTCAATTTAGGAACTAACATATAGTCATTGAGCAAATAAGTTAATTATGACACTACTTGGACTTATATAGAACTCCGTTCTGCTTACACGAACAAAAACTTTCTTCTTCTTTTGTTACTTATTTTTTTCCTCTTAACTCCTAACTCCTGACTTCTGACTCCTGACTCCTGACTCCTCCATGAAGATGCCTATTGCCTATTATACACTATCTATTTTACACCATTTTCTGTACAAACGGCACTTAGAGGTCTATCCCAAGGATCTATTGGTAATTGTTGTAAATAAGCAAATTCAAATACAATTCCTATAGTAGGTTTTGATGCCCATTCTTCAGAACTTAACATCCGGTCATAAAAACCACCACCATAGCCTAAACGATAACCATTTAGATCGCAAGCAACAGCAGGAATTAAAATTAAATCTACTTCTGATGAATGTAATAATGGTGCATTTGATTCTGGTTCTAAGATACCATAAATGCCTTTTTGTAAAGAACTTTCAGGTTGGCAAATATGCCAAGATAGAGTTTTTTTGACACACCGTGGAAATCCCCAATTTTTATTAGAAACTGTTGAATTTTCTCGATTATTTGTAAATAATAAACTAAGGTCTACTTCTTGACGGAAACTAAAGTAGGCTAAAACAGTTTGAGCTTTTTGAAATAGGGAGTAATTTTGTAAGTGGTGGCAAAGGCGATCGCTCTTTTCCCTCCATTCTGTCTCCGACATAGACTGACGTTTTTTTAACAGCGAGCTTCTTAATTCTTTTTTGAGCATTAATCTAGTGGGACTTACACTTAAAATATTCAGGTGGGTAAATATTAATTATACTAAGTATGGTTTAAACTCACAGATTTATATCAATTATCTCAACAATGGCGACAGATAGTGTAGATTATGATATGAGTAGAATTAAAAGAAAAAAATGGTACGAGTTGACAAGCTATACATCCTCCGCCACCAATGTCCACTTTCTTAACGCACTACAACCAATCTCTGTGGTTTTTACTGATTGACTATCAATGATACCTGGACTTTTGGAAAAAAGTAAAATAAAATAATTTCAATCTTTGATCACAAGTAGATTATACCTGAGTCTATCCCCAAACAAATCCCAGATTCGCTTTATGCTCTGCAAAAACATCTTGATGCTCTTGCAGCAAACAAAAAAAGTTGTAAGAAATTTCTGTAACAAACGCTTCTAAAGTTTCAGTAAAATTTGTCAACGTTTGACTAGCATAACCTCTTCTCAACCCTCCCATTAATTGTTGATAAAGGATGAAAGTGTAGGCCGTAAAAACTCAAATAAAGTGACCTATGAGACTGGTTTTATTTCTCAAGGGATTTATACTCTTTGAAATTCAATATTTTGGCTTTAAATTAGGCTGCCTTAGTTTACAGTAATAAAAATATTATAATGTCAATTCGATAATTATTCTGGGTATTGATATTATATAACTTTTTACTTTTTAATGGAATAAATAATATCATGTCCGCTGGTATCGTTCGTGTAAACCCAAAGGTGAATATCTACAGGAAATTTAAGTTTTTTTCTTGCTCTTAAGTATTCTTGCCTGTTCCCTGTTCCCTGTTCCCTGTTCCCTGTTCCCTACCCTTGCTATACAATACCGATGCTACCGGACATGATATAACTTTTGCTTTCTACCTTTAAGCTAAGATTTTAAGTTTAATGAGTGATATTTAAACATTTTTTTAGTTCAAAAATAGCCTAATTATTTTTTAAATAAGAGGCAAATACATCAATGTTTTTAGTCAAATAATCAATATTTATTCTAAGAATTTCCGTGACTTTAGTTCCTGGAGTAGTCAACTACTTAATAATACCAAATCCAGTTTAGCTAGACCACAAATAAGTTAACTACAATTCATATATATCAAGCTTTTCTCAATAATATATTGTGGTCTATAGTAATCGGATTTGGTATAACTTATAAATTATAGTAAAATTTCGGTGTCAAAAAAATGTGTTATAATTAACCAAAAACTTAAAAAGTAGCCTCAATAATCTTTTGGCCGGAGAAGGTAGTGGCAATTAGCACCGTAAGCGTGGATTGCTGCTGTATACGTACTACGGTACAGTACTGGCAATGTGGTTGTTTTGCCTAGCGCCATACTTCGTAAACTAGCAATGTGAAAATCGTGGTTTTAACCAGATTTACAGGAAACCAAAAACAGGAAAAAGATAGAGAATAGCGAGTTGCCTTCCAGAAGAAGCAAAAAGTTTTTTGATAACTATGTCTCCCTTGTCTTCTCTATCTCCCAATAGTTCCACTATTGCTAAAAACTACGTAGACATACTATCTGAGAACGAAATTATCTGTCGTCAAATCCGGACTACCAAGGAGAGTAGCAAATTGAGCGCCATCTCCGAAACCTGGTGCACTACCATTCGCATTGTAGAATAAACCACCACTAGATGTCTAATTGAGATACACTTTAAGATGAATTTGTGTTTCCTAGTTCCCCAAAACTATGAACTTAGTCCTACTAACTGTTCCATCTCCAACGCTGCTGCTACCTGTAAAATCAATGCTTCATTATAAGGTGCAGCAATAATTTGTACTCCCAAAGGTAAACCGTTAGTACGACGGATGGGTACTGACAAAACTGGCAACCCAATAAAAGATAAAGGTTGCGTATACAAACCTAAATTCGGACGCACCAACACTTCCTCCCCAGCAATAGTCATTTTTTCCTGCCCCAATAGTGGCGCAACACAAGGTGTAGTGGGAGCCAGAATAATATCTACTTCCTTAAATATTTCTCCAACACAACCTTGATACCAACGGCGGAAACGTTGAGCTTGAATATACCAGTCTGCCGGAATTAAAGCGCCAGCTAAAAAGCGACCGCGAGTTGCCGGGTCGAAATCTTGGGGGCGAGTGCGTAAGTTATCCAAATGTAAATTAGCTCCCTCCGTAGCAGTAATAATATAAGCAGCAGCTCTAGCTCGGTGTGCTTCCGGTATCGTCACCCTTCGAGTTACTCCCAATGCTGTCGCCACCTGTTCCACTGCTGCGAAAACTTCTGGCTCCCCACCTGTGGCAAAGTGACCGTTAGCAACTGCAATGCGTAAACCTTCAATATTGTGATTGAGTTGAGGCAAACAAGCTTCCGGAGTACGATGGGTACAAACTGGGTCTCTAATATCTGGCCCCTGTAAAACATCATAAACTGTTGCGATGTCTCTTACAGAACGAGCAAATGGTCCGACATGGTCTAAACTATTGGCAAACAGAAAAACGCCTGCTCGTGATAAACGCCCATAAGTGGGTTTAAATCCGAATACACCGCATAAGGAGGCTGGCACGCGGATAGAACCGTTGGTATCGGAACCGAGGGTTATGGGTACTAAACCAGCAGCAACGGCAGCAGCAGAGCCACCGGAGGAACCGCCGGAGATGCGGGTGAGGTCGTGAGGGTTTGGTGTTGCGCCGTAGTGACTATTTTCGGTGACAAAACCGTAGGCGTATTCATCCATATTGAGGGCACCAACTAGGATGGCACCTGCTTGTTTGAGTTTAGCTACGGCGGTTGCGTCTACTGTTGCGGGTGGGTTTTCGGCGTTTATTTTGGCTCCAGCGAGAGTTATTATACCTGCGATGTCGTAGAGATTTTTGACTGCAAAGGGCACGCCTGCTAGGATACCAGGATTTTTGCCTTGAGCAATTTCTGTGTCTATTTGTTTGGCAGTGTTAAGTGCGGTTTCTGCAGTAATAGCAGTGAAGCAGTTGAGGGTTTGGTTGTGCTGGTTAATTTGTTGTAAGCATTTAGTTACTATGGTTTGAGCTGTGATTTCGCCTGTTTTGATGGCTGTGGCGATCGCTATTGCATCTATTTCATTAAATTTGATAGTCATTTTGGTTTAATAGGTAAAAAAGTAAAAAAGTAAAAAAGTAAAAAAGTTTTTGGATAGTTCTGCATAGTAATGGTATACGCAGATGAACAATGTCTAGTGCGGGTCCTGCCCGCGAGTACGGGAGCAAGATGCTCCTACTGCTGTGTCTGGTAACAAAAATAATTACAATGCACGACCATTACAATCCACCACCACTAGTTTTTGTAGCCATATCAATTCCCTAATTTTTCTGGGTCAAATTTTGGTGCTTGCTCTATTTCTGGTGGCAGGGGAAAGTCTATGACTAATTGAGCGATCGCTGCAATTTTTTCTAGATTTTCTACTACACCGGGAAGGTGTTCTGGCTGTAATGGTAAATTGATTAATTCTGCCGTACATTCCACATATTTTTCGATATTTTTCATAATTAAATTAGTAATTAGGGTTTGCTGAAAAAGTATTTTTGTAGAGGTTATAAGTCAGGTTTTATACCTCATAAATCTGGAATAGGAAGGCAGGAATAATGGTCTGGTTTCTGTCTATCTAGGTTTGCTAAAAGTTTGAGTATTTTCAGCTTTTTGGAGCGAAAAAATTGCATTCTTTTTTTTTCTAAAAAAGGCTAAATAATTTACAAACAAAGGCTTTGAGAGTTGATCAGGAAATCCTCATCATAAAAAATGGATAATTGATGATAAATTATCCATTTTTTTTAAGTAGTTTTACCACGATTTTTTTAGTCTATTTCTTGATTTTTTCATTACACAAGAACTACAGTATAATCAAAAATATTTCCCTTAAGTAAAAGAAGTAAATTTAATTGTTTTCGGAATAGTCTCTGCCAATAATTTACCCTGACAAAATACATATTTTACAGTAGCACGTTTCCTAACTGCATTAAAACAACTATCCGCATCTAAAACTATCAAATTGCCTGGATTTCCTACTTTAATTCCATACCCATCTTCTACTCCTAAAGTTTTTGCACCATTCCAAGTAACCATTTGATAACAAGCATCAATTTCTGCCATTCCAGTCATCTGACATATATGTACGCCCATATAAGCCACATCTAACATACTACCAGTACCCAAACTATACCAAGGATCTTGCACACAATTATGGCCAAAACTAACATTTAGTCCTCGTTCCCATAACTCTTTTACTCGTGTCACACCCCGTCTTTTAGGATAAGTATCAGTACGACCTTGAAGAGTAATATTAATTAAAGGATTAGCAATAAAATTAATTTTAGACCTCTCTAATAAACTCATTAATTTAAAAGCATAAGCATTATTATAATAGCCAAAAACAGTAGTATGACTAGCAGTCACTTGTGAAGTTAAACCTGTTCTAATAGCATCAGCAGCAACTACTTCTAAAAAACGTGATTGGTCGTCATCTATTTCATCACAATGAATATCGATAAAACAGTCATATTTTTCTGCCAATTCAAAGATTTTATGCACAGATTTTACCCCATCTTCCCTCGTAAATTCATAATGAGGAATTCCACCCACACCATCCACTCCTAATTGTAAAGCTTTTTCTAAAAGTGAGAGGTTTTCATCTTTACTATAAATACCATCTTGGGGAAAAGCAACTATTTGTAAAGCCATCCAATCTTTGACAATTTCTTTGACTTCTAAAAGTGCTTGTAATGCTGTTAGTTTTGGTTCACTAACATCGATGTGGGTTCTAACAAATAATACTCCTTGTCTAGCTTGGAGTTTAAGAGTGTCAATAGCACGTTTTTTCACATCTTCTAGTGTCAACTCTTGCTTACGATCGCCCCAAATTTCTATACCTTCAAATAATGTTCCACTTTGATTCCATCGTGGTTCTCCAGCAGTGAGAGCAGAGTCTAGATGAATGTGAGATTCGACAAATGGTGGACTGACTAATTTTCCCTGAAGGTCAAGTTCTTGGTATGCAAAAGCTGGAATATCCTTAGAAATAGCAACAATTTTACTGTCATCAATGGCGATATCTACTATTTCTGTTTGTTGAGTTGGTTGCAATAAGCGACTGTTTCGCAGAATTAATTCATAAGTTTTGTCAGACATGAAGTTTTGGTAGTTAAAAAATTAGGAGTCAGTAATTTGAATTTTATCATGGAAGGGTCAACAATTAATAGATATCTCGGCGTTGCTGAATCAAGGTATGAAAATAAAAACTGAAGAATCTCAAATATTTGTCATTAATATAGTTTAGCAATCGCCAAAAAATACAAATCATAGCTCAAATCAGCAACGCCGATATCTCCAGAAAATAAACTTGCTTTTTATTTAAGATAAGCTAGAGTTGTAACAGTAACTTACAAAATCATTTTTCGTATCTTAGGTGTGAAAATCTATTCCCTGTTCCCTGTTCCCTCACAGAAGTGCGCTACCAGATGCGTGTGTCGCCGATGGGGGGTCGCACCGCTTTTCCCTGTTCCCTACTCTTGCAAAAAGTTTATATCTTTTTCACCAGATGTCTAATAATTAATTATGGCTTTGTTGAAAATAGACATCTCCACCAAATGAGGAAGTAGGCAGTAGGAAGTAGGCAGTAGGGAGAAAGAATTGATAATTTATGTGTGAGAATTGATTTGATTTTTGATTTTTACCAGATGTCTAATGAACTGCTTTGTGAAAATACTTGGAAAAGTGGCGTTGCTGAAGCACGTGTATGATATTAATCCTAATTACTTAGGAGTCAACCCACCCCACACCCCTGGAGGGGAAGTTAGGAGTCAGGAGGGGAGAAAGAATAAGAAACCCCGAGTAGAAGGAGAAAGTTTTTTGCTCGCCCTCTTATCCTGAATGATATCATACCTCAAATCAGCAACGCCGGAAAAGTTATGTGCAGGAATACCTACCATCAATGCTGAGTCATTTCTCAAATAGACATCTCCAGAAAATAAATAATGGTACTTAGACATTTTTTGGTAGGAAAAATGCGTCAAAGTCAGTCTTGACAAGGGAATTACGTCAAAGCCTTAAAAATGGCTAGAACCCTTAGTAACTCAGGATTTATGCCTTTTCGACGTGAAAACCTCTACCCATCTATATCTGAGCCTATTTTCTGCCTTTATTTTATGTAAGTCCCAATAACAGGAAACAGGGAACAGGGATAAATAATTGAAAATTGATAGATAAGAATTGCTTTTGTGTAAAAGTTAGCGTGAATATCTACAGGAAATTTAAGTTTTTCTAACTTTTAAGTCTTCTGTTTTAGATAACTAAAGCCTTCTTCTTTATTCCTTCTTCCTTACCCTTACAATACCGATGCTACCAGACTTGATATAATTCCTCTCAATAGCTAATAAAAATGGTATAACTTGATATAGCATTCTCAAGTAATTAAGTAATTTATATGGATTTTGAACAACCATTAGGTTCAGTAATTCAAGGTTCTCTCAGTCAAGGACTAGAAGTACGACTACATCCAGACATATTAGTAGAAGATATGCGGGTTGGTAAATTTTTGGTCGTAAAAGGAGTACGCGCCCACTTTTTTTGTATGTTAACTGATGTTTTATTAGGAACATCCAGCGAACGAATAATGATTAATCCTCCCTTACCTACAGATGATTTTTTACAATCTGTTTTAGCTGGAGGTAGTACTTACGGTACTATCGAACTTGCACCAATGTTGATGTTAATTATTTCTTCAGAAAAGTCCCCAGTATATTTCAATGCTAATAACGATAATGGCAATAACAAAAAATCTCAATCCATAGAAAATTTAGCATCTTTTGAAGCTCAAACCAGTGCTGAAATTAAATTAATGCCAGTAAAAACTATTCCGAGTCATTTTTCCCAAGTATTTGACGCAAGTGAGAGAGATTTTAGTCTAGTTTTTGGTAGAGAAGATGACCAGAGTCGGCGCAATTTTGCTGTGGGTAAACCTATTGATATGGATGTACCTGTTTGTTTGGATTTAGATAGATTTGTTGAACGGAGTAACGGCATTTTTGGGAAGTCAGGAACAGGTAAGTCTTTTCTGACTCGTTTACTTTTATCTGGGATTATTCGTAAAGGAGCTGCTGTAAATTTAATCTTTGATATGCACTCTGAATATGGTTGGGAAGCAATGGCGGAAGGAAAACAAGTTAATACGGTAAAAGGTTTAAAACAATTGTTTCCAGAACGAGTCGAACTTTGGACTCTCGATCCAGAAGCTACTAAACGTCGGGGAGTGCGAGATGCACGAGAATTGTATTTAAGTTATAACCAAATTGAGGTGGAAGATATTGGGTTGGTGCAACGGGAATTAAATTTATCTGAGGCAAGTATTGATAGTGCAAATATTCTCAGAAGTGAGTTTGGTAAATCTTGGATTGCTCAATTACTGGAAATGACTAATGAAGATATCCAAACATTTTGTGATGAAAAAAGGGGGCACAAAGGTTCAATTATGTCTTTACAAAGAAAGTTATTGCGACTGGATAATCTGAAATATATGCGGACAAAAAATACTAATAATTATATTGAGGAAATTTTAGAATCTTTGGATGCTGGTAAACACGTTATTATTGAATTTGGTTCCCAGTCAAATATGCTTTCTTATATGTTAGCTGCTAATATGATTACTCGCAGAATTCATAATAGTTATGTGCGGAAAGCTGATAAATTTTTGAGTTCTAAAAATCCGAGCGATCGCCCTCAACCATTAGTTATAACTATTGAGGAAGCTCACCGTTTTCTCGACCCTGCGATAGTAGGTTCAACTATTTTTGGTACAATAGCTAGAGAAATGCGGAAATATTTTGTGACTTTATTGGTAGTAGACCAGCGACCTTCCGGGATAGATGCGGAAGTTATGTCTCAAATTGGTACAAGAATTACAGCTCTGTTAAATGATGATAAGGATATAGATTCTATTTTTACAGGAGTTTCTGGCGGTCATAGTTTACGGTCTGTGTTGGCAAAGTTGGATTCTAAACAACAAGCTTTGGTATTAGGTCATGCGGTACCGATGCCAGTGGTTATCCAAACTCGCGCTTATGACCAGACTTTTTATCAGGAAATTGGAGATACAGACTGGCGATATGTGTCTGATGAAGAGTTATATGAAGCAGCTCAGGTTGCTCTGGATGATATTGGGTTTTAGGCATTGCTGAAGCGCGTGTATGATATTAATCTTAATGACTTAGGAGTCAGGAGTCAGTAGGGAAGAAAGAAAAAGAAAGAGGAGTAGAAGGAGAAAGTTTTTTGTTTGCTGGCGCACAACTTTCCTTACGGAATGCTACCGCAAACGTTAACGCGGAGTGCGGAACGGAGTTCTATCGGTAATTATCCGGACATGATATCATATTAAATCCGCCTAATTGCATATAGATCCAATAAGGTAATAATCAGGGTTTTAAGCTATTAGACATCTGGTAAAAATCAAAAATAAAATCAATTCTTATCCATAAATTATCAATTATTCCCCTCCTGGGAGGGGGAGGGGCGAGGGGTGGGTTGCCAGATGAGCTGTTGCCAGATGAGCTGTTGCCTCTTTTCTGGAGATGTCTATTGATTGTGAGGGTATTTAACCGGATTTGATATCATACCTCAAATCATCAACACCGGGTTTTAATATCAAATCCGAGGGAATTGGACATAAAAAAAATCTTCAATCGTCATAACTACGCTCATCTTTGTGATTCTTCTGAATCCTGACTCCTGACTCCTAAAGACTTAACCATTCTATAACTGTTTAACCGAATTTGATATAATTTGTTAATTTGCTATCTAGAAAAATACGCGATCGCTATACTGGAAAATGAATCTACTCAATCTATTTTCAATGATATATTTTTATCTAGCTACAAATATAATAGAATTAGCTGAGAATTTTTTAGATGAGTTTGTCCTTATTCTGAAGATTTTTATTGAGGCAATTGCTGTTTTTATTATTGCCTTTGCAGTGCTAAAAGCACTAGCACAAATGTGGCACAGACGGAAAAATAAGAGGCTTTTTGCACAAGAGGGAACAATCAGACTTGAATTAGGTATCTCCCTAGTTCTAGCTTTAGAATTTCTGTTAGCTGCTGATATAGTAGGAACTGCCATATCTCCAAGTTGGAATGATATTGGAAGGTTAGCAGCAGTTGCTGGAATTAGGACTTTTCTCAACTTTTTCCTAGAAAAAGAAGTGAAAGAACTGGAAGAAAAAAATAATCTCAATAGATAAAATTTTAAGAAGTAAGAAGGAATAAGGAATAAGGAATAAGGAATAAGGAATAAGGAAGAAGGAATAAGGAATAAGGAATAAGGAATAAGGTGTTTAGTTATCTAGGAGAGAAGTAAAAAATGGATGGGGATAGTCCTCGATAAGTCACTTCATGTTTTATAATACCAAATTCAAAAAAGGTAGTTATATCATGTTCAGATAAACACTAACTATAAAGTCATTGCGACTGGAACGGAGTGGAAGGAAGCAATCTCAGGGGTTTGAGATATCTCTTCCATCTATATCCTAATCATAACTATTCAACCGAACATGATATTACATCTTAATTTGTGATTTATTCCTACAATAAAAAAAGTCTAGATTACATACATTACTAAAAATTCAACCTTTTTTCCTCTTTTCTATTATGTTTTTCTTTCCCTGTTCCCTGTTCCCTGTTCCCTGTTCCCTATTCCCTGATTTAGAAATAGTTATTGTGTTACAGATAGTTGAGGAAAATTATAATAAATTGATATTTTCAACTGTTCCGAAATATTAATGATGATGAATACTCAAAACAATAACCTATTTACTCAAGAAGAACAAAGATTAGAAGCAGACCTCAACCATGAAGCATACTGGAGACGTTGGGGGCCATACTTGAGTGAGAGACAGTGGGGAACAGTACGAGAAGACTATAGTGAAGATGGTTCTGCTTGGGATTACTTTTCCCACGCACAATCTCTTTCTCGTGCTTATCGATGGGGAGAAGACGGTATTTGTGGTATTTCAGATAATCATCAACGACTGTGCTTTGCGATCGCTCTCTGGAATGGCGAAGACCCTATTATCAAGGAACGACTTTTTGGTTTAACGGGAAGTCAAGGAAATCATGGGGAAGATGTTAAAGAATATTATTTTTACTTAGATAATACCCCCAGTCATAGTTACATGAAGGCACTTTATAAATATCCTCAAAGTGCTTATCCTTACGCTGACTTAGTAGCAGAAAATCAACAGCGCGACCGCAAATCTTCAGAATACGAACTACTCGACACAGGAATATTTGCAGAAAATCGTTATTTTGATGTTTTGGTCGAATACGCTAAAGCAACAACAGAAGATATCTTAATTAAAATTACAGTAAATAATCGAGGTTCAGAAACTAAGACGTTACACTTATTACCCACTCTCTGGTTTAGAAATACTTGGTCTTGGGATAATCAATCAAAAAAACCTCTCCTCAAAAAAATCAATCCTGGTCTGATTGAAACAGAACACCCAACTTTAGGAAAAAGGTGGTTTTATTTTCCTCAGACAATGGAACTATTTTTCACAGAAAATGAAACTAATAAACAAACTTTATTTGGAGAAAAAAATGATTCTCCTTATACCAAAGACGGCATCAATAACTATCTAATTAATGGACAAAAAAATGCAATTAATCCAGAGATGTATGGAACTAAATTTTCTCCACATTATCGTCTAGAACTAGAACCAGGTGAAACTAAAATTGTTAAATTAAGACTTGCTAAATCCTCAGAAATTAAACAGCCTTTAGAGACAGAATTTGAAGAAACTTTTCAAACCAGAATTCAAGAAGCAAATGAATTTTATCAGCGTCTTTCCCCTTGTAAAATGAAGGATGAATGGCGCAATATTCAGCGTCAAGCATTTGCCGGACTACTGTGGACTAAACAATATTATCATTATATTGTCGAAGAATGGCTAAAAGGCGACCCTACCCAAGCGCCAGTACCAGAAAACCGTAAAAATATCAGAAATTATGGGTGGGTTCATCTATTTAATGATGATGTAATTTCCATGCCTGATAAGTGGGAATATCCCTGGTATGCTGTTTGGGATTTAGCATTTCATGCCATACCTTTAGCAATAGTTGACCCTAATTTTGCCAAACATCAATTAGACCTAATAACCAGAGAATGGTATATGCACGCCAACGGTCAATTACCAGCTTATGAATGGAATTTTAGTGATGTAAATCCTCCCGTTCATGCTTGGGCAACTTGGCGAGTTTATCAAATAGAAAAAGAACTTTATGGTCGTAGCGATCGCAAGTTTCTCGAAAGAGTATTTCAAAAACTTTTACTCAATTTTACTTGGTGGGTAAATCAGAAAGATGTTGAGGGAAATAATGTGTTTGAAGGAGGTTTTTTAGGTTTAGATAATATTGGAGTATTTGACCGTAGTGCAGAGCTACCAACCGGAGGTCATATTGAACAATCAGACGGTACAAGTTGGATGGCAATGTACTGTCTAGATATGTTAACTATTGCTCTAGAACTTGCTAAAGAAAATGATGTTTATGAAGATATTGCTTGTAAATTTTTCGAGCATTTTCTCTACATAGTTGATGCTATGAATCATTTAGGTTCAGATGGAACTCAACTCTGGGATGAAACTGATAATTTTTATTATGATGTTCTCCACCAACCAGATAAAGAAGATATACATATAAAAATCCGTTCAATAGTTGGATTAATTCCATTATTTGCTGTAGCAATTATTGACTCAGAAACTTTACAACAATTACCTAAATTCCAGAAACGGGTAAAATGGTTTATGGCAAATAGGATAGACCTTAGTGCTAATATTGCTTGTATGGAAGCTTGCGGTATTGACTCAGAACGTTTACTAGCAATTGTTAGTCCCGAACGTCTGCGAATAATCCTCGAAAAAATGTTAGATGAAAATGAATTTTTCAGCGATTATGGTATTCGTTCTTTATCTCATTTCCATACTGAAAATCCCTATATTTTTAATGCTAATGGAGAAGAATATAGAGTTGATTATGAACCTGCCGAATCTACCAGTCAAATGTTTGGAGGAAATTCTAATTGGCGCGGTCCAATCTGGTTTCCAATTAATTATTTAATGATAGAATCTCTGCAAAGATTTCATAATTATTTAGGTGAAGATTTTCGAGTGGAATGTCCGACAGGTTCAGGTAGGATGATGAATTTATGGGAAGTATCATTAGAAATTGAAGCGAGACTAATTAAAATTTTCCTCAAAGATGAAAATGGAAAACGTCCAGTTTATGGTGACACAGAAATATTTCAAAATGACCCCCACTGGCAAGATTTAATTCTGTTTTATGAATATTTTCACGGCGATAATGGTGCAGGTTTAGGGGCGAGTCATCAGACTGGTTGGACTGGTTTAGTAGCAAAGTTGATTCAGCAACGGAGCGAATATGTCTGTGAAATTTAGTTTTGGTTATGATAGACATCTCCAGAAAAGAGGCAACAGTTCCGGAAAGCAACAGGCAACAGAGAGAAATATAGAACTTACCCATGAGATAGGAAAAACTAGGATTTGAGATTGCTTTCCGTTCCGGACTGCTACGCAAACCCTGTCGATGGCAATGACTAAAATACGTTGCAGGTGCGTAAGTCTTATATAATTTGCACTGTGGAAGTGGAATTGGCATCTTGCCCGTTCCTGATATTTGCCCGTTCCTGATATTTTTGGGCAGGCAGGATACCCACCCCACTTATATTCATCCCACCCCTAAGCAATGCCTTGTTTTGGCTTAAAATTTACCTAAAGTTTAATTTCATACCTCAAATCAGCAACACCATAAGTAAGTAGGTGGGAAAATTTACAACTACGTCATTGCGATTGGAGCAGAGTGGAAGGAAGCAATCTCAAGGATATGAGGTGCATAAACATTTCGTTACATAGTGACGTTTATTCGCGCCTACCTGCTTATTTTTTTTGACTTTATATGTATAAAGAAAAAGTTGATTTAATTCCATAACAAATTATCGAAAGGTAAAATTATTTTGGTATCAAATTATTAACAATATATATGGTCAGTCAACAAACAATCAATATTGTCAAATCTACCGCACCAGTGCTGAAAAAACAGGGAAAACAAATTACTACTCGGATGTATGAAATAATGTTTGAAAATCATCCTGAAATCAAATCCCAGTTTAATATGTCTGCTCAAGCTGATGGATCTCAACCTGCAAAGTTAGCTACTGCAGTTTATAGTTATGCTGCTCATATTGATAATTTGACTGGTCTAAAATCAATGGTTGAAAAAATTGCTCACCGCCATGTGCAAACTCATGTACTACCGGAACAATATCCAGTGGTGGGATAATGTATGTTGCAAGCTATGCAGGATGTTTTGGGAGAGGCAGCTACGCCAGAAGTTATATCTGCTTGGACAGAAGCTTATCAGGCGTTGGCAGAAGTTTTTATTCAACGAGAGCATGAAATTTATGAAGAGGAAGGTGTTTCCTGATTTCAATTTTTGGCGTTGCTGACTGGTGGGTATGATTTGATAATTTTGTATTTGGGATTTTTTATTTTGGATGGTTTGAACTACTTGTTAATATTAACTTTTCCCTGTTCCCAGTTAAGTGTTCCCTATAAACCTACTTTCATACCTTAATTCAGCAATGCCCAATTTTTTTAGTTAAAAAGACGGGGGATATATTGAGTTTAATAGTTGCGGGAGAGCGTAGTGGGGTTGGCAAAACAACTATTACGTTGGCGCTACTGTCTTATTTAAAGTGGCAAAATTTGCAGGTGCAATCATTTAAGGTGGGACCTGATTATATTGACCCGATGTTTCATCAATATGTTACGGGTAAGTCTTGTCGGAATTTAGACCCGGTGTTGACTTCCGAGGTTTATGTGCAGCAATGTTTTGCGCGAAATATTCAAGATGTTGATTTTGCTTTGGTTGAGGGGGTGATGGGTTTATTTGATGGGGTAAGTTTTGCTCCCCCCTGGCCTGCCTTAGAAAGGTTTGCTCCCCCCTGTCCACCCTTTTTAAGGGGGGTAGAAGATGAAAGTGGTAGGTGTTTTCCTGATTTTGCTTCTACTGCTCATATTTCTCGGTTGCTGAATGTACCTGTATTATTGGTGCTTGACTGTAGTCGGTTATCAGGTTCTGTGGCAGCGATCGCTCATGGTTTAATTTCTTTTGACCCTAATATTAATTTTGCTGGTTTGATACTCAACCGGGTCGGAAGCGATCGCCATTTACAGTTACTTCAAAATTCCCTTAAATTTATAAATTTACCTATACTTGGGGTTTTGCGACGACATCAAAATATTACTATTCCTGACCGACATTTGGGTTTACTTCCTACCGATGAAATGCCAGATTTAGATAATTTAATTAATGATTTGGCTGATTTGGCAAAAACTTGTTTTGATTGGGAGAAATTACTACCACTTTTAAAAATTCAGAATGAGGGGTCTCAGCACTTTTTATCTAGCCAAGTTCCCCCTAATAACAGAATACATTTTCCACTATCAAATGTCAAGAATATTGAGAAAAAAAAGTCGCAATTTTTGATAGGAGTAGCTCGCGATCGCGCATTTAATTTCTATTACCAAGATAACCTAGATATTCTGGAAGAATTAGGAGCAAAAATAGTATTTTGGAGTCCCCTAAAGGATGAAAATTTACCTGCGGGAGTAAAAGGTTTATATTTTGGTGGTGGATTTCCAGAAGTTTTTGCCCAACAGTTAAGCGCAAATATTTTAATGAGAAAAGCTGTTCAGAAAGCAATTATTTCTGGAATGCCAACTTATGCTGAATGTGGTGGGTTGATGTATTTATCTCAGGCAATTATTGACTTTAATGGTAAGTCTTGGGAGATGGTAGGAATTTTACCAACTACGGCAGTAATGGGTAAAAGTTTAAAGTTAGGATATCGGCAAGCAATTACTAATATAGATACTCCTTTATTAGCAGCAAATACACAAGTTTATGGACATGAATTTCATCGTTCTGAATTAACTGAAGCACCCCCAATACCTCTATACAAAATGTGGCGAATTGATGAGGATAAAAATCGAAGCAAAGCAACTGTTGAAGGTTGGAATTTTTATCAACTTCATGCTTCCTATCTTCATATTCATTGGGGGAGTAGGGTAGATATTCCTCGGCGATTTATTAATAATTTTGAATAGGAGAGAAGGAAGAAAGAAGAAGGAAGGACTGAGGTTAATTTTTTTTGTCATTGCGACCGACAGGGTTTGCGTAGCAGTCCGGAACGGAAAGCAATCTCAAATCCTAATTTTTCGTACCTTATATAGAATTCGGTTATACAGTGTATGTTCATAATTCTATAATTACTTCAATATTCAATCTCCCCATCTCCCCATCTCCCCATCTCCCCACCCCCCTATCTCTCCCAACTATATAATAAGTATTCAACCAGATTTTATATTATGCGTAAGTCCTGTTAAATGTATTGTAGTGTGGGCATCTTGCCCGCGATGGGTGTACCTCACCAAAGTGGAGTCTGCTGTATGTTTACTTCTCTGTACGGATGTTGCATGCAACGTCCCTACTCCCCTGCTCAATAAAATATAGAAATAATATAATCTCTCCTTCGACTGCTATATTCCTCACTGTCTACTTTTTTTTTGGTAAAATAATCACTGTTTAATATTAATATTCAGCTTGAGAAATAAAATGACAGTATCTGTGGAATTTATTGAAGGATTGAATGAGAAAATTACAGAAGTTAGTCTGAGAAAACGTCGTAACTCTGACACAAAAATAGTTGTACTAATGTTTGACCGTCTTCAAGCTACGGAAAGTTTTCGTTCCTTCACTAATAAAATAAATAAATTATGGTTGAAAGACGAGGAAGGAAATATTGAAGTTGCCCCTAGTGGGATTAAATTTTTGTCTGCTGATGAAAGTGATTTTTCTCAAGTAGAGTGTTCTTTTGAAGTAGAATCAGAGGAAAATTTTGAGAGAGTGATGCGATTTTTACACCGTTATGCTGAGGCGAATGGTTTTGAATTTAAGTCTAATTAAGTAACTTTGAAGAAGGAAGAAGGAAGAAGTAGATGGGGATAGTAAACGACATGAATTGGCGTGTCTTATCATACCATTTATCAAAAACTTTTCTAGATTTTCTTGAGTAGGGGACCCACCCCTAACCACTCCCAGGAGGGGAAATAGGGGAGTGAGGGAGTAGTAAACATAAGAGTAATTAACATTAACTTGGCTTAAATTAGCAAAAAAAAATTCGGCCTGTGTTAATTACTTAATAACTGAAGTCTTACTTAAGTATAGAATTAATGCATGGGAATTGGTCTGAGACCAAACAATTTGAAGCACCCCCTGTAAGGTGAGGTATTATACCATGTTCGGTAGAACAGTTATAATAGGACTTTGTAGTTTTGCTTGAGCAATAATACTAAGTATTGTAAGGGCTAAAGCCTAACTACAAACAAAAAATTTATTATAATATCATGTCCGGATAATTAGTTATAAAAAAACTTTCTCCTTCAACTCCAGTTGTTCTTCTTTATTACCTCTTTCCTCCTGACTCCTGACTCCTGAATCCTGACTCCTCCGTAGTTATTTATTTATCACTGTTTAACCGGACATGATATAAGTAATTATCCGAACATGATTAAACCCGCCACAGAAAAGATACAGTAGATTCGGTCGTATAAGAAGTACAGATATTAATGATTAAATGTTACCAGTGTGGGCATCTTGCCCCCTATGTGTGTATCTCACGCCTGGTCAAATCTACTGTAAAAAAAAACTTGTATAGCTAAATTTTATAAAAATCAAAAATGAGTAAATCAATAGTAGTTAAACAACTGTTTGCCCAAGAAATTACACCAGAGAATTTTCGACCTTTTGGACAAGTAATTTGGGCAACAGGAGATGATAAACAATATGACCAAGACGATGCTCAATTAAATTTAGAAAATGGTACGCCACGATTCTATATTATGCGGTTACTTGGAAAAGACCGAAAATTTACTAAAATTACTCGTCATATAAAATGTACTCAATGTTTGGGTTCCCTAGAAGCTAAGGAATGGTTAATGGCAGTTGCTCCACCTTGTGTAGAGAATGCACCAAAATTAGAAGATGTAGTTGCTTTTAAAATTCCCGGGAATTGTTTTATTAAATTAGAGGTGGGAACCTGGCACGCGGGACCATATTCAGATTATGAATTTGTAGATTTTTACAACTTAGAATTGAGTGATACAAATGAGGTAGATCATTTTACTCATAACTTTGCTAAAAGTCATAATTTAGAGTTGGAAATTATTTAAGATTATTCTCCTTTTATGAAACCCTTGTAGGGATATTTCATGGAGTGTTCCTAAATTCTCTTGCACAAGATATTTAAATAGGTTTATTTCGTGGACTATCTACAAGTTGTCGGCGACAGTATTGGGTATAATAATATAAACTATTGTCAATATTTACTCATAAGAAGAATTAAATAATATGAATCAATGTCCGATATGTCATACGAAATATACAGAAGAAAAAGTTAATTATTGCTCCACTTGTAATTGGGATTTTACTCCATATCCAATTAGATTCGGCAATTCCCGACAGCAAATTAAATAGGTGTCGATTGATCTTCAACATATTCCTTTAATTGCTCAATAGTTACACCTGGTGCAGCTAGCAACAAAATCAGAACCCGTCCACAGTACAGGTTTCTTGTAAAACCTGGCTAGGTAATCATAAAATTCCCTCCTGATCAACCTACTAGAAAAAGTTTTGAGATTTGCTATAAATTTGCTCAATTGAACTTTTGGGTTAAATGTGATTAATAAGTGTACATGGTCAACTTCACCATTAAACTCTACTAACTCACATTCCCACTTTTGACAGGTTTGATCAAATATTTTGTTCAATTGCTGTAGTATCTCAGAAGTAATTACTTTTTTTCGGTAGAAGAGTGACAAATACAATATGAACAGTAAGAGAGTAAACAGACCCAAAACCTTTATTATAGTTACTTGACATGATATAGCAGTAAATGTAAAATCAAAATATGATAATTACTTATTGCTATAAAATCAAGCCCACTTCAGTTCAATTATCTCTGTTTTAAAAGCTCCCGTTATAATCTCCGATTTAACGGGAGAGAACTTCACTAACTTTTCCCAGTTAAAACCAGAGTCTTTTGTTCAGAAAGAGAAGGCTAAAATTTCTTGGGCAATGAAATCAATACTAAATTATGAAGTTGATAACACTAATTGGTCTAATTCTTGTTGCATTCTAGTTATAACTCGCTCATAACAAGCATCAACATAATCGCGATCACTAGCTGCCTCACGTCCATAACGCTCAAACACAATGGGAGGACAAACCCGAGTATTAATTTTTACTGGCAAAGGGAAATTAGGTAAAGGCCCAATAGCTAATCCCCAGGGTAATCCAATATAGATAGGAAACACTTCTGGATCGAGACTAAATAACCAAGGCAAACCCCATTCATGGAGCTGTTTCACTTGTTCATAAACATCTGCCAGCACTATTAAAGTATCGTGGGCACCATTAGAAATCATTGGCACAATCGGTACCTCTTCACGCAAAGCCAACTTAATAAAGCCTTTACGTCCAGCAAAATAGATTTTATCTCGCATAGAATGAGGACGGAAAACATCTGGGCCACCACCAGGATAAACAGCCACAGAGGCATTTCTTTGGAAAGCAGCGATCGCCATTTTCGGATGTGCTCTAACTGCTCCACATTGTACTGCTAAGGGGGTAGTAGGAAAAACTGACCAGGCATTCTGGTGCATAAGTCCATAAACCAAACGCTCTGTACCAAATCTTTTAAACCAGTCATACATACACATATGCATATCTGGAGCGGGTAAACCACCATTATGAGAGCCAACTATCAGGATTTTTTCATCTCTAGGAATATGATGCCACCCATCGGTTTGAACTCGAAAATAATAACGATAAAACCATTCCCATAATGGCATCAAAGATTTAATTACTTCTGGATCACGGTCATCTAAAGACCAACCATCATAAGGTTGACGAGAGTTTTGCTTATTGACAGTAAACACTGGCATCTATGAATATGAATTTGTTATTTTACTCGTAATTCTAATAATTATATCTTAGAATTAGAGAGCATCTATAAAAAAAATGTTAAGGCAAGGAAATTAAGAACAAAAAGGTGAGAATTATAAATATGTAGTTGAGACTATGTAGGCTTTTATATTTGTATCTAAACAAATAAAATTCTTTTGTACGGAGGCTCTATAAAACCTCCCTATTGGTTTGATAATATTCCTCGATCAATTGGTATTATACCAATTCCTAAAAATAATGCTATTTTTATTGAAAACTTCAGTGATATGCTATTATCCCTGCAATTTAAAGATAGTATCTAAACCGGATTTAGTATAACTCCAGTTGATCAAAGGTTGATAATTTTTCTGATATCCAGTGTTCTCTCTTTTCATAAATAAGCCATTTTACAGGATTTAGTTGATTGTGAAACCGTATTTAACCATATTTTTAATTGGCATAATGCAAGTATTCAAAAGTTCGTAATTTCTCTACTTCATTTGTGCAAAATCCCTACTTTAATAATTTTGTACAGTTAAGACATTTTTCTCTAAGTAAATTTATCTATAAACTGATATTTCGGTAAATTTTTGATGATATAGATCACTATTCAGTTTGTTATTTGTCACAGTTATATTTTTACGGAAAAGAGTTAATAGAAGTTGTATCTATAAGTATGGATTTTAATTTTATGAGTAATTTTATGAGATTAATCAAAATGAATAATAATACATCTAAAGAAGCACAACAAATTCCCAAAAGTTATAACAAAGAACAGATGAATGCAATAGCTAAAGCTATGATTGTCAGTTTTGCTTGGTCTTGGGCAGATTTATTGCAGGAAAATAAATCTAAAAATAACAATACTATTGGTAATACTGCTTCATAACTAAATATTCTGTAGTGCAAGTATTTTTAGACATATGAATACAATATGTCATAAACTAAAAAAAGCCAAATTAAATTAGTTTTGCTAAACCCACCTAATATTCTTTTTAGGTGGGTAGTATACTCAACATTTTTTAAATTAACCTTGCATTCTTAACTGATTTTTTCTATTAAGTGCTTCTTGGTAATTAGGCTTAATTTCCAAAGCTATATTGTAAGAAATAACTGCTTTTTGAATATATCCTAATTTTTCCAAAATTAATCCTCTTTTAAACCATATTTGATGATTGCCTGGTCTTAAAGAAACTATTTGGTCGTAGGCAGCGATCGCTTCTTCATACTGCTCTAACTTTTCCATAATTGTAGCTAGTTCTGACCAAGCTTGATAATTATTAGGCCAAATCTTAATAGCTCGATTATAACTCATAGCAGCCTCTCGATCATTTCCCATTTTTGCTAAACATAATCCTCGTTGCAACCAAGCATCAAAATTATCAGACTGTTTAGCTATGACCAAATCATAAGCTGCTATTGCTTGAGAGTATTTTTGTAACTTTTCTAAAGCAGCTCCTCTTTGTAAACCAACTTTAGCAACAGAAACTCCTTGTTTTACACTCATTTCTATTACTTTATCATAAGCGGCTAATGCTGCTTCGTACTGCTGGAGTTTTTCTAATGCTTCTCCTCGAAAATTCCAAGCTTCTAAAAAATCTGGTTGGGTAGCAATAGCATTCCCATAGGCAATAAGAGCTTCATTGTACTTACTAAGTGCCATGAATGCTTTGCCTCGACCTAACCAAGATTCTGGATAATTAGAATTAATTGTAATTGCCTGATTAAAAGATTCTAATGCCTCATCATATTTAAATAAATCTAATAAAGTATGACCACGACTAATCCAAGCTTCCGGTAAATTAGGATTAATATTAATTGCTTTATCAAAACAAGCAATTCCTCCTTCTTTCCAATGATTTTTTAAAGCTAATCCTTTATAAAACCAAGCTTCATAATCATCTGGATTTAATTTAATTACTTTATTAAAAGAAGAGACTGAATCGTGATATTTGTGTAGTTTACTTTGAGCAATTCCTCGGTTAAACCAAGCCAAATAATTATCAGGTTGTAATTCTATTGCATGGTCGTAACTAGCTACTGCTTCAGCATAACGGTAGGTTTCAACTAAAGCTAACCCTCTATTTAGCCAAATATGATAATTATCAGGTTGCAATTTTACAGCACAGTCATAAGCAGCTAATGCTTCAGCATATTTTTTTACACTTAATAAAGCTTGCCCTTGGGCATACCAAATTTCTCCCATCATCGGTTGTATTTTCAGTGCTTTTTTATAGCAATGGATGGCAGATTGGCACTGTTTAAAATCAGCTAAAATAATACCTTTATTGTACCAGAGTTCATAATTATTTTGGTTGACTTTTATTCCTTTGTCAAAGCAAGCGATCGCTTCTTCATACTGCTTTAAATTAGATAATACAACACCGTAACAATTCCAAGCTTCATCATCATTTGACTTGATAGATAGCGATCGCTTATAAGCTTCTATTGCTTGTTCATATTTTTGTAGTTTATAGAAACAATGACCTAGTTTTAACCAACCTATAGCCCAGTCTGGCTTGATTTTAACGGCATTTTCGTAGTAGGATATGGCTGACTCGTATCTGCCCATATTATACATTCTGTTGCCACGGTCATATTCTGGAAATGCAGAAAATATACTAAAAATTCCGTTAGACCCGGAGATGTTTTGGCTATTAGTATTGTCTAATGTTGTTAAAAGTGTCAATTTTTGGGATGATTTAAAATCAGTTTTGGTCATAATTTTTTTTCCTTAAGCTTGATAGAGTCTATCTCAAAATAGTATTATATCTTGTACATTTATTTAAAATCTACCTAGATGGTCTAAGTTTCACTAATCTATATATTTATATATCTTCAGAACAAAATGTAAACTATAGGTTTAGAAAAGCGATAGTCAATAAGTCAGGAGTTTAGAATAGCAACAGCAAAAGTGCTTCGCCCTTGCTGCTATATTAAAAAGTCTGTGTGAAGTGAAGTAATATCATGTCCGTTTAATTAGTTATAATAAAATTCTTAGGTCGTAGGTCTGAGGTCGTAATTTCTAGGTGTAAATTCAAGTGAAAACACTGGAAACGGAGCACAAATTTGGGATATTACTTCAATATCGCTAATATCGCTTCAATAGAACATTTTTAACTTAATCATTCAGACATAGTATAATTCTGAAAGCAAACTATTTTTGAGTAATATCAAATCTGTTTAATTGCATATATTAGGAGAAGGAAGAAGGAAAAAAGAAAAATCTTGTATTGTCTGAGTTTTAAGCTTTTGATAGTCAAATACAGTAATGGTGACTACTATAGATCCAATGTGACACCGATATGGAATAGTAAAATTTCTAGCAATACTGAACATTTAAGGGTTTAGTATCCTCTACTGAGTTTGATATAACATCAAGACTGCAAACAAAAGAGGATTTGAGCAAAGTTTCACTACAAAAGAAAAAAACAAGGTTAGGTATGGCATTTGCTCGCGCACAACTACATTAACACGGAGCGTTGCGTCAGCAGTATTGCCCATCAAATTGTCACAGAAGAACATGGCGATGAGATTACCTGCGATTCTACACTTGGGTAAGGGACAACATTTACAATTTTTTTTAACTATATTTATTACCATATATGTTATTTTTTTTCAACAGCTTTGATATAATAAAAACTAATTAAATTTATATAAAATATTTATACTTGTGAATGATTAAGACGCGACAATTAGGTCGATTGGTGTAACAATCAAATAGGTGACAAAAACAGGTTAGCTATTATCCACTTTTAAATAAAGAGCTTAAAAGCATAACTAACCTATTTTTAGGCAAATTTATTTGCCTGAGCAATCTTAGATGTTTCTTTATGTTGTTCTGAAAATTGGAACTAGAGACTTTAAGTAGTAGGTCTCTCAAATATATTACTGCGGATCATTTTAATACAGGGGGGGGACATCACCTCTGTCAAAATTGCGGTCAGGGTTTCCCGGGCTGAAAAGTCTTGCGTGGTCGCGTAAGCAAAACGTCGGGAGTATATCAAATTTGTTGATGCCATGGAAAATAATTTAGTCTGAATACTTCTGCTGTTGAGGACAGTAAAAATTACTTACCAGAGAATTGGGTTTAAAGCCTCGCCCATAAGCGGGCGACTTCTCATGTTATTATAAGATTGGTTTCAACACCCGCCTTGTCTCATAAATACTGTCGAAAAAAAGATTAGGTTGAAACTCCTTCAGTTGAGAGCTGAACTTGGGAAGCTTTCAGCTCAATGAGCAGTTTGCGCCTTGAAGGCACAAATAAACCCACAAGAATTTTTGATAAGTCGCGGGAGGGCATTCCGAGACTCTAAACGGACGTGGAGGCAAGCATAAGACTACTGTCAAAGTAGCAGCAAGCAGCCTAAGAAGCGTCAACCCACCGAAGAGCTAAGGCTCAGTAGGAATCTCCGTGCCTTTAGGCCGGAGAGGATGTCAAAGCATCCTCAGACTATTTGCAATCAACCCCTCTGGTCACTTAGACCTCTCCACATTAGTGTGTGAGGAAAAATTGTACTGGAAAATCAAAAGTCAATATCTTGAAGAAGTAGTCAGGAGTCAGGTAGAGAAGCCATCAGAAGAATGCGACCTATGGAATTCTCACCCTACCAAGCGCATTTACAGCGTGTAGATGGTGAAGTCTTAAACCCATAAGGGAAAAGATAATTAACTTTTGATTTTTGCCAATTAAATTAATCGATCATAACTATTGACATATTACTTTTCCGGTAAAGTAAAAAAATTCACTGTAGAACTCTTATAGAACCCCTAAACGGATCTATTTAAAAATAGAGAAGGAGATGGGGAGATGGGGACCAACCCCTAACCCCGACCGTGGAGGGGAATTTGGGGAGATGGGGAGATGAGAGTATTTTTCTACCTGCAAGGAAAGCTACCAAGTTTGCTATTGGGCGACGCGGGGTCTCATCCGCTTTTTCCCCATTCTCGTTCCTGAATTTCCACAACTTCCTCAGGCTGAGGACGGAAGCCAAAAGCACATACTGCGTCCAAAAATACGCTCAGGGGTTCTATAGAGACCTAAACGCAAGTATTAATTTGAGAAAGCGAGTGTGTAATTCTGAGGTCTTCTCATAATGTAAGACACACTTAAGATATGCGGTCGGATTTACTGTGAATGCCTGTGGACGGAGTGCTGCCGACAGTTCCGCAAGAAGCAGGAAGTAAACATCATAGCTGTCAATCGATGTGACGCTTTGTATCAGTTTTATAAAGCAGTCTTGAGACGCTATGCAAAATCTAGTAAAAACAGGGGTATAGATAAAGCCCCAAAACATTAACATTCTAAATACTATGACTGCTCGTATGTATACTACAGTACCTAAATTTCAGCCATTAAAACCCTTGCAACAATGGCTAGATCATATAGAAATTAACAATCCCAAATTAGCAAGATTTCTGTGCCAGTTAATTCCCAGTCAGTGCCCTTTTGAGCGCGATATCACTTTTTTTGGTCATATCTTGTTTCATATTCCTCCCATGTGCAAACTTAACCCTCTTTATGATGAATTAATTGGTTTGAGGTTTAGAGCTTTGTGTTATTTAGCGGATATTTGTGGAGAAGATGTTACCTCATACTGCTAGTCTTGGAAGCAATAATCAAACCCATTTTTACCAATAAATTAGGTCCAAAGCCTCCCCTTGAAAGGGGATAAAAAAGGAAATTTCGGATTTTCTTACCTCCCTATTGCAGGAGGTACTGTTAACTAATAACTGATAGTGTAGCTCCTCTGTAAAGAGGCTAACTGATAACTGAAATGACCGCTTTTTATGTTGGCGAAAACCGAAAAGGCAAAGCTTTCCCAGTTAAAAATTAACCAATTGAAATCAACTTTTATTCTATGGGAAAGCTATGAGATACTTGACTGTAGCTAAATTCAAACCACAGCCATTAATAATCCCTTAAATAATTTGATGCCATCTGTATCACCTAACATTGGGTCTGATGCTCTCTCTGGATGAGGCATCATTCCCAACACATTGCCTTGACGGTTGCAGATCCCAGCAATATTATTAAGAGATCCATTGGGATTAGCTACTTGACTAATTTCACCATTTTCCGTACAGTAACGAAATAAAATTTGACGATTATTCTCTAATTCTTTCAACGTTTCTGTATCAGCATAATAACGACCTTCACCATGAGCTATTGGTAAACGAATCACTTCTCCTTTTGTATAAGTAGATGTCCAAGCAGTATCAGAGTTTTCTACTTTGACCGGAACTCGATTGCAAATAAAATTTAATTGCTGATTTCTGACTAATGCTCCTGGCAACAGTCCTATTTCTGTCAATATCTGGAAACCATTACAGATACCTAATACTAACTTACCTTTTTGGGCATGAGCAACAGTTGCTGCCATGACTGGAGAAAAACGAGCGATCGCTCCGCATCTGAGATAGTCGCCATAGCTGAAACCTCCAGGGATAACTATTACATCGAGACCGGAAATATTTTCTTCTTGATGCCAAACCATGCGAGTTGGTTGACCTAATAAACTTTGAGTTACCCAAGCTACATCCCGATCGCAGTTGGAACCGGGAAACACAATAATACCAAACTTCATATTAATTTCAATGATAGTTGCTATACTCTGAAAGTGTGAGACTTCAGGTGTTATTGCAGATTTTTCAAGAGTACTATGCACTAGCAACTAGGTCTAAAACTCCACTTTCACAACTGATGTCCACAGTTTCACCTAAAATCTACCACCTAAAACCTAGCACCTTCTTTGACAGTTTCCATTAAACATCTCCAAAAATCAAAAATAAAATCAATTCTGATCCATAAATTATCAATTATTTCTCCATGTTGCCTGTTGCCTGTTGCTTGTTGCCTGTTGCCTCTTTTCTGGAGATGTCTATTAAATCAAAACGATAATTTTCAATGACAGGATTAGCTAATAGTCGATCGCAGATTAATTCTAGTTGTTCCTTAGCTGTTGCTTCATCGGTTGCCTGAAGCATCAACTCAATATATTTACCAATTCTAATTTGTTCTACATTGTCATATCCCATCTGTGCCAACCCAGATTTAACTGCAGTACCAGCAGGATCTAAAACAGATGGTCTTAGGGTAACATATATATGTGCCTGATATTGTTTTGTCACGAGATTAAAAAATATTAGATTTCAACTGACCACGTTAGATATTATCAGTTAAGTTCTATTCATAGTTAACCACATTGGCCATGAAATCCAATCGTACCCGGTCTCAAGAGCGTATTTTAAAGCTATTAAAAATCCAGAAGCGATCGCTATCTGCTCAGGATATTTATTCAGCACTGCGCGGATGTGACCAACCTCTGGGATTAGCAACAGTCTATCGTTCTTTAGATGCCCTCAAACAAGAAGGGGTAGTGATTGTCCGGACTTTGGCCAATGGCGAATCTGTATATAGTTGCTTACAGCAAGACCAACATCATCTGACCTGTGTAAAATGTGGGACTTCTATTCCTATTTATGAATGTCCTGTCCATAATTTAGAAAATAAATTACAGAAGTCCCACAAATTTAAGATTTTTTATCACACTTTAGAGTTTTTTGGACTTTGTGACCGTTGTACTTTAACTTGAAGAAGGAGTCAGGAGACAGAAGACAGGAGACAGAATAAATTGCATGGGGATAGTCAACGACCGGCCACTTCATGTCTTAATAACCCCAAATAATTGTAGACACCGGGGGTGATGATGGGAATTTATACCCCATAAAGCTTCCTGCCAGGAGACAGTTCCGATGAGCAAAGCCAAAAAATTCTACTGACTTTGAACTGAATGTTTGCCATCTGCCACAATGGAACGCATACCTTCCAAAGTTGCTGGAATATTTCGGGGGTCCATGAACATAACTTTACTACTGTCACTACTACCAATTTTCTGACCCATATCCAAATAGTTTTGAGCCAATAAAAATTGGAGTGCTTCTTTAGCATTGGGGTCTTTATGGAGGGTTTTAGTAATAATTTCTAGTGCTTCTGAAGTTGCAGAAGCTCTTAATACTTGAGATTGACGTTCAGCTTGAGCTTTAAGTACAATTGCTTTTTGTTGTGCTTCTGCTTCTAAAATAGTTGCTTTTTGACGAGCTTCAGCATCAAGAACTTGTGATTCTGCTTTACCTCTAGCAGAGTTAATAGCAGAATCTCTTTCCCCTTCTGAAGTTAAAATTGCTGCCCGTTTTTGTCGCTCCGCAGTCATCTGTAATTCCATAGAATCTTGTACTGCTTTGGAAGGGCTAATATCTCGTAATTCTACCCTAGTTACTTTTACTCCCCAAGGGTCAGTAGCTATGTCTAATTCTCTGAGTAATACCTCATTAATTTCTGTGCGTGCTGTAAAGGTTTGGTCTAATTCTAATTTACCCATTTCTGCCCGAATTTGAGTTAGAACTAGATTAACCATTGCAGATTTAAGGTCTTCGACTTTGTAGTAGGCTTTTTCCAAATCCATAATCCGCCAATAAACCACAGCATCTACACTAATTGCTACGTTATCTCTAGTAATACATGGTTGAGGTGGAATATCTAATACTTTTTCCCGAATTGTTTCTTGATAAGAAATTCTATCTAAAAATGGGATAATAAATTTCAAACCAGCATCTAATTTTCTGCCATTATATTTACCTAAAGTTTCTACTAAAGCTTCATTTCCTTGATTAATAACTTTGACACTTCCGGCTAGACTTGAACCACCTAAAGCTAAAAAGACTAACAAAAAAAACTTTTCCATTTTTAATCTCCTAATTATCTAATTAGTTGTTATCTCAATTGACTTTGGTGAGGGAGATAAACTGAAGAATTTAATAAATTTTCTGGCAGTACAAATAAAGTATTACCTTCACGTCTAACGACAATAACTTTTTCATGAGCAGCGATCGTGCTACTTTCATCGTCACATTTTGCCCGCCAAGAATTACCTTCATAAATTACTCGACCAGGCTGGCCTGGTAATATTTCTGTTAAAGTTTCTGCTTCCTGAGCATCTGCAATAGTCGCCACTGTATGATTGGGCAACAGGCGACGGAAGGCAAGAATAGAAGCTACAGAAAAAATCATCCACAAGGCCACTTGTACGCTAATACTAGGAATTAAGAGGGACACTCCTGCCACAACAAAGGCACTTAGTCCCATCATAAATTCAACAAAGGCTGTGGGTACGAGGAGTTCTAAAAAACAAAGAATTGACCCAGCCAGTAACCAAAATATCGTTGGATTTAATAGCATGGATAAATGGGAGTGGTGAGGTTAAATTTATGAGTGATTTTTCAGTAAAATTACTGTAGTTTGCTTTCATCACTAGCTAAAATTATTTCTTGACAAATAGTCAAGTATATAATTTATTTTATTCTGAAATTTATGAAGATAACTTCTATCTCAACATATCTTTGCGTCTTGACACAAAGAAATTCAGTTTGGAACCCTCCTAAATTATTTATCAACACCGAAAAAAACAATTCCTTATATAAATTCTCAAATTAATATTTCTAGTTTAATTTTTAATTTTTAATTTTTATTTTTTAAATATTGAGTTAATAAAATGTCTTCTACCCCACTAATTCATTGCCCAAATATTAACTGTCCTCATCCGGCCAATTCCTGGGGTCGTCAAGAGTGCGAAGCTTGCCAAACTCAATTAATCTATCGCTATTTATGGGCTGTTGATGCCGGAGTTGAGATTCCTGTTGGGGAGTTTCTGGGCGATCGCTACTATGTTGTAGCTCCACAAGTTTGGCTGGATACTAAACCTGCTCAACCTCCTTTTATGTATGAGGAGTTACCAAATAATATAACGCCATATTTACATTTATATCCCTATAAACTCCATACACCAGGGTTATATGGTTTTTATCAATATGGAGAAGAAGCTTATCCTAGAGACATTCTGTTGTTAGACAATGTTCCTCTAGACTCTCAAGGTCAGTTGTATCCTGCTTTTGTAGAGGCTTGGCCTACAGCAACTCCTGTACGTCAAGTTTACTGGTTATGGCAAATAATGCAGTTATGGAAACCTTTATCAAAAGAGCGCATGGCTTTCAGTCTTTTGACAAATAGTTTAAGGGTCGAAGGTTGGCGGTTACGACTATTAGAGTTGGACTTACAAAACCGTAACACTAAACATAGAGATTTAAGGATTTTTTGGTCTAATTTGATTCCTACTGCTCATACTCATATCCAACAGCCATTACAAGAGATTTGTCAGATGATTGGAGATATTGGGGAATCTCTGGAGGCGATCGCCCCTAAATTGAACCAACTCCTATTGGAACAGGCGGCCAAATTACCATTAAGTGCAGAAATAGTAGGAGCTACGGATACTGGGCCTGTGCGTCTCCATAATGAAGATTGTTGTTATCCAACGGAACAAGATTTAGCTAGCAAGCAATTGGTGCCCCATTTAGCAATGATTTGTGATGGGGTAGGTGGCCATGATGGTGGAGAGGTAGCTAGTCAACTAGCAGTACAGTCCATTAAAAGATTAGTACAAAATCTATTGACAGAAGTAGCCCAACAACAGGATTTAACATCACCAGATTTGGTAATGAAACAACTTGAGGAAATTATTCGGGTAGTCAATAACATGATTGCCACTGAGAATGATGAACAAGGAAGAGAGTCCCGACAACGTATGGGTACAACATTAGTTATGGCGCTACAGTTGCCCCAACAAGTAAAACCTTCTCTAGAATCAAATCCGAATAATGCCCATGAATTGTACATAGCTAATTTGGGAGATAGTCGTGCCTATTGGCTAACTAAAAATGCTTGTCAATTGTTGACTGTGGATGATGATGTGGCTTCTAGGGAGGTGCGTCTCGGTCATTGTCTGTATTGGCAGGGATTACAACGTCGTGATGCGGGTGCCCTGACTCAGGCTCTTGGTACGAGGGATGGGGAGTTTATTTGTCCCACTATTCAAAGATTTTTGATTGAAGAAGAGGGTTTATTGTTATTATGCTCGGATGGTCTGAGTGATAATGATTGGGTTGAGAAGTCTTGGACTGAGTATACTCCTGGGATTTTTCGAGGTGAATTTTCTCTCAAGCAGGCAGTTGAGTATTTGATTGAGTTGGCGAATGATAAAAATGGTCACGATAATACTTCGGTGGTGCTTGCCCACTATCGTATTTCTCCAGAACAGTTGATTTTATTGAATAATCCTACAGCAAGACCTCTGGAAAAGGAGGTAATGCCAGAATTATCTGAGGCTTCTAAAGCACTTCTTTACAGTGATGATGATGAAGTTTCGGAGCTTAAACCTGAAGCTGACCTGAAGTCTGGCCCTGATTCTGAGGTGGAGGCTATGCCAAAATCTCCAAGGTTAAAACCGTGGATGTTTATGGTTGGTTTATTGTTGATATTATCTGTAGGGGCATTTGTAGCGGTGTGGCGCAATTGGGAAAATTTTCGCTCAAATCCTAATGATGCTCCTGCATCTTCGGAAAGTCCAATGATACCTGAGCCTTCGGAAGCTCCTATTTCTCCTGATTCTTAATGTTTAATTTTGGACTTATAGCTGAGATACTAATTTTTGTCGCTCTTTTTACCTCTTTTCAATGTTCTCTGTCCCCTAGCTCCAAAATATTTTCTGCACAAGTCAAACAGGACTGCTATATAGATTAATTGATAGTAATTTGAAGTTTAATATTATGTTTATAGTTGATTAAAAAATTGTTCAACGTGAAATTGATGTAGATTTAGGGTTGGTTTTATGAAAGAATAGGAAGATTCTTAAAGCTAGTGTAATTTATTCTTGGAGTTACATTAGTTAAAAAGCGTTTCCTGACGGAATGCTTCCCTACGGGATGCTACGCAAACGCAAACAGCAATTGGTGTATTCAGCTTAGATTTTACTAAAACTGAGAGAAATACAATTTAAAAAGGGATTTAAACCCCTCTTAAATTATTCGGCTTCTACAAGGGATTTCAATCCCAGCTGATAGCTGAAAGCTTTTAGCCCAGAGCTAGTTAAATTTCTAGGAGATGATAGTATAAGGTTTTAATATATGAAAGTAGGCGATCGTGTTCGCGTTAATAAATCTGTTGTTGTTTATATTCATCCTGAAAATAGAGGACAACCATTCGATCTTAAAGATGAGGAGGGAGAAGTTATTGGTATTGTCAATGAATGGAAGGGCAGACCAGTTAGCGCTAATTTACCCATTCTTGTCCAATTTACAAAAAAATTTAAAGTTCATCTGAAGGAAGAGGAATTAGAACTTATATAGCAGAAGGACGAAGGCTTTAGTTATCTAGGAGAGAAGGAATCAGAAAAAATATGGCGTTATCTGAGTTTTAAGCTTTTGATATGTCCGCGCCCTTTCCTTCGACTACTATAGAATAACTGAAGGTTAATACTAATAGGATTTATGGGGCATTGTCCCCATTTATTTTCCTATTTTTTGACTTTAGGGTGAATTAATTGCAAGAAAAAACCTAAAATATTAATATCACTCCGCATTTTTTGTAGTTCTTTTTGGTGTTGTTCAGCTATCTCATAATACCACTGACAATAATTTTGAAAATCTTCTCTATATTTTACCTCGTGATAAAATTCCTGAGTAGTTTGAGAAATTTGAAAAATTTCTGTAGCAGGTGAATTTGTTTCTGGAAAGATGCTTCTTAATTCTGGAGGCATTGATATTCATTCCTAAATAGTAAAGATAAGTAAGAAAAAACAGAGAAGGGGTAAATTGTATATTTTATCCCTTAATTCAAATACATAAGTTGATATAAAAATTAAACCTTTTGTTTATTCTAAAAATTGTTAAAAGCATCTGGTATAACTTAGCAAGATTTTTTCTCTGTTGACAAAAAATAAGGTCTCAAGCCTCTCCTTTGAAGGGGATAAAAAGCGCTTGTTAGCGGAGCTTCCCGAAGAGTGGGATGGCGTTAGCGGAGCGGGTCTGCAAGAACGGGTTTCCTTGCCATATCCAATCGACCAAGGGAAAGAAAATTCTGAATTTCAAGCCTCCTGCTTAAGCCGGAGGTACTGATAGCCTAGTGGGAATTAAACATTTTATGGTCGAAAAATGGCACTCGTGTCAGTCTAGATCAGGAAATTGCGTCAATGCACTAAAAATCCCTAGAACCCTTGGTAATTAAGAATTTCTGCTTTTTTGAGGTAAAAGCCTTTTCCTATATATATTTGAGCCTATTTTCTACTTCTATTTTGTGTAAGTCCCACTAACTCCTCTGTAAAGAGGCTAACTGATAACTGATAACTGAATTGACTATTCCCTAAAAATCCACAATATCTTGCAATTCAGATAATATTGCTATATATTAAATCCTTTATTCTATCCTAACTACTGACTACAAAAAAATATATTATAACCACCCTCGCAGACGATATACTATTATACCTATATATTCTTTTAAAGCTTTAGTAGAATTTTGTAAATTTGCAGCATCAGGAATAATATTTAACAGAAAACCTTGCCAACTATCTTGTATTTCTTGTAAATCTCTTTCAGTAACTAAAAAATCTGTTGGGGCAGGAATTACTGTTATTTGCTGTTTTTTGAAGATCGACATCGAACGTGGAGTATGCAGTGCTGAAGTTACTAACAAGACAGTGCCATTAATGCTATTTTTCTCTAAAATTTGTTTAACATTAACAGCATTTTGATAGGTATTTAAAGAATCAGTATCTTGTAAAATTGCTTTTTTTGGTACTCCCATAATTTCAGCAATTTCTGCCATATCTCCAGACTCGGGGTTCCCTCCATCTTTCCAATCAACTCTACCCCCACTGAATATCATTAAAGGTGCTTTACCCTGCTGATATAATCTTACTCCATGTAAAATTCGATCGCCTGCTTCACTAAAATCTACCCAAGGTCGGGGTGAATTTGCAGGTTTAATTCCACCACCTAAGACTACAATTGCTTCTGCTGAAGGTAATTCTTTCGGCGGTAAATTTTGCCATTCTAAGGATTTAATAAGTCCTTGAGAAATCCACGAATTACTAAACATAAATGTTACTGTAAATGCCAGAAAAATTACTAATGCTGACCATTTAGGATTCCACCACAATAAAATAAAAGCTATCAGCATTAGCAAGCAAGATAACCCCAAAGGATAGATAAATAAAGGGAGTAATTTAGAAAAAAACAAAAACATTAGAAGTGAAAGATTAGTATTTTTTTCGAGATTTTTGATATCTTCTGGAAGAAACTTGACTTGACCTTGAAAGCCAACTTAAGATAGAAACACCGCTACGTTCTCTAGGTGTTTTAGGCCATGTTTTAGGTGGTTTTGGTGGTTTTGGTGGTTTTGGGGAATCTATAGGTTCAGTATTTGTTTTCTCTGGAATTTCTGGTCTTGATTCTATTTGTGACCAATACCCTAATAAACCAGCAGAAATGCCTGCAATTACACCCAATACAATACTTAATTTTATTGTATATTCTAGTAGGCTAAAGCTAATGCTGAAAAATAGAGAAACTGCTATTCCTGCAATTAAGCCTGTTGATATTGATGGTTTATTCATGCTTTGGCCAAGGCATTAAGTGATTGATGTTGGAAAAATTATATCAAGTCTGCTTAATTCAGCATATTTAATTGATAACGTGAGAAGTCCCACCCCATTAAAGCACTTTTCATTTAAGTAGACTACAAAATTTTTTTTGCGCACGACAGTAGGAAGTTTAGGAGAGATAGGTAGATGGGAAGACCTGGAGTGGAAAAAACTGTGAGTAGTGGTACTTTGATATTTTTTACAGCGAAAATGCCTTCAAAGCTAGTAGGGGCAAGGGAAATACGTTGCTCTGGCTCAAAATGGCTCAAACCTAGATACATCAGGAAAAAGGTTGGTTAAATGTCAAACCTAGACTATATAAGGGTTTGATGCTGTTCTTAACATATTTTTTGCCAAAGTACCGGTAGGAAATAAACCGAAATACATCCTCTCTCTTGGTCAATTGGATATGGCGAGGTCTCCTCGTCATATCTCGACCGCTTTCTTTTAATTGGAGCTGAGGTAGTAACAGCTGACATCATTAGGTAATTTGTCCCAAGTTCAATCAATACCATTACCGTTGCAGGACTGCCGAAAAATGCTTTGGCCAGTTTACTCTTCTATCTATTTGAAAACCGCTATAAGTTTTTCAAATTGTAGCAGTCGCTATTACTGTATTTGACATATCAAAAGCTATAAAACGTCAGACAACGCCAGATTTTTCTTTCTTCCTTGTCTCCTAGATAACTAATCACCTAGATAACTAAATGCCTTATTCCTTCTGCTATATCTATAAAGATAGGGGAATCGCACTTTGGGATTTGAATGATGCGGACTGCCCCTTATTTAATTCAATCATGACGTTAAATTAATCATTACCCTCCCAAACCTAAAACATTCTGTAATAGCATTTGGTCTTCACCTTTAAGTTGAAAGCGTCCACTCTCAATATCTCTAATCCAACTTTGACTTTTTCCAAGCATAGTTGCCAATTGTCTCTGACTTAACTGCTGATTTTTTCTAGCAGTCATAATCTGTTCCCCACAGATCGCAGCAAGCTTTTTTGTTCTTTTACGCTTATTAGAATAGCGTAGCTTTTGTTTTTCAAAATCTGCTAAGTGTTTATCCCATTCTTCGGGCAATTTAAACCAGAGGATACGAGCATTTAATAACATATTCCACTTACCTCTGGGGCCGTTATCTGTTAGTCTTGTATTTTTACTACCGTCATCAATCCAGAAATCTAAAGCTTCTTCACCATCATCAGGCAGAGCAGCTAACTTTGCCCACATTGGCTGAATTTCCTGGGGGTAAGTTACAGGGTCAAATTCGGGTTTAAGTCCATAGTGATTGAGAACTTCCAGATCACTTTCAAAAGTTCTAATTAGTCGTTTTCGATCATCCCGACAAGAAGATGCTCGTATCACTTTTTGTTCGCCATAAGCTACTCGCATTAGGGTAGGTACAGTCAACCGTTGTTCCCTACCCATTTTGGTTTTAAATAATAACCATAATAGCATTCGAGCAGTACCTTCATGTTGCTGCCAGATACTCATTACTGTAGTTAATATCGACTGAGGCAAAATACCGTATTGATAAAATGCTTTGCCCTGCTTGCAACCTTCTCTGTTGAGGAAATACTTAGTCCAAAGACCAGCTTTGACTCTAAAGGTAAGACCAACAAGATGTTTAGATCCTGTAGAATCTTCAGAAAAGTGATGTTGAATGTCTAAGATATGCCATAATTGATCTTCTGGTAATGAGAACGCATTAATTCTGCCCTGCTGAGGCCAATCAATAGTAGTACTAATATTACAAGGTTGTTGAGCTAGGTTTTTAATTAAACTCAGTTTAGTTGCTTTCGATAAGTCTTTGCGTTTTTCTAACCCTAAGTACCTTTCAATTTGTTGGTCATCGATCACAAATTCTTGCTCCCATGGTTTGTCAATCACTGCTGCATGGGCAGCATAAATTAGGTGCAGACAAGCTGCTCTGATATCCATTGCTGGCATATCTGTGACTTTGATGACATCATCATTGATAATTTGAGATGAATACTCCACATCTTTGATGCTGAAACTGATTGAACCCTGACCTTGCTTAATAGAACGTTGATAAATCAGTTTACCTTCTGCATTCACTGTCCAAGGTAATGATTCTCTCTGCGTCAGAATGTTGCAAGCTTCCCAGATCGCGATAGAAGAAGCAAAAGGACTATGCTTGCCATTGGGAAATAAATTAGAGCTTGTGGGTATTCTTGTCTCAGCTTTATATCTACCTTTTTTAGCTTTGGTGGGAACAGGACTACTAATAGAACAGTGAATTACGCACTGAGGTTCTTCGTAATAACCCTCACAGCTATTACATAGTTCAGGATTAATGGAGTATTTTTCATCTTCTATAGTTATTGCACCTGTTGGGCAGTGGATTTGGGGTACACAGGTGCCACATGAGATACAGTTTTCAGTCATTTTGTGAGTCATAACACCCCCCTGTTATTGCTGTTGAGAAGTTTGTGTTAGTAATACTACTCGTCATCTGTAAGTTGATTTAGCTGATTAATCATAGTAATGTCCTGATTGCTATATAACTAACTATACATGGAGTGAAGAACTCAAATCTTTTGTCTGTTGTTGATTTAAGTATTTTCACTTAAGCTTAATTGACGCTTTAATAATAAGAATTAATATTTCATAATTTTTTTAGATTAGATGTTCATAATAAGCAAATTAATATTCTTTTTATTTTTTATAATTGAGTAATTATAGGATTTTTATAGTTATACATTTAACTTGCAATAGTTAATAACTATAATTATTATTTTTTTACTAATTTATAGTAAAAAACATTAAGGAAAAATGCTAAATAAATATTTTTAAGGTATATTTATCCGCATTTAACTCCATAGATTAACTGTTCATATTTTCATAATTGAGATGAATGCCTAACATTCCAGTTTGTTTTTTGTAGTATTTACTCGATGACTAACTTGTAATCTACCTCTGGGAAGGAGAATATTTTTTTGTTTAAGAATTCTCCTAACTTGAGTACCACTAATTTTGATTCCTGTTTTTTCAGCAAGATAATTTGCTAAACGTTCTCCACTCCAGTGTTGACATTCATAACCGAACTGATGAGGAGATTTTTTGCTGACTTCTACCAATAACTGAATGTACTCTTCTGTAGCTTTACGAAAGTTACCATGCTCTCGTTGATCTCGTAAACTATCTAATTGGTCTGGGTCTCCATGTACACACCAATAAGCAACTGTTCTATAAGAACAACCGATAAATGCAGAAATTTCTGAATAAGTTTTTCCGTCATTTAATAGGAGTAACATCAATACTCGTTCTCGGAAATGAGAGCAATTACCTTCTTGTAAGGCTTTTTGCAATCTTTTCTTTTGCATTGAACTAAGAAAATCTTTAGCAGGCATAACAGCTACCTCAGTTTAACAACTTAATGCAACTTAGCTGCACTATATATATAATTCGCTTTTTGACACCCTCTAAATTGAGAAGATGACCTACGACTCCAAACTCAGACAAAAGTTTGCCTATTGTAGTCTGCTACCCTATAATTCAAGTAAGATTGAGTAAAATTCGTGCTTAGTAATTGAATGGTTATGACTTCTTCTATAGAAAGCATGAAGAACCGGATTTAACTTAACCCTATATTTTTAACAGTTAATCTGGCCACAACTAGACATAAAAATATAAGTTTGTCTTACCAGATATATGGTTACTGCTAATAAAAATATATTACTTTTTTGTAAAATCTTTTCCTGTCAAATAATTAACAGTTTATTCTCTGATAATTAGAATTACTAAATAACTCTCGCATCTTTAGATGTGTAGATACTCAACCGTTCTTAGAAACCTAGGATAATCTATAGAAATCTATGATTGATCTGTTCTGTTCCTGCTTCACTCTGGCAGTGTCGGCACTCACCAGTCCACAGGCTGTCACGGACGTTTGCTGCGCAACGCTAGCGCGAAACGCGGAACGCGGAGCGTAGCTCTCACTGCCCGCCATAGCTAAATTTAACGCTGCAAACAAGTCTCATCGCAGCTAAAATTGTAGTGTTTGCAATTTGATTACGCGCTCTGATCAAGACAGAGATTCTTTAACAGTTCCACACCTAGAGCAAGTTTTAGAACTAGGTTTTACCCTACTCCAAAAGACGAAAATTTGATGCTCAGGCAGTGGAGTTATTTGTGCAATGTGCCATGCCCAAGCGTATGATTCAAACAGGTAAGCCCAAAAACTACAAAGTTGAAATCTAGTTAACTCCAACTAAGGTCATTGTCGCGTTGGCGGAGCAAGTGCGGCAGTTATATCGCAACATTCTAGTTATTTGATTTACTGACTGAATCCATGATCAAAAACATTGTTGTAATTGTTACGGGTCTAAAGGTGCAAAAACTCTGGCAAATGTATCGTGAGATGGAATTCCATTAGGCAGTTCTAAAAAACTTTTTAGTCATTTACATTTAGATTCACCATAAGATTCTATATCTATCCACGTATCTGCACCACAAATTACAGCACAAATAGTAATTGTAATAATATCAATTAATTTATGATGTTTGGTTCTATCTACTCTTGGGTATTCTAGTTCACTAAAATACTCATAAATACTCTTTATTTGGCTGGAGTTTCATTGTTAAATATTATTATTCTTACTAGAATAATAATATTTTATAAATATCTAATATTCAATTTTAATTAGTTTTTTTTAAGTATTAATTATTGAATTTTTTGGTGAGTTTTGATTGTTGAAAGTTTTGGTATTTTTTGATGGTGATTGCCTCTCGAACACATAGTCTATTCTGAAATTATCTTTTTGGTCATTTGTTACAAAAATTAG
Source organism: Okeania sp. SIO2C2 (assembly GCF_010692625.1). Taxonomy (NCBI): domain Bacteria; kingdom Bacillati; phylum Cyanobacteriota; class Cyanophyceae; order Oscillatoriales; family Microcoleaceae; genus Okeania; species Okeania sp. SIO2C2. The sequence continues at coordinate 147,659 of NZ_JAAHGM010000007.1, forward strand.
ATGCGTTTTCCCTGTGAGGGAGAAGGGGTAGGTATGCGGAGCATACCTACCCCTTCTTTAAAAAGAATTATCATTATTTTAAAAGGAAAAATCAATATTTTAGACAGTTATTTAATCCTTAAAACTTTTATCAAACAATAGTTTTGAGCTGCTTGTCACCCCGTGATAACAGAGAGGAAGTTTAACGTTTTGGCTCTCTCCAGAGGTGATGGAGCAGTGGCTCAACCCAAAGAAAACAGGTACCTATAGTGATATAGCTACCCTTGTTAATGGCTACACTACAATGTTTATTTAGGTTAGGGGGACGGCAAACTGAAGGATTTTTGGCATCAATATTTGCCCTTATGGCAGTGGATTTACCAGTACCAGATCATAGCACTTGATCTCGTCGCCTTCTGAGACTGAGCATAGAGATACCAGTAGTGCCAGCAACAAAAGCCATGCACCTAGTAGTAGACTCTACAGGAGTCAAAGTATATGGGGAGGGAGAATGGAAAACTAGGGCATTGCATAGTGACGAATGATTTTATATTTTTGATGAACAGGATTTTGGATTTGATAATTGCTAGAATGACTAATTAATGGTTTTTTTTAGTTAAAGTCTAAACTAATTTTTGGTAATATCATTCCATAATGTGCAACCCTAAAACTAGAGTTCATGATGTAGGTAAAGGTCGGACATGGCGTAAGCTTCATCTAGATGTCAATGAGGCCACCGGAAAGATTGTCACAGCCGTTGTCACAACCAATGATGTGAGTGACGACCAAGTATTTTCTGACCTATTAGAAGTCCTAGAAGGTGAGATAGAGCAAGTTTCAAGTGATGGGGCTGAGGCCCATGATAAATATAAATGCTTAGAGACAGCCCACAAACGAGAGATAAAAACGACTATTCCACCACGCAAAAATGCTGTAATATCATGTCCGCTGGTATCGTTTGTGTAAAACCAAGGGTGAATATCTACAGGGAATTTACGTTTTTTTCAAGCTTTTAAGCCTTCTTCCCTCTTCACTTCTTCCTTCTTTCTTACCTTCACGCTTACAATACCGATGCTACTGGACATGATATAATTAAACAGCATGGCAACTGTAAAACCCAACCTCTTCCCAGGGATAATAATCTCAGACGAATTCGCCAAATAGGACGCAACAGATGGAAGCATGAAAGTGGATACCATCGACGCTCTCTATCAGTTTGCGTAGCATTCCGTAGGAAAACCAGTATGTTTAGGCTCAAAGCTTTATTTGGGGGGAAGTTGCGAAGACGGTTGTTTGACAATCAAGCAGTGGTTTCGCACTTACCAAATTTTCATGATGACATAGTTGCACAAAAAAAGTCAGGGAGTTCAGACTTTAGGTGAATAATTTTACTAATACACCTAAAGCTGATACTCCACAAACTTCTATATTAATATTTCTGAGTTGACATTCTTCCGAACTCATACAGCTGCAGGAGCATGAGTGAAGCATTTCTTACCACAAATGTTAGCGCAAGCTTCACATCCGATACAGTCATCTGCATTAGTAATAGTCATTACTTTCCGTAATACTTCATCATCATCATCATCATCATCATCCACAAATTCTCCATGCTCGTTGATGGGTCTAAGTTCTAGAACATTTCTATGACAAACTTTAAAGCAACGACCACAACCTAGGCATTTATTCATGTCAATAGATTCGACATACTGAGGAGTCCAAGCTGTACCACCTTTAGTTAAAGCTGTTAATGTTGCCATTGGTTCTTCTCCTTAATTAATAGACTGAATGTTTTGTTTTGTTTGCTTTGTTCCATCTTTTTATATAATAGCTATTTCCTCTAGCAAAAAAGTATTTTTTTATACTTTTTTCAGGTTTTTTGTAATATTTGATTATGACTTTTTTTGTGTGTTTATTTATTAGAAAATATTTGCAATTATCCCTAGAGAGATATACCTATAAACCGTCAAGGTCTCTATATAAGTTTTGACGATATTTTTGGTTGAATTGAGACAATACCAGCAAATAAAATGGACTATTGATATTACTTAAGTTTCGTCAGATACTGGTAATAGAAATTATGAATATAATTAGTGTGCTTTAACACAGTTATAAATTATTTTATGAAAACTAAATAGTAGGATATTGAAGTTGAATACTCTATTGTTTAAAACTTCAAATAGTTTGATGTTCGTAGCTACTCTTCCGTTACGTTTTGAGTGTTAGGAAGCAGATTTTTCTAAGTTGTCTGAGTTTTAAGCTTTTTATATTTCCTAACAGTAATGGCGACTGCGATAATTAGACTCTCAAACAAACATATTTACCCTTCAAGTTTTTCGGTTTTCAACTGTACCGTAGGGCATGGGGAAACAGGCTTTTGATAGCATTTGCGCAGCATTCCCATAGGAAAGCTCATCTGTTTGCGGAGCATTCCGAACGAAAAGAGGCAATAGAGTAAACCCTTGGGGAGAGAACCATCTGTGGATTAAATATTGCAAGGTTTTAAGTTTAAGTGGACTCAATGTTGGTGCAGCCTTGCGGAGCGTAAACCAAGAATCCTGGTTTCAGGAGAATCTCCGTGTCTGCCTCTTTCAGAGGAGCTGCGCTAACAGGTCGGAGAGTATGTCAATACTTCTACCCCTAGCTAAATTGTTTAGATTTGGTATTAGGTTTGGGAGCAGCTTTTTCCACATATTACCTTCTTCAATTTCCAGCCTTAACTGGAATTAATATTTCAAATAATGTACCTTCATTTTGATTAGATATACATCTCAGTTTTCCCCGATGTTTTTCGACAACAATTTGGTGAGAAATTGATAGTCCTAGACCTGTACCCTTGCCCACTGATTTGGTTGTAAAAAACGGGTCAAAAATGCGATTTTGAACAGATTCGCTAATACCACGCCCATTATCAGAAAGGGAAATTTTCACAAAATCTTGATTTACTCCTGTTTCTGGCTTTTGAGATATTTCTGTTTTTATGGTAATAATTCCCGGTTCTTTTTGTTCTTCAAGAGCATCTATGGCATTAGCAATAATATTCATAAATACTTGATTCAACTGACTAGCATAACACTCAATATTGGGTAAATTTCCATAGTCTTTGAGTAATGTTATTTCTGGTCTTTTTTCTGTAGCTTTGAGACGATGTTGTAAAATTAATAAAGTGCTATCTATACCAGAGTGAATATCTACTTTTTTCATCTCCGATTCATCTAAGCGAGAGAAATTTCGTAAAGATAAAACTAACTCTCTAATTCGATTAGCTCCTATATTCATTGATTCGACCATTTTAGGCAAATCTTCAATCAAGAAATCTGCTTCACACTCTTCAGCAAAATCTTGAATTTCTGGAATCGGATCTTGATAGTTTTGTCGATACAAATTTAATAAATGTAGTAGATCTCTAATGTAGTTATTTGTATGAATAATATTGCCGTATATAAAGCTAATTGGATTATTAATTTCATGGGCAATACCAGCAACCATTTGACCTAGACCAGACATTTTTTCTGCTTGTACTAATTGAGCTTGAGTCTTTTGCAATTCTTTTAAAGCTTTTTCTAATTGCAATGCTCTTTCTCGTTCGCGTTTTTCTGATTCTCGTAGTGCAATTTCCCCTTGTTTTCGTTCTGTGATGTCGCGAATAATTGCTAGGACTTCATCTTTACCACTTTTGACATAACGAGCTTCATAATGATAGAGGTTATAATTAATAATAGTAGAATATTCTGCTGCTTGCACTTTATCAGTGCTGAGAGTAAGCTTTAAATAGTGTCGAGCCCAAATAGCTAAATCTTGGGGAAATATTTCTTCTATAGTTTTCCCTAGTACTTCTGATGCTTTGGGGGCATTTTCATCATCTTTTGATGGGTAGAAGTCGAGAAAAACTCCTTTTGAGTCAAGGCGTAACATTAAGTCGGGAATAGCATGGAGAAGACTATGGTTGCATTTTTGACTTTCTTGTAGTGCTTCTTCTACTCTCTTGCGTTCGGTGATATCAAATCTAATGGCTAAGTATTGATAAGGTTGTCCGAGGTCGTTTAAAAAAGGAACGATAGTTGTATTAACCCAATAAGAACTACCATCTTTAGCCTTATTTTTAATTTCCCCTCTCCACACACGACCAGAGCTAATAGTAGACCACAAATCTTTAAAAAACTTTGGGGGATGATATTTAGAGTTAAGCAAACGATGACTTTTTCCGATTAATTCTTCTCTAGAATATTGAGATATTTCATAAACTTTATCATTCACATATTGAATAATACCTCTTTGGTCTGTAATGGCAACGATCGCTGCTTGATCTATAGCAAATTTAATATCAGATAGTTCTTTGAGGGTTTTCCGCAGTATTGCTTCTAGTAAGCGACGTTCTGCTATTTCCTGATTGTGGCTAGTTAAGTTTTGTAAATCGTGATTTTTTTCAATGAAGGATGCTACCATCTGATTGACCTGGTAATTTTCATAATCAGATTGATTTAGCACTTGATTAGTTTCCATTGGTTTTTGTTACTCCTGGTTGGATTTTGATGCACTGCTAATATTTCTAACTCCACTTTCAGGTTGAGAATTATTTGTAGCTTTTTTGGCTCGCAACCTGTAAATGTGAAGCTAGTTCCGATCTAGCGACTTAATTTTGGTGAATTAATTTTTCAGCTTAAACATATGAAATGCTTATATTAATATTAAGAGGATATAATTTTTCTACCTTAGAGTTTAGTTAAATTGATTACTAATTTCTCAATCTTTAGGTAAAAATTTATTGCTGATTATTAAAAACATTTAATATAAGTATAAATATTTAATGCAGTTATTCTGGATACTTAAATTTCTTTAAAGGCTTGTTTACAACCTCGGAGAGGATTATTTAAAGCTTTTTTTTGTTATACCCTCCCTATTTGAGTTAGATTTACTGGGAACAAAAAATCTTTTAAAGCGTCCCTAGTTATTAGAGATTTATTTATTAATTTTTGTAAAATTAGCTACAAAAAAATAATCTTTTTGAGTGTAGTCAAAAGAATATTTAGCAAAGCTCAAAATATTTCTTGATTTGAGACTATAAAAATACTAATTTTCTAAATGGAAAATGCCAGATTGTATGATGCTTGTCAGAGTTTTATTCCGGAACAGTTTCTCAGCTTTTTAGAGAAAAAGAGCATTGTGAATTTGAAATTGGGCGATCGCTTGGAACGAGAGATAACGGTCTTATATCATGTCCGGTTGAATAGTGATAAATAAATAACTACGGAGGAGTCAGGAGTCAGTCCTCAGGAGGGAAGAAAGAAGAAAGAAGAAAGAAGAACTGGAGTTGAAGGAGAAAGTTTTTTTGATAACTAATTATCCGGACATGATATTATTCTCGGATATTCGCGATTTTACTACCATCTCCGAACAGATGACTCCAGAGGAAAACTTCGCTTTTATTAACCAGTATCTTAGTTATATGGAACCCCAAATTCAAAAATATGGCGGATTTATTGATAAATATATTGGTGATGCTATTATGGCTCTGTTTCCCAATTCTGCCGACGATGCGGTTCAAGGGGCGATTGCTATGCTGGAACAGTTGAAAACATACAATTCAGAGCGACAACAAAGGAATCTAAAAGCAGTTCATATTGGTATTGGTTTGCATACGGGTACGTTAATTTTAGGAACTGTAGGCGGATTTGGACGCATGGACGGAACTGTGATCGGGGATGCAGTGAATCTCTCATCCCGAGTGGAAGGGTTGACCAAAACTTATGGAGTTTCCTTTTTAATTACCCATCAAACTTTGGCACCTTTGAATAATCCCTTGGAATACGACTTGCGATTTATCGAACAAGTGATATCAAATCCGGTAGCATCGGTGTAATTAGATAGTTAATCTAGGAGGACCGAGTCAGTCCTCAGGAGTCAGGAGGGAAGAGAATGCGCGAAACATTTGCTCTTGGATGAAGATGAAAATTTTTTTTATACCGAACCCGAGCGGATTTGATATGAAAGCTAAAGGCAAGGGATTGCACATTAAAGAATGATAATAGATTTTAAACTGTACATATATTGAGGAAAGAATTATCCAAAAATATCTACTTTCGGATTTTATCATTATTGTGCAACGCCAAAGGCAAAGCTAAAGCTGTTGGTTTATTTGAAGTCTTTTCTGCCGACCCGCCAGAATTAAGGGATATGAAAATTGCTACGAAAGAGCAATTTGAAAGGGCAGTATTGTTATTTCATCAAGAGTTATTTCCACAAGCAGCAGATTTATTTCAAGAATGCGTGAGATTTGGTGAGGGCGATCGGGTTGTCTGTAGTTATCTCGAACGTTGTCATCATCTTGAAGAAGGCAGAGGGCAAAAGGGAGTAGGAGAGTGAGGGAGTAGGGGAAATGGAAGCATTATATCAATAATTCACCTTCCTCATTCTTCCTTCTTCCTTAAAATATCAATAATTCACCTTCCACCTTCTTCCTTCTTCCTTCCACCTTCTTCCTTCTTCTTGCTTCCTTCTTCCTTCTGCTATAGAAGTTCCTTCTAGTAACAATAAACGCGAGGGTTGAAGACAAACCTGCCAAGGAAAAGAACGATTTTTAATTTGATGCCATTTTTCCTTAAATACTTCTGCTTGTAAATGGTAGTCAAAGGCATTTTTTGCAGGTTGATATAATTTTAAGTACAAAGTGACTCGATGTTGAGTTTCACTAATAGCTGCTAACCAACAAGGAAAAGTATTAGGTTTGTTTGACTCCTCACTAAAAGTAATCTGGTGAGCGCGAATGCCAACATGAGAAAAAGATTCTGGAATAGGTTCAATTATATCAAGACTGCATCCCCACTCAATAGCTTCTATTTTTCGGTTGTCAATTATTACTGCTTGAGAAAAGTTCTTACAACCAGTTAACTGAGCAACTCTTACACTGGTAGAATATTCAAAAATGTCATGTTTGACACCGTGAGCAAGAGTAATTCCATCATCGACTACTAACAAATTTTGGCAAATTCGGTAAGCTTCCTCTAGGTTGTGAGTCACTAATAAAGTCACTCCTTGATAATTTTCTAGGGTAGCAATAACCAATGTTTCAATCTGATGGCGCAGGTGGGTATCTAATGCGGAAAAAGCTTCATCTAACAACAAAGCATCGGGTTGACTTGCTAATGCTCGTGCTAAAGCTACCCGTTGTTGCTGACCTCCCGAAAGTTCATCTGGATATCGTTTGCCATATCCTGGTAACTGCACTGCCAATAGATAAGCTTCCACTTGTTGTTTAATTTCTGTGGATGATAAACCTTTGGGCAAACCAAAAGCAATATTTTGTGCGACAGTCATGTGGGGGAAGAGAGCATAATTTTGAAATAGATAACCAACGTGGCGATCGCGACTAGGCAAATTAATTTTCTGTTGCGAATCAAATAATACTCGTCCATTTAAAACAATTCGTCCTCTTGTGGGAGTTTCCAAACCAGCAACGCAACGTAAAATCATGCTTTTACCAGCACCAGACCCTCCTAATAACCCCAATGGTTTGTTATTAGCATTGAAACAAACATCCAACAGAAACCCAGGCAATTTTTTCTGGATATCTACTAATAGATTTTGTGAATTTGTGTGGGAGTTTAGTCTCAAAGGTTGTGTTTTGACTACAGGTACAGAACGCACATCTATAATTTGCTTTTCTGTTTTTTTTGCCCTACGTTTTTTGATTTTAGATTCTGACCAATAGTTGACACCAGTTATTACTCCTAAAGATATGGCTAAAATTACTAATACCCAAGCAAACGCTTCATTCATATTCCCACTTTCGGAAGCAAAGAAAATAGCTATCGGAATAGTTTCTGTTTTCCCAGGAATACTACCTGCCAACATTAAGGTAGCGCCAAACTCACCAAGCGATCGGGCAAAAGCTAATAATGTCCCGGCAATAATTCCTGGTTTTGCCAAGGGTAACAAAATTCGCCAAAATACAGTCCATTCAGAAGCACCTAAAGTTCTAGCACAAGCAAGGAGACTGGTATCAATTTGAGTAAAAGCTGCCATTGATGTTTTGTACATCAGGGGGAATGAGACCACAGTAGCTGCAATTACGGTGGCAGACCAAGTGAAAATCAATGTTATCCCCATTGATGAGAGTAGCTGACCGAGGGGACCGTTTCTACCAAATAATAATAGTAATAAAAAACCTGTTACGGTTGGGGGCAATACTAGAGGAGATGTGAAGATGGCGTCAATTATACCTTTGCCTTTACCACGATATCCGAGCATCCAACGTGCTGCTGCTATGCCGAGAAAAAAGGTGATTGTTGTAGTGACTGCTGCAGTTTTTAGGGAAATCCAAGCAGGAGATAGGTCTAAGTTCATTATTGATGTTGAAGAAGGTTGTAGGTTAATTATTTAGTGGTAGGTTAATAAAATAATGGTTGGGAACTAGGGTAGGCAAATCTGAAATTGAGGTTATTCTGTTTCAGAACTTTAATAGACCTCTCCAAAAATGCCAATTTTATTAGGGCAATATACAGGTTTCAGAATCTTTTCTAGAGATGTCTCAGTGGCTATCCATAATTACTTTATATTTTTATATTTTCTATCTTTTTTCCTGGCATAAACTGTTTTGTTGACTACAAGATAGAGAAATATTTGATTTCTTTAGGGAAAAAAATAGGAACTTTCCTGCCAAAGTTCCTAGATAAAAATTTATTTATTACCAACGCTCAAAATTATGATATAATTAGCGAAATTTGTTAAGCTGTGTATTTAAACGACTTATTGTTGTGTACCTCGTTAAAGGAAAAACCTTATTACTTCATTTTATGAAATTGGTATACAGCGCTTTTGAGATTGATAAACCACATCGCCACAACCAAAACCCTGTAAGGGCGAATGGCCATTTGCCCCTACTGTTGTCTACCCAAATGAAAACCGCTGTAAAGCCTCCCCTTTTAAGGGGATAACAAAAGAGAATATTTCAGATTTCAATCCAAATGCTTTCCTACGGAATGCTGCGCAAACAGCTAGAGGTACTGATAACTGATAGCGGGGTTGTGCGACCCATATTATTTTCATAAACCCGGTTTCTTGTTTGGGTGCGTAAGTCCTGATTTTTTTTAGCGATGAACAATAGTTCCTACCTGTTCACCATTTACTGCCGCAATAATATTATCGGGGTCAAGACCATTAACAATCTGGACCTGGCTTATTTGTCGGGAATAATCAAGTAAATCTAACAAAATGCGTTCAAATGGTAAGCTAGCAAAATCACCTTTTCTCACTTCCTCTGTGGAAATTTCTGAGATAAAGTTTGCATCTTTATTGATATTAGGATCTCGATCGTAAAGTCCATTTACATCTTTAACCAAAGTTACACTTTGACACCCAAAGCATTCTGCCAACAAAAATGCACCAGAGTTGCTACCATGAGGAGGAATGCGTCCAATAGCAGGAGGATGTTCCCATAATGAATATGGAGGAACTCCTTTGACATCCTCCCCGGCCTAAAGGCACAGGGATTCCTACCGAGCCATAGCTCCTCGGCGGGGTAAAAATCACTCCAGGAACACTACGAATAAATAGGGGTAATTGAGATTTAATTTTTTAGTGTTTGATTTATTGTTTAGGAGGAATAAAAAAGCCTTCAAGGATGTAAGCTTCTTCTGATTCAATAGAGGTTTCTAAGCTATTAAATTTGGTTTTTGCCCAAATTTCTAATTCTGTGAGAACAGATTCTTTAACGGCTATTGGCGGATTAATTCCAGCTAATCCTGATTTTTGCTGCCAGCTATCAATAGATTGTTTCGGGGTATTATTTACTTGCCAACTGCTAACTTTAATAGGATCAATTTTTGTTGAATTTCTGTCTATAAATAGGTCGCTAAGTTGGCTATGTTTTTGTTATTTTTGACGTTGCGATCGCCCATATTCATGGAGAAGATTACGCATTTTTTTTCGCATTGTTTCTCTAGCGCTATCCGGCTGTCTTTGAATTCTGCCAATGAGAAAAACTGCCCCTTGTCTGTCAGCAATACGAAAGCTTTCATTGACAATATGTTCTAGTTCAAGTAAATGAATTGTTCGGGAACTAAAAATAACTTTCGTACTACTATCAGGCACTGGTAAAACCTGATTAGCATCTGCTTGTTTTAACTTCCAATTTTGTTGTTTATTATCCAACTTTTGGCGGAATATGTCAAGCATTTGTTCGGAAATATCAAGCCCCAAATATTGACAGGATGACTAAATTAACCACTCTCCAATTATACCTGTTCCTACACCAATTTCTACTATTAAATCATTGGGTTGTACTTGGGCGATCGCCAGTATTTTTTCAGCAATGGCACCACAAATTTCTGGGGATAATCCTGCTCGCGAATCGTAGCTTTCAGCTTGATAATCAATTGGAAAACTCCCCCCTTGGAAAAGGGGGCAGAGGGGATATAAAACTGTACCTGATAGATTAAAGAACTGCTATATTGTCAAACTCTTATTGTTAAATATTGATTATTTTCTCTCTGAAGTATCCTAGTTAAATCCTCTATCTAATTTTATATAAACTTGATGTCAGTCTGATGATAATTTTGGTTGGTTACTGTTAGGAAATCAAACTGTTTCAAGGACAGTAAAAGGGTTTGCTAGTTCGGAAAATCCTGAACCATCAGCGCAACCACAGTTGAGGGTTACTTATATTGAAAAGTAGTAGAAGTGATCGCATAAATTGTTATATCAAATCCGGTTAAATAACCTCACAATCAATAGACATCTCCAGAAAAGAGGGAGTAGGGGAAAGAATCAATTATCGCACAGAAATCATCAATTATTTCCCCAGTTTCCTACTCGTTATATAGAATCCCGTTATACAGTATATGTTTATAATTCTATCCACACTTTCTCGCCTTCAATCTCTCCACCTCCCCTTCTCCCCACACTTCCCACACTCCCCACCCCCAAATATATGATAAGTATTCAACCGGATTTGATATTACTCCCTCTTTTCTAGTGTAATAAAACCATATTTTTCAAACACAGCTTTTGCTTCTGGAGTAAACATAAATTCTTCTAGCTGTTTAGCCGCTTCAATATTTTTACTATCTTTAATTACTGCAATAGGATAAACTACTGGTGTATGAGAATCATCAGGTGCATTAGCAACAATTTTTACTGCATCTGAAGCGTTAGTATCTGTACGATAAACAATGCCAGCATCAACATTTCCTGTTGCTACATAATTGAGAACTTGGCGCACATTTTTAGCAAAAACTATTTTCTTTTCAAGTGCTTCATAAATACCCAAAGAAGTTAGGACTTCTTGGGCATATTTTCCTGCGGGAGAGGTTTCTGGTTCGCCAATGGATATGTTTTTAATAGTGTCTTTTGTTAAGTCTTGAAATGTGTTAACTGCAGCGGTATTTTCTGTAGGAACTATTAACACTATTTGATTTTTCAGGAGGTCGCGACGACTTTCATCTATTATTAGACCTTTTTCTTGCAAAATATTAATATGGGAAGGAGATGCGGAGATAAATAAATCTACTGGTGCTCCTTGTTCAATTTGTTGTCGTAGAGAGCCGGAAGAAGATAGGTTTAAAGTTAAAGAAGTATTGGTATTTTTTTGTTCATAAATAAGCTCTATCTCTTCCATTGCATCTTTGAGGCTAGTTGCTGCTGAAACTGTTAAATTTATTGTTGAAGCATTAAGCTCAGAAGATGAATTATCCCTAGTTTGGCTACAACTAATTGTTAATAAACAGGAAAGTATAGCCATACAAATTAAGACCAGAATTCGATTTTTTTTCATACCTATTACTCCAATTTTTAATTTTTATCAAAATTGTTAATATTGTAGAGGTTTTTGTTAATTTTGTCGGAGTAAATAAATTAAAATTTGGATATAGATATAAAAATTAGCGCTCTTATGGTAGGGGGTTAACGGCCGTTAACCCCTACACCGCTGTAACAGTGTATAATTTCGTCTTTTGTGTAAGTCCGTAAGCATTCAGCCGTCAGCTATCAGCTAGCCTCCTATCGGAGGAACTGCGTTAACAGCTATTGCTTTTGATGTGGCTTTAAAGCTGTATTAACTGAGCTAGAATTAATCTTACTACAAAAGTCATTAAAGTCTATATTCATTTAAACTATGTCCTTAAAAGCAGAGTCTTATTGCTGAGAGCTGACTGCTAATAGCTGAATGCTTACATAAGTCCTGTAAATAAAATTATAGGCAGGAAAAATAATTTTTATTCCCGACTCCCGACTCCATATAAATTACCCTCCTATAATCTTAAATAAAAACTACAGGAGGGCAAAATATCAGATAATTTACCGAATAATTAATAATTAATAATTAAATAATTCTGGTTTAAAGCCTCCCCTTTTAAGGGGAAAAAAGCGGTCGATCTTCGGAGCTTCCCGTAGGGTGGGATGGATGGGTTTCCTAACCATATCCAATCGACCAAGAGAAGAAATAATATTTCCTTATATTCAATTCCGTAATGGTTTTAACCAGAGGTAATTATCAATTATCCATGATCAATTATCCATTAATGAACAGTGGTATTACACCAAATAAGCTTCTTGGTGAGTTTTGATAACGCAATCAGACTTAGGTTTGGCGACACACAATAATACCCAACCTTTTTCTACCTGCTCGTCATCTAAGAAGTTTTGATCTTCTTGATCGACTTCTCCTTCTACTATTCTGGCAGCACAACTAGAGCAAGACCCGGCGCGACAAGAAGAAGGAAATTCTATGTCAGGTTCCAGTTCTTCTGCCGCATCAAGGATATATGTATCCTCATCAACTTCGATAGTGATATCGATTTCTGGGGGTTGTTTTTTCTTGCCTTTGATTAGCTGTACTTTATAAGTAGCCATTGATTGAGATCCTCCTTTTTTTAGTTGTTCTTTACGTCTCAAAAGACTTTGTTAAAAAGCGTTGAGCAGTTCAGCGATCGGTGGTCAGCTTTGCGCGTTTGCGGAGCATTCCGGAACTAAAAGGGGATGAGCAACCCCTCCTAAAATTCAACAAAAGCTAGTGCCGCTACGCGGAAGTCAAAAGTCAAAAGTCAAAAGTATTGATTGGTAAGGCTTTATAGGATTTTTTAACGGGCCAGTTATTTCCGCCATCCTGCACTAGAAGTCGGGGATTTAAATCCAAGCCTTTCAGTGCGGAATGCTGCGCAAACAGATACCTAATTCTATTCACACAGGACTTACGCAAATTCACCTTGAAAACGTCATATGTAGGGGCGTTAACGATAGTTATGCGAAGCAAATGGTATTTGCGCTCCGCAAAACTCCGCTAACGCCTCACTCGATTTAGTGTCCGTGCGTAAGTCCTGTCACAAATTTTTAGGCTGATAGGTGATAACTGATAGCTGATAGCTAGTTAACTACAAGGTACTCCTGTTGGGGTACAACCTCCTGCTTGGAAAGACTTTCCGCAACTACAAGTTTCTGTGGCGTTGGGATTAATAAACTTTAAACCGCTTTCAGTCAAACCCTCAATGTAGTCAACTACAACTCCTTCTAGTAAAGGCGCACTTTTTGGATCAATAAAAATCTGCAAGTTATCTTTGTGTAGTAGCAAGTCATCTGCTTTGGGAGCATTGGCAATATTTAAGGAATACTCATAACCACTACAACCACCATCCACAACAGATATGCGGATGCCTTGATTTGAGTCTTTCAGGAATTTGGTAAGTTGAGAAGCGGCTTTTTCTGTTAAACTTATAGTCATAATTTTGAAGAAAAATAATTTAGACTTACCGATGACATAATTACCCAGATAGGCGACGACATCCGCCTGTTGTCTGGTTTAAGCAATTGGCACTTAGGAAATTATAGGAACGGGGCGATCGCGCCTTTTATCACTGTCTGAGACTAAGTTAGTAGAAAAATTGCACCCTGAGTTTTGAAATTTCAGTTTCAGTTTCAGCGCGAAAGCATATCGGTAAATATCACCTTTCCTCGTAATTTCCTATTTATAGGCTAAACCAAATATTTAACTATAAACTGTTCGCAGTGATAACTTCTGTGGTTAAACTTTTACCTCTTCCTGTGAGTCAGCTTTTAACTCTTTGCTGAGGGAACCACAAACTGGACAGTCTGGGTCATGGTAAGGGCGAAGTTTAGAGAATTCCATGGCATCCAAATCCATTGTCAGCAGTTGTGACCACAGGGGTTTACTAAATCCTGTAATCTGTTTGATTGCTTCTGAAGCTGCTAGACAAGCTAGTGTTCCAGAAACTACACCCAAGACTCCAAACCCACGTCGGTCCCATTCTGGTTTTTCTGGGAATAGACAAGACAAACAAGGAGTTTTACCAGGAACTATGGTAGTTAAATAAGCTTCCATGCTATTCATAGCAGCTTCCACCATTGGTTTGCGCCAACGTACACAGGCAGCATTAAGTAAATTCCGTTCGTCAAAGTTGTGGGCACAGTCGAGGGCAATATCTGCTGACTGTACTAATGTGTCTGCATTTTCAGCAGTGACATATTCAGGTACAGCTTCGATTTCAACATCTGGATTAATGGCAGCTAGGGTTTCCTTAGCTTTGTCTACTCGCAGCTTACCCACCCAATCATCTGTCATCAATATTTGACGATTCATGTCATCAAGGCGTAGTTCTCCACCTCGAACTAAAATCAGCTTCCCGACACCTGCTACTGCTAAATACAGTGCTACTGTGCCACCCAACCCACCAACTCCATTTACCACTGCTGTAGTTGACTTGAGTCGTTGTTGTGCTTCCTCACCAAAACCTGGAAGCATCATTTGGCGACTATAACGTTCTAATTCTTTGGGTGTGAGGTCGAACACTATTCTGCTCCTTACTCAGCAGTAATTTCTGTTAATTTAACTACATCCTTATGTTCTTGTTGAAAGACTGGAAATACTTTTTGTTCTTGAGCGCTAGATGTTAAGAAAGTTTGATAAGCTGACTCTAATGCTGTTTTATATTCTGTCAATTTTTCAGTTTCTGTCAGTCCTGTTTTTTCGTCAACTTCTGCAATTGCTACAGAAAACATTTTTAATATATGGAGGCGATTTACGTTGACTGCTGTTTGGTCGTAGGGAATGTCAAAAAAGCTGAGGAAGTCTTCTGCATCTACGAGTTTTTGGAAGTCTGTTAATGTCTTCATTTGATGAACCCTAAATTAATTGAGTAGTAGCTATTTCTATTTTTTATTATAGACACAAATCTTTTTTTTGTGTCTACTTTAAATTTTTTTTAACATTTTGTGCAAAAAAAATACCCTTGTTTTGGGGAGAGAGGTTGTTAGATATTTACAAGCTATAATATCTAACTTAACCCCTCTGAATTTTCTGAAAAAATTACTGCTTAAAGTTTACAAACTTCCTTATATTTTTTCACCAATTCAATGCCTGCTTGAGTCATTTTTTCTCCTTCATCTTCTAATTTTTCTAGAGAAGTAAACCCAAAACGTTGAGCATCCCGTAAAGTTCTAGAAACTACCAAAAGACGACCGCAAAATACAAGTGCCCAACCAAATCCTTCATGGTTGATACTAATAACTACTTGCATAATTTGATTGGTTTCTAATTCAATGCTAGTAGCTATTGCATTGTAGAATAATTTAATCCGAGCTAAAGTCATCGGATTAACTTCTTCTTCTGTAGAAATCTGGCGTTTTTCTTGCTTACTAACAATATAAGGCTTGAGAATTAATTCAGGAGACCAAGACTTATATACTCCATAAGAATCTTGAGCTTGAACTGCTCTAATTAATTCCTTAATAAAAGGAGCGGAATAAATGTCGGTTGTTGTTGTTGTTGTTTCTGTTTGAACAGTCATAATTTTACACCTCTTCAAGTACAGCTTCTAAGTCAGATTCGGAAGTTTTTTGTAAAGCTTTTCTGAGCCAGGGGGGAGGGCTACCTTTTAATGTTTCTACTAATCTGTCCAGAAGATCGGTAATTTTGTCTTCTGGAGATTTTGATTTCATTGGGGTCACTTTTTTGTTGATTAAACGACCTGCTGCTGGACCACCAATTTCTAGTACATAAACTATTGTGCAGTCGAGCAAAGCTTCAACTTTGGCATGAAGTTTTTCTAGTTTATCTTGTTTGGGGGCATCTTGCTCTAGATTACCGCCAAAAGTCAAGGGTTCTAGAGCTTCATACCCTTTGTCATCAACTTCATATAAAGCCATTTGTTTAGAAGAACCAAAATGACCATCTATATGAACTAAATCAGTGGTTGCAAATGCAACTTTCATTGTTTTTTTCCTCCTTGTTGTATGTACCAAAAACTAATAGCAAACTGCCATTAGTTCTTGATAACAAGCTTGTTTTGAAGCGGTGAAGAAACCGGGTTGACTTATTAGGCAGAAACCGGGTTTTTTGATGAAAGTTCGTAATGCCTAATCATCAGGTTCAGAAACCCGGTTTCTTCGGTTTCTTGTTTCAGAAAAATTGACTTAGGCAGAAACCGGGTTTTTTGATGAAAGTTTGTGATGCCAATCATCAAGTTCAGAAACCGGGTTTCTTGTTGTTTCTTGTTTTTAACTTATTGACAATAATGAATAATCATTGGTATGAATTTTCGATTCTTCTTGCTCTAAGAAAATATTACCAATATCAAATAATAAATTCATTGTACCACGATAACCTACATAACAACGTTGACCATTACCGAGGCGATCGTGAATTGGCATTCCCATCCGATATAGAGCAATACCTAACTTCTCAGATATTAGCTTACCATGAGAATTGGTAATTAGTAAATCTGAACCTGCTGCTACTTCTTCCAAGTCTCCCAAGTCTCCAACGGTCACATTTTCTGTGGGCAATTTTTCGAGTAATGGCGATCGCGTAGTTGTTACGGCAGCTTTAATATCTGCTCCCATTTCTCGCAAAAACCAACTTGTTGCCCAAAGTAAATCTGGCTCCAGAGCAATAGATATTTGCTTATGACCAAAATAGAAGTGGGTATCCAACATCGCATCCTGTAACTGACGACGTTGGCGTTGATACTTCTGAGGCACTTCACAACCTCTGTCAAGATGAGGATCGGTACGAGACACAACTAGCTGAGACAATTTTAACATGAAACTGTCTACAGCACCTAAACCTGTCAACCGAGGAAACACTTGATATTGAGTACCAAATTTTTCTTGCAGTATCTGAGCAGCGTTCCGTAGACTTTCCCCAATAACAAAGGTGAAAGCTGACTGACTCAAATTACGCAACTCCTCTATTGTAGTACCGCCAGTACTGGTAGCACTATAAATATCATCAACTAAATGTCCGTCCAAAGACTGAGATATATCTGGTACAACTATGGGAATTAAGCCAAAACCTTCCACAATATCTTTGACTTCCTGCACGTCTCCAGGAGCAAGACTAGAACCTGCTAAAATTGTAATGAAAGGTTTTTTAGTTTCCCTGGGAATAGGTTCGCCATAATCATAAGCTACTATACGTTCTACTGTAGCAGCAAAACCGTCCTGAGCAGAACCCTTATAATCTGGAGTAGAAACATTTAATATGGGCAACTCATCTAACTCCGGATTATCTTCTCTAAATTTCTTGAGAATACGTTCCATATCATCGCCCCTGGTTTCAGTTAAACCAGTAGTCAACAAACCAATAACTTCTGGTTTTGACTTCTCAACTTGAGTCAGCAATGCTTTATCAACGTTATCTTCCCCTCCCAAAATAGTTGTCACTTCACTCATGGCAGTAGTAGACAGCGGAATAGCTTCTTGGAAATGATTTACCAATAATACCTTAGCAAAAGCAGTACAACCTTGAGTACCGTGGAACATTGGCATCATCCCCTTAATTCCTAAGTATGCTAAAGCTGCACCCAAGGGTTGACTGAGTTTCAGAGGATTTGTGGATAAAGGGTTTTTATGAACATTAACTGTTGCAGGTGGAATATTAGTGAGACTTGGTAAAGTTTCAATTGCTGAGACATCCTCTAACTGACATTCCTCTAACCAAGGTGCCGGTTGTCGTACTTGTTCCCAAACTGGACTATGGAGGGCTTCATCTAATTCTTTTGCCATTTCAATCATCCCATGATATCCAGCGTAGGGATGGTGGCGTTCTTGGTTAATGTGTAAAAATGGTATTCTCGCTTTCAGGGCGGTATATTGGTTACGACCTCCGGCGATGAGCATATCAGCTTTAGTGTCGGCAATTACTTTCAGCAGAATTTCAGCATTACCTTTTTCTAACAAAATACCATCTTTACCAAGCAACTTTTTGATTTTGGCTTTATCCTCTTCCGTACTTTTCTTGGTGCTAGTAGCAACCACATCCATACCTAAATCTTTAGCTGCCGAAATAATAGACCAACTTTTTACCCCACCAGTGTATAGTACAACTCTTTTACCTTTGAGACGTTGGCGATAGGGTTCTAATATTTCTTGGAGAATAGTTGTTTCTTCAGCAATAAGCTTTTCTGTCCGCTCTTTCAAGTCATCATAGCCAAGTTGAGCTGCTATATTTCTGAGACAGTTATTAATATCAGCAACACCATAAAATGATTCTTCAATGTAAGGAATACCGTATTGTTCCTCCATTTTCCGTGCCATGTTGATCATAGCTTTGGAGCAGATCATCACGTTGAGTTTAGCACGGTGGGCATAACAAATTTCTTTGTAGGTAGCATCTCCGGTGATTTTTGACAATACCCGAATGCCAAGTTTTTCAAACAGGGGTAACATTGCCCACATTTCACCCGCAATATTATATTCGCCGATGAGGTTAATATCGTAGGGTGTGGTAAATTCTGGTTCGGAAGTACCAACTACATGGTCTAATAATGCTTCCGCACTAACCCGGTTACCTAAATTTTTACTACCAATGAAACCAGGAGAGTTCACAGGAATGACCGGAAGTTCTAATTTTTTGGTGGCGACTTTACAAACCGTTTCTAGGTCATCTCCTATTAAAGAAGTAACGCAGGTAGCATAGACAAATACCGCCGGAGGTTGGTAGCGTTTTTTGAGTTCGGCGATCGCCTTCAGTAATTTTTTCTCACCACCCATGATAATATCATTTTCACCCATGTCAGTGGTGAAACCCATTTTGTAGAGATGAGCTTCAGAGGAAAGACTACCACGAGTTCCCCAGGAGTTACCAGAACAACCAAGAGGCCCATGAACTAAATGAGCTGCATCTGTAATAGGGACCAGGGCGATACTTGCTCCGTCAAAAGCGCAACCTCCTTGAGCTGCTCCAGGAGTTGCTTGTTGTTGACAGCCTTTTTGTTTTTTATCTCCATTTTTGTGTTTGTGGTTGTGTTCGCAACCTGGCTCATTCATCAGTTCGGCAACTTTGCCTGGGGTCATCATAGCCATGTTATTAAGTCTCTATTTTTATGTACTACTTTGGAGCGGGGATATAGTATTTAATATTATGATTACAAATTTTTATTATTAGTTTTGTATAGAAGTTATCATTTTGTAGGTTGGGTTTCGTTCCTCAACCCAACAGAGCGAGAATGACAAATTTTTATTATTAGTCCGGTAGGGTGTGTTAGCGTTTGCGTAGCATTCCGCAGAAAAGCGTAACGCACCGAAATATTTGTTGGGATGGCGGTGGGTTACACTTCATTAACGCACCCTACAAGATGGCTGCTTAAGAATCAGGACTTACGCAAAGGCACTATTTATAGAGGGAAGTAACTGTTTGACAATAGTTTTGAGCGCTATATATAGCGTATCTGCGTAAGTCCTAAGAATAACAAATTTTTATTATTGATCCCACATTCCGCACGTCAATTTGTAGCATTTAAAGTAGTATATAAATCCGTAGCTTGGTAGGTATTTATACTATGCAAATCATCTCAATTACTTTTTTCGTCGATCAAATTCCGAGTAAAAAATTTACGCATAAATACTTGCTTGATCGTGTACTTGATCGCGAAAGCTATGATTTTCTTCTAAAATTCTGTCTCCTGTCTCCTGACTCCTGACTCCTGATTCGATACTACATTTTGTGGTGCGGAATGTGGGATTGATGATTTTTTATAGTAAGTATATAAAGATAATGTTCGTAAGTGTTGAGCTTGTTGTTGGGTTGCGCTAGCGCTTAACCCAACCTACCAATCTTAGACTGACAAATTTTTGTTTTTATTTTGTTTATATAAAAATTAGAGGCGATCGCTCTTAAATTTCCATCACTCATTGCCCAATATTTGCACTCATAATTTTGGCAATTTGTTTGAGAATACTTAAAACATCATATAACTGATTCCTGCGAGGTAGTAGCAGGTAAAAAACATTAGACAAATCATATTGTGGAACACCTGCCGTCAACATTTTAACAAACATAAACTCATCCCCGCTACCAATCATACCATAGACAGGACGTTCGGGATTGGGATTTGCCATCATATAAGTCATTAGTTGAGGTAAAGCTACTGAAAAACTAATAGTAGATTTAGATTCAACCAGGAGAACCCAAAGTTGTTGCGCAATAACTAAAGTATCAATTCGACCCCGTAAAACTTCATCCTTCTCTTCTACTTCTACTTCAACACTAGCTTCAGTGGTGAGATAGAAAGGTTCATCATATAAACCTGCCAAAGCAAGTAAAGGTCCAATTAGTAATTGATTAATCACACCTTCTGTGAGAGGACTTCGTTTTCTATGACGTAAAAATCGTCCTTGAATTTGGTCTAGTTTCCCCTTTTCTTCAGCAGTTAGTTCAGGTAAATCTTGTTGCCATTCCTGAAAAAAGAGGTCATTATCTGTAGGAGATAACTTAAACCTTTGCTCAAGGTCACCTAGAGTAGAGATAGTTTTGGAAATAGGAGAAGTTTGAACCATATAGGAATAGGGAATAGATAGCAGTTCCACCATAACTTATCCCTGAAAACCTGTCAAACGAATTGTAGGGGCAAACTGCCATTCGCCCCTACAAAAACTATATGGTTAATATGAATTAACGGATCAAGTCAAAAGATGTATCGTTAACACCTAATTCCATGCTACCACGATCTAACTCATCCAGAATAGTATTAACGATCCAGTTGAGTAGATTGAATGCGCCCTTATATCCTAAGATAGAATAACGGTGCTGGTGGTGGCGATCGAAGATAGGATAGCCGATACGTACTAATGGAGTACCAGTATCACGTTGGAGGAACTTACCATAGGAGTTACCAATTAACAAGTCAACTGGCTCAGTATCCAACAGTGAACGTAAGTGCCATAAGTCCTTACCGATCCAAACTGTAGCTTCTTGACCGTTAGGATCCTTAGCTAACAATGCTTTAGCTTCTTCTTCAAAGCCATTAACGTTACCGTTAGTAACAACAACGTGAACTGGCTGCATACCCAACTCTAGAGTGAAGTTCAACAAGCCTAATACATGGTCAGGATCGCCGTAGATAGCGATGCGCTTGCCGTGTAACCAAGCTTGAGAGTCAGTGATAGCATCAACTGCACGACCACGCTCAATTTCTAGCTCTTCAGGAATAGCCTTACCAGTCAATTCAGACAACGCCATTAAGAACTCATCAGTACCACGGATACCAATAGGACGATAGGTAGCTGTAGTTTGACCGCCTTTTTCTTCTAGGTACTCTAGAGTCTTAGGAGTGGAATATTTCTGGAAAGAGATAGTAGCCTTAGAATTGATGGAGTCAGCACCTTCTTCCAGAGTTGTACCACCATTGTACATCTTGAATTCACCCAAGTTAGGAGAATCAAAACTCTCAGCGTTGTCTGCTAAAATGGTGTTAGGAACATCCATCAAAGATAGAATGCTCTTCAAATCCCGGATGTTGCCAATGTAAGGGTCGAAACCAGGGATGAAGTTGATTTTACCATTATCAGTTTCTGTCTTCTTACCTTCAGTCAGAGCTACCAAAATACCCTTGAGCATATTATCATAGCCTGTGATGTGAGAACCAACAAAGCTAGGAGTGTGAGCAAAAGGAACTGGGAAATCTTCAGGAACTGAACCTTGCTGCTTGGAGGTAGTGATGAATGAACCTAAGTCATCTCCAATTACCTCTGCCATGCAAGTAGTACAAAGAGCAATCATTTTTGGCTTGTACAAAGCATAAGAGTTTGCCAAACCATCAGTCATGTTCTTGAGACCACCGAATACCGCAGCATCTTCAGTCATAGAAGAGGAAACAGCTTGGAATGGTTCTTTGTAGTTACGAGTTAAGTGAGAACGGAAGTAAGCAACACAACCTTGAGAACCATGTACAAAAGGTAGAGTTCCTTCAAAACCTGCAGCTGCAAAGATAGCACCTAAAGGTTGACAAGCTTTAGCAGGGTTGATAGTTAGAGCTTCGCGAGCAAAGTTCTTTTCGCGATATTCCCAAGTTTTTGTCCACTCACGAACTTTTTCTACTTCTTCCTTGGAAGGACCACCTTCAAACTCTCTCTTCCGCTCGAACATTTCTTGGTATTCTGGTTCTTGGAAGAGTTGAAAGTGGTCTTTGATTTTGTCTACATTCTGACTCATGGTGTTTTTTCCTCTATGGATATTAGGGATTTACAATTCTTGGTTGGAAGGAAGAGGGAAGAAGGAAGAAGAATCTCAACCACAACTTCTAACTCCCAATTCCTAGTCAAATTTTTGTTTGTATATTGGGGTTGCCGTAGTGATGGCATCACCCCATTACCTAACTAAATTTATCTTCAAAGCCAAAAGGTTAAATTAATACTTTTAACTTTTAACTTTTGACTTTTGACTTCCGCGTAGCGGTTAGCTAGCTTGCTTCCAAGGAGCCTTGATTAGGTTCCAAGTTGGGCTGTTGAGAGCTAGATCCATGTCACGAGCGAAGATAGCGAATCCATCATAACCGTGATAAGGACCAGAATAATCCCAGGAGTGCATTTGACGGAATGGCATACCCATCTTCTGGAATACATACTTCTCTTTAATACCAGAAGCAATTAAGTCTGGCTTTAATTTCTTAGCGAATTCCTCGAACTCATATCCACTAACGTCATCGTAGATTAGAGTGCCTTCTTGAGCATACTCAGCAGTACGCTTATAGTCATCACCGTGACCAAACTCATAACCAGTACCGATAACTTCCATTCCTAAATCATCGAAAGCAGGAATAACGTGACGTGGACGTAAACCACCAACCATCATCATTACTTTCTTGCCTTCTAAACGAGGACGATACTTAGCAATTACTGCATCAGCTTGTTCTTGGTACCGAGCAATTACTTTTTCTGTGTTTTCTTTGATTGTATCGTCGAAATAAGAAGCAATCTTCCGTAGAGACTTAGCAATTTGAGTAGGACCGAAGAAGTTGAACTCAGTCCAGGGTATACCATACTCTTCTTCCATGTAACGGCAGATGTAGTTCATGGAGCGGTAGCAGTGAATGAGGTTAAGATTCACTCTAGGAGCCATGAATACTTCGTTAAAAGTACCGTCACCTGTTGCTTGGCTAACTACTCTTAGGCCGATTTCATCTAATAATAGACGAGAACTCCAACCGTCTCCACCGATGTTGTAATCAGCGATTAAGGATACGTCATAAGGAGTGGTTTCAAAACCGATATCTTCGTTAGTTATCTTTGCAGAAGGTTCGTAAACCCAGTCACGCACTGTGTCGTTAGCGATATGGTGACCTAATGACTGAGAAACACCACGGAAGCCTTCGCAACGTACTGGAACAACTGGCTTATTGATTTCTTTAGCAGCTTTTCTAGCTACTGCTTCGATGTCATCACCAATTAGACCCACTGGGCATTCAGATTCAATTGTGATACCAGCATTGAGTGGGAATAAGTCTTCGATTTCATTCATGATTTTGGCGAGTTTCTTGTCTCCACCAAAAACGATATCTCTTTCTTGGAAATCGGAAGTGAATTGCATTGTACCAAAGGTATCAACACCAGTTACACCATTGTAGTAGTTACGACGACCTGCCCAGGAATAATAACCACAACCAACCGGACCGTGACTGATGTGAACCATGTCCTTAACAGGACCCCAAACAACCCCTTTTGCTCCAGCAAATGCACAACCACGAGTTGTCATTACACCAGGAACTGATTTTACGTTAGACTTAACGCCACAGTCAGATCCTTCTTCTAAAACATTAAGGTGCTTTTTCCGTCTTTTAGCAGCTTTCTCAGGATAAGCTTCTAAGACTTCTTGAATTAACTGTTTGTTCTGTTCGACTTTTTCAGATGCCATGTTACATATCTCCTTTCGGATATTTGATTTAGTGTTTGAGTTTTGTATTAGCGGTGGCAGGTGCTTTTCTAATGTCTGCAAAACTTGCCCCTACATACAAATTAATTAATTAATACAAGACTCACTACTACTTGTGTATTGGGATGGGGTGCGCTCTGCACACCCCCACTTTTGTGCTAGAAGATTTTCAGCTTATTTAGCTTTTTCTGCTAAAGCTGCATCTTGTGCTGCAATTTGCTTCTGACGATCGTCTTCGTCTCCTAATAGACCGAACTCAATTAACAACTCTTCTAATTCATCCATTTCTAGAGGAGTAGGAATAGTTAGTTTTTCGTTGTTGATGATCTTCTCAGCTAATGTATTGTACTCTTGAGCTTGGTTATCCTCTGGAGAATACTGCTCAACAGTCATACGACGGATTTCAGCGCGTTGTACAACGTTGTCGCGAGGTACAAAGTGAATCATTTGAGTGTTCAAACGAGCTGCTAAGTTCTCGATTAACTCAACTTCACGGTCAACTTTACGGCTGTTGCAGATTAAACCACCTAAACGTACACCACCAGCGTGAGCATACTTAAGAACACCACGAGCGATGTTGTTAGCAGCATACATCGCCATCATTTCACCGGAACATACGATGTAGATTTCTTGAGCTTTGTTTTCACGGATAGGCATTGCAAATCCACCGCAAACAACGTCACCTAGTACGTCATAACTTACGAAATCTAGATCGGTATAAGCACCTTCTTCTTCTAGGAAGTTGATAGCAGTGATGATACCACGACCTGCACAACCTACTCCAGGCTCAGGACCACCAGACTCAACGCAACGGATTCCAGCGAAACCATCTTTCAATACTTCATCTAGTTCTACATCTTCAACTGCACCGCGCTCTGCAGCAACGTGAAGTACAGTAGTTTGAGCTTTAGCGTTTAAGATTAAACGAGTAGAATCAGCTTTAGGGTCACAACCTACGATCATGATTCTCTGACCGTGACGGTTAGCCATTGCAGCTAGAGTGTTCTGAGAAGTAGTGGACTTACCGATACCGCCTTTTCCGTAAAATGCAATCTGACGCATGATAGATTTTCTCCGTTTTGTTAGTGTGTTTGACTTGAAATAGGATGAATGCGATTTTTATTCTGTAAAAGTTTCCTTAGAGTTTGTTTTTGATATATAGCTGCTATTTTCTAGGGCTTTTGGTTTTACAGATCGTATTCATATATTAATTTTGTTCGTGTAAGAACAGTGTGTATTTAGCAGCAACATTGAGTGCCCGGAGGCGCTCGCCCTAAAGCTTGAGCAGGTATGACCTGCGTGTATATATTTGTCATTAATGCACCCGTTGTTATTTGTTTTCTGTCGCTCTATTCAGCATAAATTTAATCAAGTTTTACTTATTATCAGTTGGTTGAAGAAACCTTGATAACTGTTAGCGTAGTTCCTCCGAGAGGAGACTAACTGTTAACTGATAACTGTTTTACGCTTCTTCTACTACAATGCTTTCGCTTACTCGTTCTTTTAATGTAGCTTCGATCGCTCCTTTAAGTGTCGCCATTGCACTACTGCAAGTACCACAGGCACCTTTTAGTGTTACTAGCACGCGATCACCATCTATATCGAATAACTCAACATCTCCTCCATCTTCCATGAGAACAGGTCTCACTTCTTGTTCTAATACTTGTTGAATTAATGTAATTTTTTGTAGATTTGTTAGTTTGCTGGCTGGTCTTGTAGTTGTAGGAATATTTTGTGCTGTAGGTTCTGGCGTTTCGTAAACCGATGCGATTAGATCGTCAATATCTGCAAGACAAGAACCACAACCACCACCTGCCTTCACATAGTTTGTTACTTCTTCCGCTGTTTTGAGCTTGTTTTCCCGAATTACTCGCTTAATCTTGTTTTCGGTAATTGCAAAACAGCTACAAACTAATGCTCCTTCGTGGTCTTCTTCGTGAACTTCTACTTCAATACCTTTATATTTAAAAATTGCTGCTTCTAATGCTTCCTCTCCCATGACTGAACAGTGCATTTTTTCTTCTGGCAGCCCTCCCAGGTATCCCGCGATATCCTGGTTTTTAATCTTCATGGCTTCGTCTATAGTTTTGCCTTTTAGCATTGCTGTCAGAGCAGAAGATGAAGCGATCGCACTAGCACAGCCAAAGGTTTGAAATTTTGCATCTAAGATTTCGCCTGAGGCTTCATTTACTTTGAGGTGTAGGCTGAGAGCATCTCCACACGCTATACTTCCTACCTCACCGCTAACAACCTTTTCCCCTTCTTTCTCGTCTGTAATGGTTCCTTGATTTTGGGGGTTATAGAACAAGTCCATTACTTTGTCAGTATATTCCCACATAGCCCTTATTGTTTAGAACACCCTAATTTTTACTGATGAAAGTTGCGCTTTTTCTTGAATATTACTACTCAGTTTGTAGAGTAATAATTTATTATTTTAGGAGGTGGGTTAAACTTGTATATTATTAGTGTTTCACATTTTTTATATTCAAGCAACCCTTTTTTCCTTAAATTTATTTTTTCAAGTAATTAGCGTTTAAAGTTACTTATTACCCCTAGAAGTTATATTATTTATACTCTAGGTTAAGGAATCTTTTTTCTGTTAATCCTGCTACAATTTTGTGAGTTCTTAGCGTGAGATATACCCCTCTTTAAGCTATACAATTATTGTTGCGGAATCAACTGAGTTTTTCTGTTATTTTTGCTACAAAAATGTAGCGTAAACAAAAGTGTAGTAATCCTTAAAAAAATGTAAATTTTAGGATTGTACAGTTGCCTCTTGTCGTTCTTGCAACCAATTAGCTTGGTCGTTCTTAAAGGGTGATAAAGCCCGTAAACGCTCCACAATAGTAGGACACACTGCTAACACTTCCTCAACCTCTTGGCGAGTTGTGTAACGTGATAAAGAGAAACGAATCGAGCCATGCAAAATTGTGTACGGCAGACCCATTGCCCGCAAAACATGAGACGGTTCCAGAGACCCAGAAGTACAAGCAGATCCAGAAGAAGCACAGATACCATAATGGTTCAAATGTAGCAATATTGCTTCTCCCTCAATAAACTTGAAGCCAATATTAGTAGTATTAGGCAACCTTTCAGTAGGATGACCATTAACAGCACAATCAGAAATAGCAGCAAGAATGCCATTCTCCAAATAATCGCGCAGTTCCCGTTCCCGGTCGATATGTGCTAAATGCTCCTGTGCCAATTCACAAGCTTTACCCAGAGCAATAATACCAGGCACATTTTCCGTACCAGCACGGCGACCGCGTTCCTGATGTCCGCCAATTAATAACGGACGGAACCGAGTACCACGACGTACATACAAAGCAGCAATACCCTTGGGTGCGTGCAATTTGTGACCAGAGATAGCCAGCATATCTACAGTGCTATTCTTCATATCCAGGGGAATTTTCCCTGCTACTTGCACCGCATCAACATGAAATAGCGCACCATATTCCTTAGCTATCTGCCCTATTTTCTCTATGGGGAAAATCACGCCTGTTTCATTATTGGCGTACATAACCGAGACTAAGGCAGTATCACCTGTAATAGCAGCTTCCAGCTCAAGTAAATCTATCATTCCTTGGCTATCTACTGACAGATAAGTAACGGTATAACCCTGCTTTTCTAAATGCTTGCACAGATTCAAAACTGCCGGGTGTTCTACCTGAGTAGTAATAATATGACGTTTATTTGGTTGGGCAGTGAGAGCAGCTCGAATTGCAGCATTGTCACCCTCAGTACCACAACTGGTAAAGATAATTTCTGTATCCTGGGCACCTAATAAAGCTGCAACTTGCGATCGCGCTTTTCTCACAGCTTTACCAACTTGTCCGCCAAAAGTGTGCATACTAGAGGGGTTACCATAAAACTGACTCAGGTAAGGCAGCATTTCCGCTAGCACTGCATCATCTACCTTGGTGGTAGCATTATTATCGAGATAAATGGTTTGTTGCATAGCTGACTAAATACTTGAGGTGATGGTTGTAGAGATTTTGAAAGCTTGTGACTTTTGACTAAGGAAGAAGGAAGAAGGAAGAAGAAGGAAGAAAGAAACATCTTCCATTGCTTGAGTTTTAAGCTTTTGATCTGTTCCCGTCTGCAGAAGAGAAGAAGGAAGAAGGAAGAAAGAAACATCTTCCATTGCTTGAGTTTTAAGCTTTTGATCTGTTCCCGTCTGTAGAAGAGAAGAAGGAAGAAAGAAACATCTTCCATTGCTTGAGTTTTAAGCTAATATCAAATAATTGCCTGAAACTTCTAACTTCTAACTTCTGACTTCCGTTTACCTATGCAGGTTGTATTAGTTTGATGAACTGCTTGTAAAAATCTAAAGCAACTGTTTCAATTACATCGTAGCTCTCTACTACGTCTATTCCTGCATTGAGTACCTTTTCTTTAGGACTCTCACCAATTTTAGAAACCAGCACAGCTTTACAATCAGAAATTGCTTTGATAATATTCTCCAAACTGCCTTCTTCACCATAACCACCTAAGCAATAGTGGTCAACTTTGCGGTGAGCAATAAATCTAGCTTTCACACCATCAACTTCATAAATCATAAACTCTTTAGCATGACCGAAGTGTTGATTAACTAATCCGTTACCCTTACTTGCTACTGCTAACAGTATAGGAGGACCAGCTTCAGCAACTGCTTCTTTTACCAGAGTTTCTGCTTTAGCTGTTGCTAATTTATTGCGGAAACCTTCAATACCAGCATGGAATTCTTTACGCTTTTCCAAGTCATATTCTGGAGTCATCTCCATGATTGCTTCTTTTGTGAATTCCTTACTGCGGTCTTCACCTAACAGACCAACTGCATCTGCACGACATTGACGGCAGTGGCGCATCATTTTCATGCCACCTACATCACATTTGTCCTGCAATGTTTTCAATTCTTCAGTGGTAGGGCCACGCTGACCATTTAAGCCAAAGTAAGTACCGTGTTCTGGTGAAGAAATCAGAGGCATAATATTGTGAATGAATGCACCCTTAGAACGAACAATTTTATTTACTTCTTCTAAATGTTCATCATTGATGCCAGGAATCATTACTGAATTAACTTTGCAGAGAATATCAGCTTCTCTGAGTAAGTCTAGGGATTCCATTTGCCTTTGATGCAGAATTTTTACCCCTTCAATTCCTCTATAGCGTTTCCGTCGATAATGAACCCAAGGATAAATCTTTACCCCGATTTCAGGGTCAACCATATTAATCGTTAAGGTAACGTGGTCAATGTTGAGTGCTTTGAGTCGATCTATATAATCGGGTAAAGCTAGACCATTGGTTGACAAGCAAAGCTTGATATCTGGTGCTTTCTCAGCTACAAGCTCAAATGTGCGGAATGTTTTCTCTGGGTTCGCTAATGGATCTCCTGGGCCAGCAATTCCCATAACAGTCATTTGGGGAATTTTACCTGCGATTACTAGAGCTTTATGAGCTGCTTCTTCAGGAGTTAGCAGTTCACTAACTACACCGGGACGACTTTCGTTGGCGCAGTCGTATTTACGGTTACAGAAATTACATTGAATATTGCAAGCTGGTGCAACTGGAGCGTGCATCCTCGCATAATGGTGATGCGCTTCTTGACTGTAGCAAGGATGGTTAGCAACGCGCTCTTGAATACTGGCGGGAAGTTGCTGTTCGGTAGTAGTTCCGCAACCCTTTGACACGCAGCCTCCGGATTTCTTTTCCGTGCTTTTCGTGGTTTTTGCGAAGCTGTCTACTGTTGGTTGGGAAGATAGTTCTGTTGGCTGTAACATCTAAGTTTCCACTATTGTTGGGTAGCTGTCGCCGTGAGTGACGGATTACTCGCGTCGATACACTTTGTTTCCTGGGACGGTGATTTTCCGTCTGTGGTTATAGGTGTCCGGCGTTATAGTTTTTATATCAGTGGCCTTTAAACTGTTACTTTCAAAAACCCCCATTAGTATTGATTACGATCATTAGTTTTGTACTCAGATTTGTATCATCTAATAATTCAAATCAAATCGAGGTATCTAATTTTTTTATTGGGGTATAGGTACTTGTATTTTTTAAGTGGGGTACAAGTATTTATGGGGTAATGGTACGGAATTTTATGTACTCGTTATCAAACCTATATATATCAATAATTTAACTGCTTTTTTAACCCTAATTTTTGCCTCAATACTCCTGTACTCATACACCCCTTATTCAACCTAACCTTTTATTACTGTATACAATGTATCAATTTTTGGCAAGTAGGCTAGATTTATCTTAATTTTTCTTTAAAGTTTGATAATCATTTTTCCAGCTACACAGAGAGAAGGCAGAAATAAAAGGAGCAAAGTTATCAATAATAAGGCTTTTCATCACTAATTATCTAGGTTTAATATAGTCGCACTTTAGAGTAATCTACATTAACAAAATCCTGAGAAATATAACCAATTTCCTTAACAATTTTATGCGGCCAAAAACTAAATGCAACTTTTTCGCTTCTGTAATAAATTTAGCAGTTTTTCAGAATTAATGTAAGTAATTTTCAATAGTTCTTTCTGAGAAATATTTTCAATTTTCTTATAGCTAAAAATAAAAATGCAACTTTTTCGCTTCTGTAATAAATTTAGCAGTTTTTTCAGAATTAAGTAGATAATTTTTAATATTTTTTTTAATCTTTTCCCTATAATTATGAGTTAAACTATAATTTGAGTACAAGTTTCAATTTCAGCACAAACCCCCCTTAAAAACTTCAAACCTGCTTATACACAAGCATCAACCTTGAGTACAAAAATGCTAGTACATTGTTCATTAAATACTCGTACACGCTACAAAAAATACTAGCACCTATACCCCAAAATATATTTCAAACATCTATCTACATTCATTTTCAGTCTTTTGAGTACAAGCTTAATATATCTAATAAAGATTGACCGTTAAATATTGGTTAGTAGTTTACAAGGCACTTGATATAAAAATTGAAAAGCAAACGTCCTTGTCAAGCACGGAACCCCCTATTTAACCCATGACCACCTTACTAACTGGCAATACTTGTACATTACCTAATAAAACTAACACTTCTAATTCCAAAAAAAGTCAAGGTAACTTTAGGTCTCAATTCAAACTCAAAGCTAATACTGACACTGCTCAACAAAATCGACAACCAGAATCAGGTAGAGACCTTTCTTCTTCTCGTCGTCATAGATTTTGGTATAAATATTTTACCTTTCCAGAGTTAGAGACAATCTTCACAGATTTTCAAATGATCTTTGAGCGAGACCCCGCAGCACGCAACTGGGTTGAAGTCTTATGTTGCTATCCTGGTTTGCACGCTTTAGTACTACATCGCCTCGCTCATTGGTTACATCTTCAGAACATTTCTCTAATTCCACGTTTAATTTCCCATCTTGGGCGGTTTTTAACCGGAATTGAAATTCACCCTGGAGCAACAATTGGACGAGGAGTATTTATCGATCATGGCATGGGAGTGGTGATTGGTGAAACTGCAATCATTGGAGAATATTCTTTAATTTATCAAGGTGTCACTCTTGGTGGTACAGGAAAAGAAATTGGCAAACGTCATCCCACTATTGGCAAGAATGTTGTAGTTGGTGCTGGTGCTAAGGTACTAGGTAATATAAATATCGGAGATAATGTTCGCATAGGTGCTGGTTCAATTGTATTGAATAATGTTCCTTCTGAATGCACAGTTGTCGGTATACCTGGTCGAATTGTTTCTAAATCTGGCGAACGAGTTGGACCTCTTGAACATGGACGGTTACCAGATACACAAGCTACTGTAACTCGCGCTTTACTTGACAGAATTGAGCAACTAGAACAAACAATTGCAAACTTTTATCAGCAACACTAAGGAATGACAACGATGTATAGCAATCATAATCCTAACCCTCAAGACTTGATTACAGTTGTGAATGTTTCTCAAATCGATCGTTGGTTCATTCATCAGCGCTTACAAGAACTAATGATTAATAGCTGGTGTTCCGCTAGCGGTGAGTTATTAGTCGAAATCAATAATTTCACTGATGCTCTTCTTGTCCACAGCATTGTTAAGCAATTTGTTGCCCCTCGCAAAGAGTTAGTGGACTGGTTAGAAAGATGCTGGCAGATGGAAGTTTTTCCTAAATACAACCATTGATTTAATGAACAATTCTCATTGGTAATAGATATGGAGTTACCTTCCTTATCTATTACCTGTAGTTTAATATTTTAAGGATAATAACTATGGAAGGCGATCGCAAAACAACTCTATTTATTAATTTTTTGCAGGAAGAATTAGCTATTTCTGCCGCAGCTATTTCTGTAGCACGGAAACACAGTGAAGCTTCTTGTGGACCTCTACCAATGATTCTCTGGAAGTTTGGTATGATTTCTCTCCAACAACTGCAACAAATTTTTGATTGGCATGAGTCTTACGATAGCAATACTTTCTGCTATGATCGACCAATTAGTTAAAAGATGAATTATAAAGTTTATCTAAATAAAAGCTTTCTCGTTGACAAACCCATGTTTAATAGTGATAAATACTTTTAGATTTTGCTTGAATGTAATTTTTAGTATCCTAAAGAAAGAAGCAATAGCTACTTTTTCTCAAATAATTAATATGTCATAATCTCTAAAGAAATTATCACTATTCATTCCACCAAAAATCAAAATAATATTTAACTCAGTATTAGGGAGGCAACTACATGAAATTAGATGAGGCGATCGAATTAGATGGACCACCAGTATTTGAATTAGAACAAAAAGTAAGAGTTCGCAAAATAATTCGTAATGATGGTACTTTCCCTGGAAAAAATCGAGGTGACATTCTTTTGGAAGGGGGAGAGGTCGGTTATATTTGTGGCATAGGCACCTTCTTACAAAAATTTTATATTTATTCCGTACATTTCATTAAAAAAGGAATGATTATAGGCTGTCGTAAAAATGAAATAGAAGTTGTAGAGGAAAATTAATGAAAGTAATCTTACGAAATAATGCAGCAGGAAATTTAGAAGTTTATGTTGCTAAAAAAGATTTGGAAGAAGAAGTTGTTTCACAAAAAATTGATGGAGATATTAAAGTTTTAACTTTAACAAATGGTTGGGAATTATCTATTCCTAAAGACCAACCAGAAAAACTACCTCTAACTATCGATGCTAAGAGATTAAACTAAAAGTTTCCTTTCCATAGTTACTCCTTATTGTACAGCCACCAAATGAGATTTATCTCTTGTTTGGTGGTTTTTTTGACCCCAATATATCTAATACCAAGCGTGATAAATGTTTGTTACAAATGGTAGGAACGTTGCATGCAATGTCCGTACGAAAGAAGGAAGAGGGAAGACCGAAGTTGGGGTAAATATTGAAAAAAAGGGAAAAAAGATAGAGATAACTATCTCAAATGAACTGGAGCAGCTATTTTTAAGAATATCTGATCGAGGTCTACCTTTATCTATCAAGACTTTGATATTTAATCAGCAAACCCTACTTAGGATAGCCAGTCATATCAACCCATCTAATATCCCTGTTATTATAGTGAATCTCAAGAATGTGTAACAATTTTTCACGTTGAAGTACAGTGTAAGCTTTTTTAAGTAAGTTGTAGGCTTTCTCAGAATCTTCTTCACCACCCCAGTACCATAAAGATCGACCTACTTTAAAGGCAGGTATTACATTATCATCTGTACACTCATCAAGTAGTACTTTATATCTTTCATTGCTAAGTTTACGATAAACCTTTGATGATTCATTTCTGCGGAACTTTTCAGGTACACAAAGTCCCAAACCAGTATCTGATGAAACGGTCTCTACTCGATTTTCGATAATTTCTATTGAATGCTTACTTATATAATCTTGAATGCGTTCTAAAAATCTATTAATTATACTTTTAGTCTCTAGATAATCTTCATCCTCATCCTCTGGAAAGTCTGCAAGACATTCATCACAATATTCAAGCTCTTCCTCGCACCGATCAATAAGTGCTGAGAAAATGCTGCTGTAGACCGTTATTTCATCACCATCATTGTTATAGTATGACGCAGCACCTCGAAAACCAACAGAAGGGTCATCAAGTAGAAGTCCCCAGTGCAAACCATCACAATCTCCATGTAAATATGTAAAAAATTCTGGTAAATCTCGATAGTAGCGAAAATGAAGAAGTGCTAATTTCTTAAAATTTTCAGTTAGTAATTTTGGGTTTAATATCAAGCTCAATATTCCAGAAGGACGTACACGAATTGTACTTAAATCCCACATTCCTTCTTCAGGATAGTTTTGTAAAAAATCAGCTAATTGAAAGATTGAAACTGGAAATTCCAAATCATAATACTCTTTTAGTAAGCTTTTAATATCTGCAAACTTTTCCATCAGTTATTTACTATTTTAATATAATCTAAATATTTTGGTAGTAAAAATTTATCAATTTGGTATTATACCGTGTCCTCTTTTTTCTTGCTTATTCCTTCTTTTTTCCCTCCTGACTCCTCCCCCCCCCTCCAAAAAACTTTTTCAGCAAACCCTAATTACTGAAAAGTGAATAGTAAACTAATTCCTACTACTGCAACTAATACTCCTAAAATTGACCTAATGCTTATTTTTTCTCCCATTTGAGCAGCAATGGGAATTATAAATATTGGGCTGGTAGCTAAGAGGGTTTGAGCAATACCTGCGGGAGAAAATTTGAGGGAAGTTTGCTGTAGCCAAATACCTAAATAAGTGCTGCTAAAAGCTGTAATAAAAATTGCTCCTACAAGTTTAATTGACCAGTTAAATATCTCTAATTTATCCTGTTTTATTTTCTGAAAAAATAACAATAAAACAACAATAGTTGTTCCTCCAATTAAACGAAATAATGTGCTTAATAAAGGATTAATATCTGAGGAAAGCAAAGCAAAACGGGAGATAACTGCACCACTAGAATTAGCTATTGCTGCTAATATTGCCCAGAGTATTCCTTGTTTGATATTAACATTACTAATTGCTGCACCGGGAGTTCTTTCTGAGATTACCCAAGCTACGCCTCCAACTGTAATTAAAATTCCACACCAAGCACCAAAAGTTAATTGTTCTCCTAAGAAAATTAAAGCTAATAAAGCTGTCATGGGAGGAGATAAAGTTTCCATGAGAAGAGTTCTTCTTGCACCCATATTTTTGAGGGCAGAAAAAAAGGCAGTATCTCCTAAACCAATACCAAGAATGCCACTAATCAGAAATAAATTAATAGTAGTTGAGTTGATTTCTGTATGAAGTTTGTCACTAATAATTAAAGTTAGAAAAATCAGAGCGATCGCTATTAAACCTTTGAATATATTTAATTTTAGAGGAGATATTTTTTGCCCAAGTAAGCTATAAGCAGCGGAGGATGCTGCCCATAAAAATGCACCGGTTAATGCTGCTAGTTCGCCTTGAAAATTAGTTATCCACAGTTCCATAATTTTTAGAAGGAAGAAGGAAGAAGGAA
Source organism: Okeania sp. SIO2C2 (assembly GCF_010692625.1). NCBI lineage: Bacteria > Bacillati > Cyanobacteriota > Cyanophyceae > Oscillatoriales > Microcoleaceae > Okeania > Okeania sp. SIO2C2. Next base: position 183,204 of record NZ_JAAHGM010000007.1, read on the forward strand.
GAAGAAATAAGAAAGAGGGAAGAAGGTTTAAGAGTCAAGAAAAAAATTTAAATTTCCTACATATATTAAGGAAGAGGGAAGAGGGAAGAGGGAAGAGGCAGGAAGGGTTAAGAGTCAAGAAAAAAAACTTAAATTTCCTACATATATTAAAGAAGAAGGAAGAGGGAAGAGGCAGGAAGGGTTTAAGAGTCAAGAAAAAAATTTAAATTTCCTACATATATTAAGGAAGAAGGAAGAGGGAAGAGGGAAGAGGCAGGAAGGGTTTAAGAGTCAAGAAAAAAATTTAAATTTCCTACATATATTAAGGAAGAAGGAAGAGGGAAGAGGGAAGAGGCAGGAAGGGTTTAAGAGTCAAGAAAAAAATTTAAATTTCCTACATATATTTATGCTTGGGTTTACACAAACTTCCCCCAACGGAGATGATATGACCAATAATAACTATTCAAGTAGTAATAGTAATGAAAAAACTGTATTTATGAGATTTATTAATAAATCCAGTATGATAGTTATTTAAAGTTATTAGTGAAAGGTGTATGGAAGCAACTTATTTAAAGATATCTTTAATACCCAAAAATATAGATACACTAATTAACAAAAATATAGCAAAAGATAATATTGAATCGAGTCTCCAGCCCTGATAAAGCAAAATTCCTCCACACAATAGTATGGCGATCGGAAGAAAAATTTGAACAAAAATCCATTGAATAATATTAAAAGCTTTTTGATGATAAACAATATTGTATAGGAAAGTTTTAATTAACAAAAAGACCAATATAGTATGTAACAAAAACATCACAAAAACTAATATTGGATCGAGTCTCCACCCCAGAAGCAGCAAAATGCTTCCACACAATAGGATTGTGATAGGAACAAACATCCATTGAATAATATCAAAAGCTTCTTTAGATGATAATTTTTTTCGGGATTCATTCAAAATTAATAAGGCTAGTAAGATATCTAATAGCTCAAGTAAACTCGAATAATTTAAACCTAAATTTACCATTTCATACTCCTTCGATTATTTAGATAAAATCTAATTTCCCATCTGCATTATGCCTTCTTCAAAGCAGTTTTCAAGTATATTAAGTACAGTCTTAAATCTTACAACAGTTTCCGAAGTTATTAGCTACAGAGATTAACAATTGAATGAATGCAAGTGCGGGCATCTTGCCCGCGATGGGTGTACCTCACACTTAATGGAATATGCTGTATTTCCCCTTTAAAAAGTCCCGTTAAGTAGAGAGCTGGAGATAATAGAGAATTTATTTGTAAATACTTAAACAAAATTAATTGTAGATTTACTATTGCTTTTATCTGCCTTTCTCTTTGCTTTCTACTCTGTGTTCATATGCAGTTAAAAATGTAGTAGTTATTTTGCATAAGTACTTATTTCAAGCTTACTATAGCAATCCTATTTCAGTTGTGAAAAAAATATTTTAATCTAGGGAAAAGGGAACTCTTAACAGGGAATAGGAGTAAAATTTTCAGAGTTTTTATATAGCGAATTTCATCTCACTCAGGTACAGGACTAGGGGGCAAGATGCCCGCACTACAGAGTTTTTATAACGTTAATATTTGTACCTCATATACTTGGAATATGTTATATATCCTTAGATTTTTTACAAATGATTTCTAATTGCTATAGGAAATTCTATATTTTCTGTTTCTGAAACTATAGCAATGTGCGCTGGCATATTTACAAATTACAGGAGGTTTCCAATAGCTAAAAGTCTTATATTATCTTTTTATTCCCCCTTCTGGAGCTGTTGCCTATTGCCTATTGCCTGCACACAGCGCTATAACACTAAAAATTAACTCGCTCCACTTCCCAAAATATACAAACTTAATAAAGTTCCACCATTCCATAAACTATGTAACAACATGGAAGATAAAAGATTACGAGACCTAGTATAAACTACTCCTAAAATTATTCCTAAAACAGCTAAAGGTAAAACTTCTGAAATATTCAGATGAGCTATGGCGAATAAAAATCCACTTGCTACAATAGCTCCCCAAACTGGCATATATTTTGTCAAAGAAGGCAACAAAAATCCTCGAAACATAATCTCCTCAAAAACTGGTGCAGCAATAGAAGCTGTGATATAAAACAGAGCTAAAGCTAATCCATCTTGCCCTTTCAAAGCAATAGGTAAAATTGGATTACTTCCACCTTGACCTTGCCATAATTGTTGATTAATTAAAGATATTAAAATTACCATTGGCAAAGCGACAAAATATCCACCAAAACCCCAGAAAAACCAGCCACCGCGTAAATCAAATTTAAACCAACCTTCTGGCAGTGGAAAAAATGACTTTAGTGAAAAATAAAGTACTAATAAACCACCTAGAGAAAACAGAATATAACTCCCTAGAATATATCCAGCTTGTACCCGGACTCCCATCATTGCAGGTTGCCAATTTGTGAAACCTTTAAAAATCTCTAATCCTAAAGGAATCATAATTTGTCCGACTAAGAAAAATCCGACTACAAATACTTGTAAAATTGTTTCACCATCCCAAGTAACTTCCCAAGGTAAATTGGCATTTTTTAATAATAAAGACTCTTTCCCAGAGATTAACCATTGTACTCCTAAAAATATGAGTAATCCTATTCCGAATACTAATCCCATTCCCGGCAAACCAGCAACAATTGCTAACTTAAATACAGCCTGTTGAGCTATTTCTTGTTCCTGGATTTCTAGTTGAGATAAAACCTCTTGTCTTTCCTGTAATTTATATAATTGTTTTAAAGCACGATAACGAAACCATCCATCTAAATTTTTATGAATTAAAGCTTCTGCATCAGGTAAAATTTTCGCTGGATTATTCCAAATTTCACTTAAAACTTTTGCCGTTTCTCCTAAAGACAGATTTTCTATTTCTGACTCAGTTAAATTTCCCCAACTTTCCCTAGCTTCATCTATTTTATTTTTTTGTACCTGTAAAATTCCGATATTAATATCAAACTCATTAATCAGACTTTTTAACTGACTTATATTCCGGTCTAACTGTTCTACTTCTCCTAAATTTTCCACCTCTAGAGTTTGTTTTTCCAGTTGCTGTTGAGCAGACTGACGAGCATTTTTGTATTGTATTAATCCAGCTTGATAAGAATCATTACCAATCAAAACTTCACTAGCTAAAGTAAAATTCTTACTATCCAAATCTTCAGGTTGCCATTCCCCAGCGTGCAACAATAAATTAGTCTGATATAACTCCAGACGACCTTGAATTTGTGGCTGAGTTACACTACTAAATAAAGAAAAACCAATAAAATAAATGGCTACAATAGTCAGAATACTTAAAATTAATCTTTTAATCGTCATTAATATCTCCTAATAATATCTCTCTAAAATTACAGATTTTTGCTTCAGTCTAGATATAGTAATTTCATTTGAGTTGCGTAAAAAACCTGGTCGCTTTTAGGCAACAGCTCATCTGGCAACAGGCAACAGGTAACAGGTAAAAAGGTTTCCCGGACTTTTTACTGTTAATAAATAACCAACTCTTGTTTGACATCTCATTTGAAAACGCTATATAGCAGACTTCAAGTTTGTGAAGTATAGCAGGGAACAGGGAACAGTGGGAAAAACATTTCCTCTGATTCGGATCATCATCAGTCTACTTAACCTACCTGTTTATTGCTATACACAAATTAAGTCTTTAAACCAGACATAAAAAATACTATACTTCTGAAAAATAACTTCTAATTTATTAATTCTGCTGTACTAAATGATATATAGAATTTTTATCTAGGTATTCAACAATTAATAATTAATAATTACCTCTCCTTAAAATTATTAAAATTATAGAATTAACGAACCGGATTTTTTGGATTTATTTCTTCTTGAATTTCTCGGTAAAAAATCCATGGATAGATAAAAAGTTGGAAATTTTAACCTCAGATGAACTGTTGCCTTTTCAAGCTGTTATCTAAATTCCAAGATATTTTTACCCGCAACTGAAATAGAATTCTAGACCATTAGACATAGGAGTGGAAATTACACATATAGATCATATTTTGTGTCTTTTTTCAGAAATTTTCTTCCCTGTTGCCTGTTGCCTGTTCCCTGCTATAAGTACCAAAAACAAGATAAAATCACTCTGTTGCAAAGTTTCCAGCAAACCTATAATCTAAACTATCCATGAGTACCCGTGTTATCCTTGTGCGCCATGGCCAAAGCACCTACAATGTTGAACGTCGAATTCAAGGCCGTCTTGATGTCTCAATTCTCACAGACATAGGCATAAATACTGCCCGTCAGGTAGGTGAAGCTCTCAAAGGTCTAAAGTTTGATGCTATTTACGCTAGTCCTCTCCAAAGGGCCAAACAAACAGCAGAAATTATCCATTCCTGTTTAAATTCTCCTCCCCCATTACAAACCAAAGAAAACTTAAGGGAAGTAGATTTACCATTATGGGAAGGAATGTTGCGCCAAGAAGTCAAGGATAAATTTGGAGAAGATTATCGTATCTGGAGTCAACTTCCCCATGAATTTTACATGGAAGTCTCAACACCAGAGGGGCAAATAAAGCATTTTCCTGTACTATCTTTGTTTGACCAAGCTAAACAATTTTGGCAAGAAACTTTGAGTCAAAATATCGATAAGACTATTTTGGTTGTGGCTCACAATGGGATTAATCGCTGTCTAATCGCTACAGCTTTAGAAATACAACCATCTTTTTATCAATCCATTCAACAGTCTAATTGTGGTATTAGCATTCTCAACTTTACTCCTCCCTATCCCTCTTTTTCTGGGGAAGATAAATCCGGAGGTTCTGTTCAGTTAGAATCTATGAATCTTACTACTCATATTGGTGAGAAATTCCCTAAACCTAGAGAAAAACATCAAGGACCTCGGTTGTTATTGGTGCGCCACGGTGAGACAAACTGGAACCGAGATGGGAAATTTCAGGGACAAATTGATGTACCACTAAATGATAATGGTCGCCTTCAAGGTGGCCAAGCTGCCGAGTTTCTCAAAGATGTACATCTAGATTTTGCTGTGAGTAGCTCAATGTTACGTCCCAAGGAAACGGCGGAAATTATTTTGCAGCACCATCCAGATGTGGAGTTACAGTTAGATGATGGTTTATGGGAAATTAGTCACGGTCTCTGGGAGGGAAAATTTGAATCGGAAATTGAATCTGGTTTTCCTGGTCTGTTGAAGCAGTGGAAAGAATTTCCAGAAACGGTACAAATGCCAGAAGGTGAAAATTTACAGCAGGTTTGGGAACGAGCAATGATTGCTTGGCAAAAAATTATTCGGTCAGTTTCTGGTACTGGTATTGTTGTTGCCCATGATGCGATAAATAAGGCAATTCTTTGTCAATTATTTGGTCTGGAACCTAAACATTTCTGGAATTTTAAGCAGGGAAATGGAGCAGTTAGCGTAATTGATTATCCTCAAGGGCCAGATGGACGACCAGTCTTGGAGGCGATGAATATTACTTCTCATTTATCTGGCGGTATTTTGGACAAGACTGCCGCTGGGGCGTTGTAAGGGAAGGCAGAAGGCAGAAGGCAGAGGGCAGAAGGCAGAGGGCAGAAGGCAGAAGGCAGAAGGTAATCATATTTTTTCATCGGACTTATCCTCAGACTGTATTTTTGAGATTTGGGGTAAATACTATAGCGCCATATTATTTCTCTCTATCTGAAGAAGACAAAAAAGCTTTGTCCATCCTCGGCAAATTTTCACACTATGAAGAATTGATCGGGATAATTCAATATTTGTCCGGCACTGAAGGGCGATCGCCTTTTTTGATTGGACTTTCTCAAACTCTATTTCTCAGATGTGGAGCCAAAACTAGGTAGTCCTGCTCGCGTAATGGTATACAGGAAAAAGTAATATCTGGTACGGGAGCAAGATACTCCCACTGCCGTGCCTCGTAAAACCGACATTCCGCAGGTCTAGCTTGTAGTGTCAGGTATTTATTGCTCAGATTTTTACATGATAGGCATTACGAGCAAGGTTTAAGTATAAATACATACTACATTAACTATTGATTATAATTCTTAATATTAGAATCTGTGTTCCACCATCTTCGTGGAAAAAGGTACTGTAGTATGTTTGTCGTGCGGAATGTGGGGTAAAAAATAATGACAATGCACGACCAATGAAAATTCACCAACGCCAAAAACTATAGTGCTATAGTATTTTTCTCTATCTGGAGAAAGTAAAAAAGGAGAAGGCAGAAGGCAGAAAGTAATCATATTTTTTCATCGGACTTACCCTCAGACTGTATCTTTGAGATTTTGGGTAAAAACTATAGCGCCATACTATTTTTCTCTATCTGGAGAAGATAAAAGCAAGCTTTCTCCATTGGAAGGTAAATTTCCACGCTATGGAGGATGGATGAAAATAACTCAATATTTGTCCCGCACTGGAGGGTAATAATTTTTTTTCATCGGACTATAGTTTAGATGTGGAGCTAAAACTATAGTGCCATATTATTTTTCTCTATCTGGAGAAGGCAAAAGAAAACTTTGTCTATCCTCGGCAAATTTTCACGCTATGGAGGATAGATGAAAATAATTTAATATTTGTCCGGCACTGGAAGGCGATCGCCTTTTTTTATCAAACTTTCTCAGATTTTGAACCAAAACTATAGCGCCATATTATTTCTCTCTATCTGGAGAAGGTAAAAGAAAACTTTATTTATCCTCGGCAAATTTTCACGCTATGGAGGATAGATGAAAATAATTTAATATTTGTCCGGCACTGGAAGGCGATCGCCTTTTTTCATCGGACTTTCTGAGAATATATTTCTGAAATTTGGAGCCAAAACTATAGTGCTATAGTTTTTTTCTCTATCTGGAGAAGGCAAAGTCAAGCTTTGTATATCCTCAGTAAATTTCCCCACTGATAGAGGATGGATGAGAATAATTGAATATTTGCCCGACACTGGAAGGCGATCGCCTTTTTTCATCGGACTTTCTCAGACTATATTTCTCAGATGTAGAGCCAAAACTATAGCGCTATACTATTTAGTCCAAGAGACACCTCTTGTAGATTCTTTTAATCACTCTTATTATTCAAAGACATTCTTTTTTCACCCTTGGTGTAGCACCGACAACCTTCCTCAGATGAACAGCAAACTATTTCAACAAATCCGAATATTAGACCCAGTTTCCAATACAGACAGAATTGCTGATGTATTAATCATCGATAATAAAATCGCAGCAGTTGAGACACAAATTTCTGAATTCCCCACTAAAACAGAAATTCAAAATTCCCACGGACTAATTTTAGGCCTTGGTTTAGTAGACTTATATTCTCATAGTGGCGAACCAGGGTTTGAGGAACGAGAAACTATAGAATCTTTAATTCAAGCTGCTACAGCAGGGGGTTTTACTAGATTAGCTATTTTGCCCGATACTTTTCCACCTGTAGATAATCCTGCTGGTTTGGCCAGATTGCAAAATTTAGCCAAAAATTATTCCCCTACTCCCATCATTTATTATTGGGGTGCTATTACCCAAGGTTTACAAGGGGAGCAAATGACCGAGTTGGGAGAGTTGGCAGCAACAGGAGTTGTGGGGTTTGCAGATGGTTTGTCTCTACAAAATCTTGGTTTGTTACGACGAGTCTTGGAATATCTCAAACCTCTGAATAAACCTCTAGCTTTATGTTGCAATAATTCTAGGTTGGCGGGTAAAGGGGTAATGCGAGAGGGGTATGATTCTATTCGCTTGGGTTTGCCTGGAGTTCCGACTATGGCTGAAACTTCTGCTTTAGCTGCTGTGTTGGAATTGGTAGATGCTATTGGTACTCCTGTCCATATTATGCGGGTTTCCACAGCTCGGAGTGTGGAATTGATTAGAGTAGCTAAAAGTAGGGGCTTGCCTATTACTGCTAGTACAACTTGGATGCACCTATTATTAGATACTCAAGCTATTGACGGGAAGTATACTTTAAATTCTCCCTTCCTTCCCTACGATCCAAATTTACGTTTAGACCCTCCTTTGGGAAATATTAGCGATCGCTTGGCTTTGATTGAGGGTATTAAGGATGGAATTTTGGATGCTGTTGCTATTGACCATACTCCCTACAGTTATGAAGAAAAAACAGTTGCTTTTTATGAAGCACCCACAGGAGCCATAGGACTAGAAATAGCATTACCTTTATTATGGCAAAATCTGGTAGAAACACAAGAGTTATCAGCTTTGGATTTATGGAGAGTTTTGAGTACCAATCCGGCAAAATGTTTAGGAGTAAATTTAGGAGCTATTGTTCCTAACAAATCAGCAGCAGATATTACCCTATTTGCCCCTCAAAAAACTTGGCAAGTAGATAGACAAACCTTAAAATCTCGTTCCACCAATACTCCTTGGTTAAGAAAACAAATTATTGGTCGAGTCTTAACTTCGACTTTTACCGATTGAAAAGAAGAGGTAATTATTAATTATTAATTATTAATTATTAATTATTAATTGTTCCCTGCTCCCTGGTTAGGAAAACAAATTCAAGGTCGTGTCCTGGAGCTTGACTTTTAAAGAATATGGTTTTTATCTAATGTTGGCATTTATACCCGCGCTCTCCTGCAAGGGAGCGTCGTATGGGAATGTCAACCAATGCTATAATAATAATTTAGTGCGAGCAATAGGTAAAAACATTGAAAGCCAGATATAAATATCGCATCTATCCAAATCCTATTCAAATAACTAAATTGAATCAACTATTTGGTTGTTGTAGATATGTTTGGAATCAATCATTAGCATATTGTAATCAGTTGTATATTTTTGGAGAAAAGAAACCTTCATATACTGATTTAACTAAGCAATTTATAACTCAAGCTAAGAGGGAGTTGCTCTGGTTAAAAGATGTAGCTTCTACTCCACTACAACAGTAATAATAACTCAAGTTGAAACAGTAACTCAACCGATAACCAAAGTTGAAACTGTTGAAACTGGACTTGAAAATCCCATACAATTATCACTTTTTGGTGAAGTCGCGGGCGGACAGTCCGAGACATTAAACAAGACGAGGAGAAAATGTCAGACTGGTCGTAAGAAGCCAGCAGATTTCAATGAGTCGTCTACCCGCCTTGAGTTTGAGCAACTTCGGTTGTTTGAATTGATGGGAATCCCGCGTTGTCTGTTAGAGCAACGTCGGGAGGATGTCAAGAAGCTCTCCGAACTTAGTTAATATTTTGGGTAATTATAAAATTTCCTACTAAGATTACTATTATAAGTAAATACTGGAAAATCAAAAAAATATTGCCAAATTAAATCCTTTGTAATTTAATGGATGGTAAGTGGTTATCCAGTTTATACTTAATATGTTCCGGAATAGTTTATGGCAGATACAACTACTGAACCAGACAAAGTTGGTACAACAGAAGCAGCATTTCTTCTAAATATTTCTACTGCTAGACTCAGGTTACTTTTGAGGCAAGGTCGCCTCAAAGGAGCTAAAAAAGTCAAACGGTTCTAGGTAATTCCTTTAAATAGTAGAGGAATGCCAGAAATTACTCCAGGTCGTCGAGGTCCTCAAGGAACTTGGAATCAAGGATTCCGTACAGGCAATACTTTTATCCATGTGCTGCGAAGAGAAATTGACTATAACCGAGACCATGGCACATCTCTTCCAGCAATTTCTGTCAAACAAGGAGATAGAAATGACCGTTGCCACGAAGTAGAAATTCTGGGAAATTGCAAAATTGTCTATCGACCCCATAAACCTAACAGAAGTCAAGCAGGGGGAGCCCGTCTGTGGATTGAGGTAGAGCCTGATGTTCAAATTATTCGTAAATATTTCCGGGATACGGAACTAGATGAAAATCAACTTCAGGGCTTCTAGTTAAGTCAAAGTCTGATTTTTAGTAACTACTTTTTATCTATACTAATTAACAGTGGTGTTACCTTGTTTAACTTTTAGGCTACCATTTATAGATTACTGTGCAAATAATTCTAAATATAGCAATCCGCGCATAGGTTGCGGGTAATTAAAAAGTAAATAAAAGAGTTGAAACTCTCACCTGTTCCCTGTTCCCAGTTAAGTGTTCCCTAAAAAGCAGTAAGATTTTTGCCACGAATAAAATAGGATTGCTATATTTGTGGCGTGCTAACCTCTATAAATTTCATTTGTACAATGGCAATTCATCTATTGTACCAAGACTATCAAGAGGCCAAAATCGAAATATAGCTCGACCAATAATATTTTCATAAGGTACAAAACCCCAACACCGCCCATCATAACTATGATTACGATTATCCCCCATAACTAAATAAGAATTTGGAGGCACTGTCACAGACTGAGAAAGAAACCTTTTATCAGGAGGACAAACATCTATTCTGGTTTGTTGGTGATTAACTTTTCTAGCTTCAAGTTCCGCTGGATTCAAATCTGAAGCAACATAAGTTTCTTCTACTACCTGATTATTTACATATACTCTTCCATCCTTCAATTCTACTCGATCTCCAGGTAATCCAACTATCCGTTTAATAAAAGCATCTTTGTACTGAGTTTTAAGTTCATTTGTTGGATTAAAAACCACAATATCTCCTCTTTCTGGGTATTTAAATTGATAACCCAATTTATCTATAATCAAACGGTCATTAATTTGTAATGTTGGTAGCATTGAACCGGAAGGAATATAACGTGCTTCGGCAACAAATTGACGAATTCCTATGGCTAAAATCACACTAAGTCCAATAGTTTTGATTGACTCAATCAAAGGATTTTCTTCATTTGAATTTTCTTTATTCATAATTTCTATTTATCAAAGAATTAATTTTAAAATACTGATTTTGTTTATGGTTTTTACCCGTTGGTGATTTAGGATTTTTTTTTGAGTACCCTATCTAAATATTGAAAATAGTTTGGAGTCTCAATCATCTCAGTTCATATTGTATAACTATATTTTTATGTTTTTGAGTTGATAGTCATAATTTACCTATTTTTATTTTATGGAACTGTAATATACTGGACAGTAAAAAGTTTTTTGATTCAAAATACAATTGGTTTCATGTGACAAAATGCTCCAGATTCGACCGTCTCGTGAATGGCGATCAAGTACTTAAGAATTTTGTCACTCAGTAGACCTGACCTACTTTTTGCTAAAATATGCTTCCTCTGTTCGGAGAGTGTCAGTAGAACTATCTGTTCCCTCGGATAACCATTGGAAGGTAGAGTACGAAACCAATGAGGGAAGTCTCCTGTCTCCTGTCTCCTGTCTCCTGATTCCTGTCTCCTGTCTCCTGTCTCCTGTCTCCTGTTTCCTGTCTCCTGTCTCCTGTCTCCTGTCTCCTGTCTCCTGATTCCTGTCTCCTGTCTCCTGTCTCCTGTCTCCTGATTCCTGTCTCCTGTCTCCTGTCTCCTGTCTCCTGTCTCCTGTCTCCTGTCTCCTGTCTCCTGATTCCTGTCTCCTGTATCCTGTATCCTGTCTCCTGTATCCTGTATCCTGTATCCTGTATCCTGTATCCTGTATCCTGTATCCTGTATCCTGTCTCCTGTCTCCTGTATCCTGTATCCTGTATCCTGTCTCCTGACTCCTGACTCCTGACTCCTGACTCCTGACTCCTGACTCCTGACTCCTGACTCCTGACTCCTGACTCCTGACTCCTGACTCCTGATTCCTGTCTCCTGTCTCCTGATTCCTGTCTCCTGTATCCTGTCTCCTGTATCCTGTCTCCTGTATCCTGTCTCCTGTCTCCTGTCTCCTGTCTCCTGTCTCCTGTATCCTGTATCCTGTCTCCTGTCTCCTGACTCCTGACTCCTGACTCCTGACTCCTGACTCCTGACTCCTGACTCCTGTGAAATAATACATTTATTCAGCAACCCCGATTAAACAAGTGTACGTTCCAATGCATGTATATCAGGAATACATAAAGTATCGCGATCGCGCTTGATTAATGACTTTTTTTCTAACTTACTTAAGACTCTAGTCACTGTCTCTCTGGCCAATCCACTTAAACTACTCAGCTCTCTATGAGGCAAATTAGGAATTTCTCTTCCTTGTTGAGAATCTATACCTTGTCCCTCTGCTAGAAATAGTAAAATATCTGCTACCCTGGCCTGAGCATCTGCTTCTCGTAGTCTAAGTCGTCGATTCACTTGTCGTAAACGTCTGGCCATTAATTGAGCTAATCGAATTCCTGCTGTGGGTTCAGTATTAATTAGATGAGCAAAATCCTGAGCTGGCATATTACCAATTAATGTGGGGGCTAAGGTAATTACGTCAGTAGAGCGAGGTACTTCATCTAAAGCAGCCATTTCTCCAAATAATTCGCCTTTACCCAAAATATTCAGCGTTACTTCTTTACCATCCAAATTATAGGTGCGAATTTTTACCCACCCATCCAGAATAAAGTATACAGATGTCCCCCAGTCATTCTCCAGCAAGATTACCTGATTTGGTGGATGTTGACGACTGACCACATGAATTACTGCTTTTTCTAATGCTTCTTCTGGTAAACCCTCAAAAAATGAGGTAGATCGCATTAATTCTTTAATATTTAATTGGGGGTCGCGATTATACCTTTCTTCCATAAAGTTATTTTTTCAATATTAATAGGGCAGTATATTTAGCCCACAGAGCAACTATAAATTAATAGTTAAAATTAATACATATTATATTAGTAGCCAATTGGCCAATTTTAAATATCCTGAAAGTCAACAACTTTGTGGAAGTTATGAAAGGGCTTTTACAGTATGGTAGTACATAGATATACGTACAAGATTTGTCAGAAATCCAAAATATAAATAATAAATCCAGAAACTTTTACTACTGCTTCTAGTTAAGCGCTCCTTGACGGATTAAACATCCACAGGGTCATAATACTGTTTCCTCATCCTAAGAGATTGTCTAAACAGCTAAATTTGAGGACTATTATAGTTAATAAATATTATGTATTTGACACTCTATGGGATAAATCCGTGCCGATTCTAAAGGTCGTTTAAACAGTTGGATTTATCCCCTGTTTAAACTTTTCATTAGTTTAGGGACTATCATTGACCCCTACCTTTAAATCATCCATGCCCATTACAGACACAGCTTTCTCAAGATTCAAAGGACATAAAACACCTAACCATTGACTAATATTTTGAGAAGCATTCCACTCAGCATTGCGTTGATAACCGTCATACCCTGTAAAAGATAGAAAGCAAAAGTCTTTAAATTATTAATTTAATCATATCCTGCTATTGCCACATCAAGCTATACGTTAGACTAAAGAGTCTGAAAAAACCTTAACACTTTTAATTGAATTAATCTCCAATTTGTATATCCAGTATGAAAGAGTAATTTTAAAGTCAGTTATGCTCTCATCAGTTTTATAATTCTTAATAAAGGTGAGCGACAGAGGTGAAACTCTTGAATTTCCAGAATAAGCAAATCAAATCAATCATCAGTGAAATAGATGAGGTGCTAAGTCAGTCTAGCACTGAAAATTCTCCTAAAGTCCTAGAAAAAACACTCAGAAAATCTCAAAAGATACTAAAGCAGGTGCTGAACTATCTGAGTCAGAATGTGGATACAATCTCAAGTCTACAGCTACTCTCTGTTGACCCACCTTCAAATTCGGAAAATATTATTGACCAGACGACAAAGCAATATCCACAACAGCTAGAAGAGTTTTTGAATCCTATTAATCACTATCTACAAGAAGATTTTCAAATTCTTAAAGAACAACGACGAGCTTTGCAACAAGAAATTAGGCAACTGGAGAAGCAAAGACAAGATAATTATTCCCTAGCTCAACAATATGCTAAACAGGAGCAAATTATCTCTGAGTTTTCTCAAGCTTTACTTGGCCCAGTGCAAGAAACATTGGTGGAACATTTGTCTCATTTAACCAACCAGCATCCATATCCAAGTCAAAGTGCTTTACCTGTTAAGCAAAATATCAATCCACAGACTTCTAAGAATATTGAACCTTCTGAGATGGTGACAAGTTCAGAGGATAAGTTTAGAGAAGATTCTAACTTTGATCGGTCATTTATTGATGACTTCAATACAGAAGATCATCAGGAAATACAGCAAGAGTCAGAAAATTTTATAGCATCCAATGTTAATCCTCAAAATATTCAACATAAAAAGCTATCTTCTCAAATAAATGAATTATATGAGCCTGCCGATACAACAGTATTACCTTATCCGGGATATGAGTTTGTTGCAAAAGTAAATACAGAATCAAATACAACTGAAACAGATGATTCAAACCCTCAAGAATCATCAATTCACAATCAACTTAATCTTGATCAACAGCAAGATTTAGAAGTTATTAAAAGTCAAAACCAGGAAAATAAAACTTTTGCTCAACTAGAAGCTCCTAGTTTTGAAGAGAATTACACACAGTGGCAAAAATATCAAAATTCAACTGCTAAAATAGAAGATGCAGAAATAGCAAATTTGATCGAATCACCACTAAATTCAGGGTCAAAGTTAGACAACTCAGAAGATGTAGAAAACACTCAAATTATCGAATCTCTCAGTCATCTTTTCGGTGAACTAGAGATAAATGAAGCACAAACTAACCAATTAATTGTTTCTCTGGAATCTAAACAAGAACAAGAAAAAACACAAGAAAAAACAAATTACAGCAATAAATCAGAAGAAGAAGAGTATCTTCAGGCATCCCCTAAAGAAAGTCTCTTACCAATACAAGAATCGGATGAAGAACAAAATCAAAATATAGAATTATTATTAGATACTAATACCCTCAATAATTTGCGTTCTGATTTAGAAAATTTAGAAGAATTTGACTTAGAGGAATTAGCAGATGATTCGCAACAAACTGAGTTTCAATTAGGAGAATATTCACCTGTATCTTTAGCAGAAAGTAATCTTGAATCGACTAATGATTCTGTTACTTCGACTTCAGAAGCAAAAGTTACTAACTTAGAAGTTACTAACTTAGATGGTTTATTTATAGATATTGGTGATGTTTCAGAAAAATTAAATCTAACGAACCAAGAAAATACTCAAAGTTCAGCAGAAAATACAGAAAATGAACAAACTTTAGAAGATATTTTAGATGGCTTAACATCTTCAATAGAAGTAGAACAAATAGAAACAGATGAGCGAGAATTTTTACCGCTAGAAACTCTACTTCAAGACCCTCCAGAGACAGAAAAAAAAAATTTTAATTTATCAAAACAGACAGATATAACACCAGATAAAACATCTTTACTATGGTATTTAGGAATTGACTTTGGTACTACAGGTATTTCTGCAGCATTATTTAATCGTAGCAGTAGTGAAATTTATCCTATATATTGGGAGAGATTACCAACTCAACAAAAGTTAAATATTACTCAAACAAATCAAGAATTTACTCTCTCAACAAAAATAGGCCAAAAAACTTTCAATTATACCAAAAAAATATATCACCTACCATCAACTTTATACATACATCAAAAATCATCTCAAGAGAAAAATATAGAAGAAAAACCCTTATTACTACAAAACTTTAAACCTGGTTTAAAAGTTACTATTCCTTACCTTTCAATTAAATTTAAAAAACAACAATCGCAGGATAAACCAGACAAATCTTTTCTTCTAGGTTCTAACTTGATTGCTACAACTGCCCATGAACCAATTTTACAGTTGTCTGAACATGAACAAATTCCCCTCAAGTTAGTTAATCAAGGATTAGTAACTTTATTGACAACCCTTCAGTCCCAAGCTTTTGGCCAAGACTCTATTTCTTTAACTGATAGAGAAACTCAAACAATAGTTACTTTACCTAATGATTATAATTGTGGCGCAGTAGGATTAGACCAAGAAACATTTTTTTCAGCTTTGGCACAATTAAAATGTGTGTTGATTGGTAGTCCGACTAATTGGCCAGAAGCCTATCGCTTCAATCTGAGAGAAGCAGTTTTAGAAGCAGGTCTGGTCAAAGAAGTTAGTCAAGTAATTGTAATTGAGGACGCGATCGCTACTGCCCTATCAGAATTAACTTCAGTAAGAGAAGATTCAAAAACATCTACGATCTCAGAATTTAGAAGGGGCAAAATTTTAATTGTGAATGTGGGAGCAACTACAACAGAAATGGCCTTAGTTAATTTTCCTGATGATGGCCAAGATTTAACTTATTCTCACTTCCATTGCCATAGTTTTGCTTATGGAGGTCAGGCCCTAGATCAAGATATTGTTTGTCAACTATTACTAAAAAACGAAAATATTTCACCCCAGACTCAGAAAGAAAAGAATCAAGAACAATCTACTCAATTATGGCCACGGCCAGGCTATCCAGATTTGTCAATTAGGTCTCAACTACAGCAATGGTTACAAAGTTCATCCTATAGACAAGAATTATTAGCAGCAGCTCGTAATTTAAAAGTCATTGTGCCATCTGAGAAAGAATTTACTTTGAATATAGGCGATCGCCAATGGAGTTTACAACAACAAGATTTAGAAAAAAAAGTATTAGAGCCTTTTATACAACAATTAAATCAGGAGTTAAATAATTTTTTGAGTAGGGTGGGAATATCTCCAGTGGGAATTAACCGCGCTTTATGTACTGGAGGTAGTGGGAGTTGGAGTGGGATATCTCGTTGGTTACGTCAAAAATTGCCTAATGCAATTATTGTTCAAGATGCAAAAGTTAATTCTGAAAATGTAGAGTTAGGGCAGGAAAATCTGCAGGGATCGGATAATTGTTTATCTGAGATTGAAGATATTAAATTAACTATAGGTAGGGTTGCTTATGGTTTAGCTATTTTACCTCTTTATCCACAAATTATAGATATACCTCAACAACAGTACAACGACTATTTTTTACTTTGGGAAATACTACGAGTTTTTCCAGATCATCCTTTATCTCTAAAAGAAGTTTATCAATTATTAGAGGAGCAAGGAATAAATACTCGTGTTTGTCAGGAGAACATTAAGACTATTTTAGAAAGTAAACTACCTCCAGGTTTAGTGCCTTCGGAGGAAGATGTCATGCTATTGAGTGAAGTTTCTCGACAAAATTCTGAATATCAAAGTTTGAGAGCAAAGCCACTTTTTTGCCAAGAACCTGATGGTAATGGGTATCGTTTGAGTAATGAACAAGCAGAATATGTAAGAGAATACTTAAATATGCTAGTGGCTAATACTAGGCAAAAATTTGAGGAACCCCTATAAAGTTAGCAGAAAATGTGGCGTTGCTTAAATGTAATAATAATTAGACATCTACTCCACCCATAGGGAGTAGGCAGCTTTGCTGTAGGCAGTAGGGGGAAAGAATTGATAATTTCTTTGGGATATAGATATTGATTTTTGATTCTTGGAGATGTCTATTAGCTGAAGGTAAAATTGAAAAACTGATGTTTTGCGCCCAAAGTTAATCTCAAAATCATTACCACTCAGCAACGCCGAAAATGTAATTTAGCGATCGCTTGCTCTACAAGTTTTCCTGGTCAAAAATAGTTTGCATTATAAGCTTAATACAAAAATATTACAATATTTTGTTTATAGAACCTATTTGATATCTATTTAAAAACAGATGGGGAGTATTTTTTAACCTGCTTCCCTTATGCCTTCCCTTCATCTCCTGACTCGGTCTTCCTGACTCTTGTAAAAAAACGCGGGTCGCGGACTAAGATACCAAATGGGTTCTATAAGACAGATAACGGAATATGGAGCAGCAAATATTTATCTAAAGTCCCATTAACATATTGTTAAAAAAAACACCTAAGGGTTTCTCGTTACAAATAATTGTATTAGAATATACCATTTTTGTGATTTTAATTACATAATACTTAATTCGATCTACAAACACCAGAAAACATAAAAAAGCAAAATCTTTAATTATACATAATATTTTTTCTCTTTCCGGAAGATTTGATGATGGATTACCAAAATAACACATAAACTTTAAAAAACGGCTGATATTTGTGAAGATTCAGTAAAGTTAGGTATTTTACCCTACCACCTTAAATCTAGCTCTTCTAAGATGTAAGTATAAAAATTTTCCATAAATATAAAACATAATGTCACAGTGCAAATTTTATGAATACATCTAACTTATCAGTCTCTTCAAATATGAATTCTCTAGCAGTTCTAGAACACAAATACTCAACTAACTTATACAAACAAGTAGCTCATCCGTCTGTCAATAGTCCAAGCAAGCGTCTGATTGATATTTTAGGCGCCTTAGTCGGATTAGCGATCACAGGAGTATTTGCAATTCCTGTACTTATATCTATGCAATTTGATAGTCCCGGCCCGCTATTTTTCAGTCAGGTTCGCTGTGGTTATCAGGGTAAAACTTTTTGGATCAGGAAGTTTCGTTCAATGGTTGTTGATGCAGAAAAACTGAAACACCTAGTCAAAAACGAAGCAAAAGGTAACATCTTTAAAAATGAGAAAGACCCTAGAATAACTCGTATAGGTCGCTTTCTACGTCGGACTAGCTTAGACGAACTACCTCAATTCTGGAATGTTCTCAAAGGAGATATGAGTTTAGTGGGAACTCGCCCTCCTACTTTTGATGAAGTCAAAAATTATGAAGCTCATCACTGGCACAGACTGGATATCAAACCTGGTATGACTGGAGAATGGCAGGTTAATGGTCGCTCTAGTGTGAAAGACTTTGAAGAAATAGTATGCATGGATATTGACTATCAGCAAAAATGGTCTATTGCATACGATCTCAAGTTAATATGGAAAACAATTTGGGTGGTATTTAATAAGTCAGGTGCTTGTTAGTTCTACTTTTTTGCTCGGAGTTCAATGTCGCATTTCTCAGAAATAGATTTGAGATGCTGTTTAATGCGACTAGAATAGAAGTTATTTTTAAAATAAGAAAAGAAATCTGATTATTCCGTAGCAAATTAGATTTAATTAGTTATATTATATGGAATTGTTGACCCACTATCTTTGCTAGCGCAGATCTTCTCCTAATTGTTCAAATAAGCGTGAAGTATCTTTAATCAAGATGGGAGCAATATGCTCCCACTACTTATTAATAATGAAATTTTGGCAGACCACTACTATGTTTTCTGTATTGAATTATAGCCAAAGTATTGTAAAATGATTCTCTTATTTTTGACTATGAAATGGGCAACCACCAGCCGTTAAATCTTTGATAAATTTACTATTATCAAAATAATGTTCTACAGACAAAATTTTTAAATCTTCAGTTACTCTAGCAATACTCATACCAATAATTTCGATTGTTTCGCCAGTAGGTTGATAGTCTTTAAAATTACCTTGAAAAGTCCCCCAATGTCGCCATTTAAAAGTAACATTTGGCGGTCCGGAAAGTACTTCTATTACTTCCCAGAGAAACCCTTTTGGAAAAGCTTTATTAAAGGTTTCAAAGGATGATTCAAAAGTTTCTTTGTCAGGGTCATAATGTTTATTTTTACTAATAAAAAGATTATATGTCCCGTGTTTTCCTGCTTCCTGAGCAGTATATTCTTTTCCTCCATTACTACTCATGCGAAATTGATCGGCAACAACAGATAACCACTGTTCAGGATTAATTTTATTAGATGCTTCCATCTCAAAAGTCCTGACTAGGTTATGAGCGATCGCTTCTAAAGACCCTTCTGGATGATCATATTTACTCTCTTGTTGAAAAACTCGATCATTGTGAGAATAATCTGGTCGTTTTCCGCCTCGCCATTCCACATCTATATCATTAGAAATTACTTTTTCTCTATCTTGCACCCATAGGGGTAAATTTGTAGAATTAGTATTACTCATATAATTTTTATTGCTAGGATGAAGTACAATTTTTTTGACTTTAGAGAACATACAACAGGATAAAAAAAGTATTATATTTTACTTTATCGGCATTAAAAATACTATATTTGTTCTCAATTATCTGAGTGGATTCACACTTTCATTAATTTACTAGATTATTTATTGCTGCCATAGATTATTACATAATGATTTAATTTTTTGATTATAAGTCAACGGAAATTAAAAAAATTAATCAACCTTATTCATTTTTTTATCTTCGTTTTTTCAACAAATAAAAATCATCTTGACTCAAACTATATTTAATATCATGTCCGTTTAATTAATGATAATGTAGATGTAAATTCAAGAGGGAACACTGGAAACGAAGCATAAATTTGGGATATTCCTTCCAGATGGCTTCAGTCGAAGATTTTTATGATACTTAATCATCTGGAGATGGTATAATACCAAATCAATAAATATTTGCTACAAATAGCTAGGATATTTCTGAGGAGTTAACCCACCCCTCGCCCCTCCCCCTCCCAGGAGGGGAAGTCAGGAGTCAGAATGAATAACTTTAATACCATTTTTCAGGTCGGAAATCATTCTTTTTGTCAAAATACATATCCTGCATTTGTCTTTTGATCGCACTTATTATTCGTAACATTCTTTTTTCACGCTTGGTATAACAACTTGTTGCTGAGACTCTGAATAAACAAAATTTCGTTCAAACTTTAATCCCATTTTCTCCATCACTTGAATAGATGCTTTATTTTCTAACAATGCACTTGCTGCTACTGAAAATTAATCAACCTTATTCCTTTTTTACTCTTGGTTTTTCCAGCAAGTAAAAATCATCTTGACTCAAACTATATTTAATACCTTTTTGCTGATATTCTGAATAAACAAAATTTCGCTCAAATTTTAATCCCACTTTTTCCATGACTCGAATAGATGCTTTATTTTCTAACAATGCACTTGCTGCTACTTGCTGTATTTCCCACTCTAAAAAACCTTTGCGAATTAAAGCTTTTGATCCTTCAGTTGCATATCCTTTTCCCCAAACTTTTCTTTGTAACCGATAACCAAGTTCAATATCATTTTCTTGATACAATGCTGCCCCCATATAACTATCTAAACCTGGTCGAAAATGAAACCAACCAATGAATTTATTACTTAACTTTTCAATAGCTGCCCAAAAACCATAACTCTGATATTGTTGGTAATACCTAAAAACTTTAGGCAAAAATCCATTTTTAATCTCATCGTAAGTCGTAGGTGTTCCGGAGCGATCGCCTAATTTTGTATATCGAGTTACTTCTGGGTCACTATCCAACTCAAATAATAATTCTGTATCAGCTTCAGTAAACTGTCGTAAAACTAATCTTTCTGTCTCTAGAAAAATCTTCATTATTTGATATCAAGTTTCATTAATTAATTATAAGAAAAACGTTTTTATCTCTAAAAATAAAATCTCTTAAATTCCCATTTTTTATGTTATATCATGTCCGGATAATTAGTTATAAAAAAACTTTCTCCTTCAACTCCAGTTGTTCTTCTTTCTTCCCTCTTTCCTCCTGACTCCTGAGGACTGACTCCTGACTCCTCCCTAGTTATTTATTTATCACTGTTTAACCGGACATGATATTAACTAAAACTTTTACTGATAGGTCTTAAATTATGAATTATATCCTGTTCGGTAGAACAGTTATAATTATGCTTGTAGTTGGCTTGTAGTTGGGCTTTACCCCTAATATCAAGTCTCATTAATTAGACAAGGGTAAAAATGATATTCCCAAGATAATTGAGAATCTATCAAATTTCCCCCTACTCCCTGCTCCCTAATCAGTGTTATTTGTGGGTATTTAAAGAGACATGATATAAGACAAGTATTTAAAGGACTAAAGTCCAACTACAGACAAAAATTTTAGCCGTTGGTGAATCAAGCTATGAAAGCTAAATTTATCAAGTATAAAATGCTTTTTAATTAATATTTAGGCGATCGCCATTTAAAAAAATCATAGCCACGCATCACCAACCCCAAATTTTATTATAACTATATCAACCCTACATAAATATTAGAACAAAATAACTCTATCAATTCCGAAAAAATCGTCAATTGTTTCAATATTTTGAGTTAGGTTTAAGTTAGCACCACCCTCAATTACAGCAACAGTATCTACCTCAATAACATTATTCTCTAAAGATTGGTTCTCAATAACTAAATCATTACCAACTGGAAAAAGCTGAATATTATCTATTGACTGCTTAAATAGCTCAATAGAATCTCCCTCAAATTGGTTAAAATCTACTATTATTGCCTCACCTTCACCTAAGTAGAAAGGTACAGCTACTGGTATTATGACAGGAGTAATAACAGTTGTAGTTCCCAGGATAAACTCATTTACTCCAGGAGTGCCAATGAGGCGATCGAACTCACCAATACCATCACTAAGGTAATCTCTTTCAAAAAAGTAATCTACTGCAACTCCAGTTACTTCCACAAAATTATTTTCTTCTCCCACAGGTCTAACAAGATCACTACCACTGGTACCACCAAAAAAAGCAGCTCGATTTTCATTAATACCAAAGTTGAGATAATGTTCTAAACCAGAACCAATGAACCCATTATTGACAGCTTCAGCAACGCCAGGATTATTTGCTAAATATTCGCCTTCTACAAAAGATACTTCTAGAGGTAAAGGTTCGTCATTCGGGGGGTTTTGAGAACCAAAGCGGAAGTTACTGTCATCCAAAAGCAACTCACCAGTAAAAGGATCGACAACATTCTCCACCACTGCTAACCCTATTCCTGTAGTGCTACGGGCAATAATGGTAGCGTCAGTTTCTCCTGGTGCAAAACCAATGGAGTAGTTTCTAGTAAATGAATTATTTTCTTTGCCCAACTGGATAATGTCAACACTGGGGTCAAAATTGCTAATCCGAACATTACTATCTATACCATTGTAAAAATCTTGACCAGACTCACCTAAGACAAATATATCAGTAGCGTTGCCTCCAACTAAAGTATCAAAACCACCACCTCCATCACCTGCAACACCCGTTTGATAAATACGATCGCCTGCAGTATTTAAAGCGACAGGTACTCCGATCAAGTCTATTTCTGTTCCTGATACACCCACGGAAAATTATGGGAGAAAGTCATTGCCAGTTGTACCAGTAAAAGCAGCAGATCGTTGTTCAAACAACCCAAACAGGAGATAGTGTTCAAAACCAGAACTCATCACACCGCTATTTACTGCTGCTGCCACATCAGAGTTTTCCAGCAAGTATTCACTTTCAAAAAATGCCATACTTTTTTTCAGTTAAATAAGTTTTTTTGCTTGAATTAGACCTTACCACTAGGAAAAATGTTCCCTCATTTTAAATAAAACCGTTTTCACTCAAAAATTCTGGTGTAATATCTTTGAAACTATTAACATGAGAATTTCCTGCCAAAACTGAATAGTTATTAGAACCATGACGTAGAAACTTAGCCACATATTTACCAAGAATATCTACCTCAATATTCACTAAACTACTTGCTTTTAAATGACACAAGTTTGTTTCATTAAAACTGTGAGGAATAACTGCTACTTCAAACCAGTTACCATCCAAATCGCAATCAGCCACAGTTAAACTAATACCATTAACTGCAATACTTCCTTTAGACACAATATAGGGAGCTATCTGACGTTGCCACCTCTCGTCCTTTGTTTGTGAAGCTGTAAATCTCATTTCCCAGGCATTAATTGTTTCCACAGAAGTTTGCAAACGTCCAACCCCGTCAATATGACCAGTAACAAAATGGCCTCCTAACTTACTACCTGCTCGCAATGAAGTCTCAAGATTCACATACCTATCCGATATTTGGCCTAATGTACTACGTTGTAAGGTCTCAGGTGATACGATCGCCACAAATCCTTGAGCTAAAATGTTTATTACTGTTAGACAAACACCATCTACAGCTACACTATCACCAATGGCCAAATCTTCCAAAATAATTTTACTGCCACTAGATGATCCCAGAGAAACTAAAATTTGGCTTTCTTCTAAAAGCTTAATTTTTCCTAAAGCTTGAATCAATCCTGTAAACACTGTTTTTCCTCTGATTAATTAATTAAAGATTAGTTAAATTTTATGAACGCAAACTCTATGAATATTCCGTTAACAGCAACGCTATAGCAGCGCGCTAGGCGTATATTTACAAATTGCAGGAACTCCCCAATAGCTAAAAGTCTGATATTATCAGCTTTTTATTTCCCCTATTGCCTGTTGCCTATTGCCTGTTGCCTGGGCGAAGCGCTATAGTCTTGAAATTACACGGTTGTTATATCATGGTGAGCCATTAGTCAAGGTAGACACCATACTCTCAAAAATCGAAGATAATAAATAAATGTAAAAATGACTCATATAGGTAAATAGGTAAATATCAAGTCATACTAAAAATTACTCGATCCTTATCTATACTGACTTACATTCTATATATCTTGACAAAAATTATTATAAAATGAGGCCGAGCCAATGATTGAAATGAAAGTTGCAGGAATAGCATTGGATGCATCGACACGGAATCCAATCGTATTGTTAAGAGATGGTACCGAGCGACGTGCTTTGCCCATCTATATAGGTCAAGACCAGGCCAAGGCAATTATCAGCGCTCTGGAAAACCATCAGCCACCACGTCCATTGACTCACGACCTCACGGTTAGTATTTTAGAATCACTAAGTGGGGTGTTGGAAAAGGTGGTAATTCATTCATTGCAAGATAACACCTTCTATGCAGTGCTAATTATTAAGCAAGGAGAAACTAAAAAAGAAATTGATGCCAGGCCCAGTGATGCGATCGCTATTGCCTTACGTACCAATAGTCCCATTTGGGTAATGGAAGAAGTCGTAGCAGATGCCTCTATTCCAGTAGACCAAGATGCAGATGAAGCAGAAAGGCAAGCCTTTAGGGACTTTATATCAAAACTTCGCCCTGAAGATTTAATCAAACGTGGTGGTTCTAGCACTGGTGAATTATCCTAGTACTATTTTAATAGAATTAAAAATGCAAAAGTCAAAGAAGATTTATTTAGCTGAAAACTTTTTCAAGTTTATTTGAACCTTGGCCAAACGATCAATAGTAGTTAGGACTCAGGTATTGCCTATGCCAGATTCTATCATAAATTTTGAAAGAGGACTCCCGTTATCATCGCATTTATTTAACGGTGAGATGAATTTCAAGCAGAAAAATAATTGAGCAATACGCGCGCATTTTTAGTGTTATAATTTTTTAAATAGCCGTGGGGCACACGGTTAAATAAAAGCGCACCGCCTGCCCTGAGGTTTCCTGAGTTTAAAGACAGAGCAAGAAGACTTGTGTGGATGGTCTGACAAGGGTGCAACTCAGTTTATTTGATTTGTTATCTAGTTAAGAATCTATTTACTGGCAAGAATCTCTTGTTATAATCGCGAGATTTAACCCTGAGAGTATAAAAAGATAGGTAGAAAGAAGCGATCGCTCAATAGCAAAACTAAAAACTAAAAACTAGAACATATAGGTGCACTACCGCAGGTTTGGCAAAACGAACTTAAACCTCTCAATTTTTTCTTTGGGAACTATGCGATACTTGGTATCTCAGGAAAATGCTGTAGAAACAATCAAGCAAGCTGTAAATATGGGAATTAACCACATAGAAACAGCTAGAGGTTATGGTAAAAGTGAAAAATATCTGGGTGCGGCGTTGGTCTGTGAGCTGCAGCGTACCCAACTTTATATCACAACAAAAATTACACCTACAAGAGATGTCAGTTTGATAGAGCGATATATAAATGAATCTCTAGAAAACCTAAATACAGATTATTTAGACTTTTTGGCTATTCATGGCATTAATACTTGGGAACATTTAGAAATTACCCATCATGGAATTAAAGCAATACATAAAATGATCGATGATGGGCGAGTTAGACACATTGGTTTTTCTACTCATGGCCCTTTAGATGTAATTTTAGCGACTATTAATACTGACTTTTTTCAATTTATTAACTTACATTATTACTACTTTTTCCAACATAATGCCCCTGCAATAGAGTTAGCTAAACAAAAAGATATGGGCATTTTTATTATTTCTCCCGCAGATAAAGGTGGGCAATTATATACACCATCTCCTACTCTTCAGGAACTGTGTCAACCTTTTTCTCCATTGGAATTAAATTATCGATTTTTATTAAGTGACCCGAGAATAACAACCCTTAGTGTGGGTGCTTCTAGGCCACAAGAATTAGAATGGCCTCTGAGTATCAGCAGTTGCACGCAACCCCTAACTCCTCAAGAAGTTGAGATATTTCAGCGTTTGGAAACTCAGGCTTTAACAAGGTTAGGCACAGAAAAATGTAGTCAATGTTATGGTTGTTTGCCATGTCCAGAAAGTATTCATATTCCAGAAGTTTTGAGATTAAGAAATTTGACTGTAGCCTATGATATGACAGAATTCGGTAAGTATCGATATGGGATGTTTGAAAATGCAGGTCATTGGTTTCCAGGTAACAAAGGAAGTCGATGTACTGAATGTGGTGAGTGTTTACCCAGGTGTCCAGAAAACTTAGATATACCGACTTTGTTGAAAGATACACATGAAAAACTTAAGGGTTCCTCTGGTCGTCGGTTATGGGAATAATCTAGTTATGGCAGAAGTAAGAAGGAAAGAAGGAAGAAGGAAGAAGGAAGAAGGAAGGGGGAAGAAGGAAAAATCTTGTCTTGTCTGAGTTTTATAGCGGTTTTCATGTTTCATAGAATACAACTATTTCTGTAACTTATTAAACTTTAGGTATATCTATAATTTTTTCACTATAAGCATAAGCTTTTGATATGTCCGCGCCCTTTGGTTCGACGGCTATAAAAATCCCTAAGCTAAGTAAACAAAATTATATTATTTGTATATTTACTGTTGAGTTATATTTCTTTACCTAGAGATAGTTTAAGCTAGTTTATTTTAGTAAAAAATGCACTGGTTATTTTGTGTAGGTATACCAAATTATTCAGTAGTCTAATATCATGTCCGTTTAATTAGTGATAAAAAACTTTCTTCTCCTCTTCCTTCTTCTTGCTTCCTGACTCCTCGCTAAGTTATTTATAAGTAGGGTTTGCGCTCAAAAATCTTTTAGTAGGGGCAGGAGACAGGAGACAGGAGACAACCCACCCCTCGCCCCTCCCCCTCCCAGGAGGGGAAGACAGGAGAAATGGGAATTAAGAGGAGGTAGAAGTAACAATGTAAGAATGATTTTTCTGCCCAACTCTTACCATTAATACTAACTTTTTGAGCATGAAGAGCTCAAAACCAGGAATTTTTTTCAACCTAAAACAGCTAAAACCTTTATCTATCAATGCTTTTATATTTAATCAGCAAACCCTAAGTATTCAACGGGACATGGTATAACTCCTGACTCCTGACTCCTGAGGACTGACTCCTTCTTCAAAGTGAAAAGCTTATAACTGACTACTGATTACTATATTGTGCAAAATCTAACAGAAAAAAGTATCAAACTTTCTGCACAATTTAATGCATATGCTCCAATCAAATCTGTCTTTTCAGACATATACTAACTCAGAGTTTCAAATCAATAACTAAAATGAACAAGCTGACTTCTACAGAGAAAAAGTTTTACTACTTTGCCTATGGATCTTGTATGTGTCCTGTAGACTTAAAACGAACCTTGGGAGAAAATACTCATCACTATGTTATAGGTCCTGCTAAACTTAAAGGATATAGAATTGGATTTTATCGTTATTCAGAAAAGCGTAATTGTGGAGCGTTAGATGTAGTAAAAGACCCGAATTCTAACGTAGAAGGAGTGCTTTATAATTTACCTTTGAGGTTACGCCCTCGCCTAGATGAAAGAGAAACTGTAAAATTCGATTTTATTAAACAAATTCACTGCGGTGGTTATCGACCAGAAATAGTTGAGGTGTATAGTCAAGGGAAATTATATAGTGGGGTTTGTACCTATATTGTTATAGATAAATTACCCCAGGAATTAGCTCCTAATGATTGGTATTTTAATGTTGTACTTAGAGGAGCTATAACTTGCGGACTTTCTGAAGAATATTGTTGGAAATTGTTTGAACATATGTATCATTTACAGCATCAGAAAAGACAACAATATTTCTTGTCAGCAGCTTAGATATCAAAATTCAAAATTCAAAATTCAAAATTCAAAAGTAATCTCTGACTTACTTTCAGCATTTAGTATTGTCTTAACCCAATTGTGTAGTGCTATATATCTCTGGGTTAAAAAAGGCAAAAGATGAAAATATATCAAGAAATTTAGGGGGTTTTTAATGAGCAAAAAATAAGGTCTGAAGTCTCCCCTTTCAAGGGGATAAAAAAAAATAAAGTTCAATATTTCAAGCCTTTGACTTTAACTAGAGGTACTGATAACTGATAACTGAAATGACCCTCTAGATTCTGGCACTTCATGTCTTTATTGAGATTGAGATTCTTTATTTTCTTTTCTGATGTTAATTTAGTTACTCTAATACCATTTCTCTATGAAGTTGCACTTAATATAAAGATGATAATAGTCAGCGTAATCAGGTCTGAGCAACAATGATTAAGCGCATTGTTACAGCGAAATGGTATAAAGCATTTTTTTTTTGCTAAAAATGATCGAATCAAAATTTACCGAATAATTAAGCTTTAAAGCCTCTCCTTTAAACGAGAAAAAATAAAAAATTATCCTTTTAGTCAATCCTCTTCTTTTCAAAGAGAGGTAATTATTAATTATTAATTATTAATTATTAATTGTTGAAAGCAGATTGCAGATAGATGAGGTACAAATATAAATAGTAAAATATTTGTAGTGCGGGCATCTTGCCCGCAACTGGTGTACCTCACTAATCTGAAATACGATGTATATCATGTCTTGAGAATAGCGCGATAAAAAAATTTATCCTCTTCCTTCTTCCTTTTTCCTTCTTCCTTTTTCCTTCACTGATGAAATAACATAGTTATTAAAGGGAAAAAATTTAATAACACCCAACTCCAAAACCAATAATTATTTTGTTGTATAGAAAAATCTGGTTCTGCTAACAACGCATCAATTCTTTCAGTCAAACGGTTAGGAGGAGTTGTACAACTAAATGCAGCAGCAAAATTAGCTGGCTGAGTTAAACGATCGCTCACCATTAACAACAAAGTCTCCGCCAATAATAATCCATCAACTTGTTTTTTTGCCCACTGATCGGCACGCACTTCTCGAAGAGTCAAAAGTTCATGCCACAACATTTCAGTATTTGGTAAAAAAGGCGCAATTTTTCCTAACCAACCGAACCAAAAAAACCAAAAATTATCTCGATAATAATAATGTGCTTGTTCGTGATTTAAAACCGCATAAAGTTGCTCGGAATTTAATCTTTCTACAAGTCCTTTACTAACTACTAACTGAGAATTCCAAAAGCCTATTTGGGCACTAAATAAAATAGGATTATCCAGTAAACGTACTGATTTACCCTTAATCATTATCTGAGGATAATTATTCACCTTTTGTACAGACCGCCAACCTTGATAACCTAAAATTAAGCCTAAAATAGCTGTCCATCCACAAAAGCTCCAGGCCAATAAATAACTAAACCATCCAGTAGATAGTCCAAGCATTTCTCCTTGATGACCCATACAAATAACTGCAATGGCCGTCGTAATTAATATGATGGGAGGAGAAATAAATAACATCAGCGATCGCTCCCAACGTTGGCCCCAATTACGCGGAGTAAAAAAGTAAGCTTTTCTGAGGCCATAAGATAACCCAACAGCTCCCAAAATGATGATCAGGTGCATTATTCTTTGTCCTCCCTAACTTTGCGTATAGCTTTTAGCTTTTGGGCGATCGCTTCTATTTGCTCGATACTAGCAGAATCTAAACTATCGGCAAAAGAGGCCACCAAATCTGGGTTTCCTACTTCCAGAAATTTATTTAATTGTTGATGCGCTCTCAACATTTCAGCTTCTCGACGAGAAATTAAAGGTCGCCACACAAAAGCACGCTCACTTTCATCACAAATTAACCAACCTTTTTGAGTCAGGCGACGTAGCACTGTAGTGACTGAAGTATAAGCTAGTTCTCGGTCAGGGTCGGTCAGAATATATTCATGTACCTGTTTGACTGTGGCACAACCTAAATTCCAAACAATATTCAAAATCTCTGTTTCTAGGGGGCCTAAAGACATTTGTTGTGGACAGTGTTCTGGTAAAGGACTCATTATTTTTTATTTCTTAGATTTTGACAACACCGTAGTTAAAATTTCTCCTTTGTTATGGTAAATTATTTAAGTATGACAATCTGTCGTTTTACAATTAAAAATCTCCATAAATTAGATTTTTACCCAGACATAATCAGGGTTTCAGATTTTTTTGGGAGATATCTATTGTACAATGACCTGTGAATACATAAAAATCTTAAAAAAACAGGAGTAAAGATGCGTTTTATTTCTTCATTTTCCAAGTCTTTAGCACTATTAGCTTCCGTAGCAATGTTAGTTATAGGTAGTCTAGTATTTTCTAATCCAGCAGCAGCAGCAAACTATGAAGTAACAATGGGTGCTGGTGGACTACAATTTAGTCCTAAGAAAGTAGCTGTTAAACCAGGTGATACACTTACATTTAAAAATGGTATGCTCCCACCTCATAATGTAATGTTCAATCCAGCTAAATCACCCGATCCAAATCTGTCCAAATCGCTTTCCCACAAACAAATGGCATTTAGAGCTGGAGAGAGCTTTGATGTAAATATCCCAGCAGATGCTAAGTCTGGTGACTATGAGTTCTTCTGTGTTCCTCACCGTGGTGCAGGTATGGTTGGCCATATGGTTGTAGAATAGTAGCAGAAATTACAGCAGATTCCACTTTAATTGAGGTACACCAGTCGCGGGCTTTCGGGCCCGCACTTGCATTCATTTAATTGTTAATCTCTATACTTCCATATACCTGGAATTCCCTGTAAATGCGAGAAACTACTTTTAATTTGCTTTACTTGTAGTCTATCAAGGTAATGACAAGAATACTTGTTCTTGTGCAAATTACTAAATACTTAGAGTTCATAATACTAATCAAAAATTAGAGTTATCAGTTATAACTCTTCAATATTTCTCCCTCTAAAAATATATCTACCACAAGTGTTAATAACTTCCACAATTAATTCTTGTGATTTAGATACTTTTAGGGGGAGAATAATTATTTTTATTATTAATAAAGCAGTGGCAGGAAAGGTTAGGACAGTTCAAAAGTTTCAAACTCAGACAACGTAAGAATTTTCCTTGGTAAGCATTCAACTAGCTCACTGTCAGCTCTCAGCTCTGATGACTGATTTTTAATAACAATAGGCTGTTTCAGCCAGCTTTTATAGTAAGTAGAAATTCTGGGCGTTGCTGATGGGTGGGTATGATTTAATAATTTTGTATTTTGGATTGTTTGAACTACTGGTTAATATTAACTTTTCCCTATTGCCAACTTCGGTATTTTCTATTCCCTATCAACCTACTTCCATACCTTAATTCTGATAAATTATTCAATAATGGATAATTGATAATTGATAATTGATAATTACCTCTCCCTAAAACGGAATTGATTGAATAAAAGGAAAATTTTTTCTTGTTTCCCCTTTAAAGGGGAGGCTTCAAGGCGCGAATTATTTAATTATCTAATTATTAATTATTCGGTAAAGCTTTATATATCAAACTAAAAGCAATAGCTGATGGCTGATAGCTTACTTTCCTTCTTTATTCTTCCTTAGTTCCTTCTACTATAAAGCATATAAAGCACTCTAAAATATCAGTACAAATTAAAAATGTAGTATAAAAAACTATTTAATAATTATTAATTTTATTTTTATGTTTGACAAGCTGTCGTTTGACTTAATATTCAGGTGCATTTTATAGTAAAAAACGCAAATTTAACACAGGGGGAGGACATCACCTCTGTCAAAACTGCGGTTAGGTTTTCTCTAACTGAAGAGTCCCTCGTTGTCGCGTAAACGCAACGTCGGGAGTATGTCAATAATTTTCTGTATTTGTATTGAGAGAGGAGAACAAAATTGAAAAAATTACTATCAATAGTGGTATTGGCCATAGCTTTTTTTGTTGTTGCTGTACAACCCCCTGCTTTAGCTGCAGACTTAGCCCATGGAAAGCAGATATTCGTAGGTAATTGTAATGCTTGCCATTTGGGTGGCCGCAATACAATCATGCCAGCGAAAAATCTTCAAAAAGCTTCCTTAGTAAAATACCTTAAGGATTTTGAAGCAAAAGGTGCAGAAGCGATCGCCTATCAGGTCAAAAATGGTAAAGGTGCTATGCCAAGATTCCTAGGTCGCCTAAAACCTAACGATATTGAAGATGTTGCAGCTTATGTTGTAGCTCAAGCTGAAAATGGCTGGAAATAATTTAGATAAAAAATTAGCTTCATCTTGAAATAAGTCGGACTGGACTTGTTAGGTGACTATCAACTGCCGTAAAAACAAAGTAGTTATTGATTAGTCAAAAATTGCTTTTGTTCATCTGTAGGGGCGAATGGTATTCGCCCTATACCTGCGTAAGTCCTGACCATCTTCAAAAAGTATCAAAAGTCTACACAGACGCACCCGCTTTCTGTGTATGTAATTCATTAAAATATTAGCGAGAATAATTTTATTTTCTACTTCACAATTGAAAATTTTCTCGTATTCATAAATTTTTCTTTAATAGTTAGTTGGGGTGAAAATTTAGAGCGAAAGAAACTGTTGAGTTTGCTCTAGATGTTCACCCCAATATTAATATGTAAGTATTTCCTACGGAATGCTGCGCAAACAGCTATAAGCAGTCAGCTATTCCTACGGAATGCTACGCAAACAGCAATTAGTAATAATAATTACTTCTCAGGTTTTGTCCTAAGACTTTGGCAGTAACTTTTTATTCTTTTTCAATTTCAAAGGTTGCTGTTACCGAAGAATTAATAATTAAATAATTCAATAATTCAATAATTCAGGTAAAAATCCTCCCCTTTCAAGGGGAAAAAAGCGGTCGAGGGATGGCGTTAGCGGAGCGGGTCTGCAAGAACGGGTTTCCTCGCCATATCCAATCGACCAAGAGAATAAATTTTTTCCTTTTATTCAATCCTATCCGTTTTAGGGAGAGGTAATTATTAATTATCCATTATCAATTATCAATTATTAAACTTCCCTAAAATTAATAGCTGACGGCTGAATGCTTACATGAATATTGAAATAAATATAATAAATTTAGATAGAACTCGAATCATCAGTTGTAATAAAAACTATTGGAAGCTAATTAGCATTTAATGTAAAACCCATAGCTTATCAATCAATAATTGATAATTGATAATTGCTTAATTTGGTCTAATACCATTTCTCCATCAAGTTACGCTTAATAAAAGATAACAGCTATTAGTAAAACTCAGGTTTTGGTAAAAATTATTAAGCGCATTGTTACAGAGAAATGGTCTAATACCTCTCATTACCAATGAATAATTGATAATTGATAATTGATAATTAGGGTTTGCTGATTAAATATAAAAGGATTGACATCTAAAGGTTTTAGCATTTTTTAGTTCAAAAAAAGTCTAAGCTTTTAGGTCGTAATGGTTCAAAAAATTAGCATTTTAGGTAAGAGTTGTACAGAATAATCAAGGGATTATTTTTCCTCTTACCTCCTCTATAATTCCCCCTTCCTCCTGTCTTCCCCTCCCCTCCTGGGAGGGGTTAGGGGTGGGTTGGGAGGGGTTAGGGGTGGGTTGGGAGGGGTTAGGGGTGGGTTTTCTCCTGTCTCCTGTCTCCTACCCTTACCCATAAGACTTTTTCAGCAAACCCTAATTAGAGATGTTTTTCATTATCCATTATCCATTGTTCATTATCAATTGTTAAAGAGGTAATTATCCATTATTCATTGTTCATTATCAATTGTTGATTATCGCCAATAACTATTATCAATCTTCACAGATATTATGAACAACTTTTATCGATTTCTACTAAGTATTGGCATAGTTTTTGCAGTAATCTTTTCTTCATTCTCCCTACCAATGAAAACTGCAACTGCTAGCTCAGAGAGCGGAATATATAAAAAATTTTTCACCCAAGGTATAGCTAATACTCAAGATAAAAACTATGAACAAGCAGTTAATAATTTCACCAAGGCAATAGAACTTAATCCTAACTTTGCCAGTGCTTATAGTAATAGATGTTTAATCTATCTTCAGTTGGAAAAGTACCAGCAAGCGATCGCTGACTGTACTCAAGCTATTAAACTCAACCCAGAAAATATAGAAGCAAATCTTAATCTAGGTTTAGCTTACTACAAAATTGGTAATTACCAACAGGCCATTGCAGAATATACCAAAGTCCTTAATCAAAATCATAACGATTTTCGTGCTTTATACAATCGAGGTTTAGCTAATTTTGAACTGAAAAATTATCAGAAAGCTGTAGTTGACTATAACCTAGCTTTAGCAAAGACTAAGCAAGACAATAATTTTAATCAAGCAGATATCTATAATGAGCGAGGTTTAGCATATTTAATGTCAAAAAAAATGCACAAGGCAATGGCAGATTTTACTTATGCTATTAATATTGATGCTAATAATTCCAGAGCTTATTTAAACCGAGGTTGTGTCTGTAGCAAAATGGGAAATATAGAAGGAGCAATAGAAGATTTTAGCAAAACTCTACAACTTAATCCCCATGAAGCTCAAGCTTATTTAAACCGAGGACTATTACACCACCACCAGGGACTTTATCAAGCAGCAATTCAAGATTGGCAAGCTGCAGCAAAATTTTTCTGCGATGGGGGAGATATGGTAGCTTATCATCACACTCAAGCTCTGATTAATCAACTACAAACATGGCTCCTATCATCTCATCAAACTGCTATTGCTTGATATACTACCGAATTTTTCATGGTCTCACCTTGATTATTTAACCTCTACAGAAACCTCACAAAATTCATCCCAGAAATAGACATCTCCAGAAAAGAGACAATAGGCAACAGCTCCGGAAAGCAACAGGGAGAAATAATTGATAATTTATGAATAAGAATTGATTTTATTTTTGATTATTGGAGATGTCTAATAGAGAAAATAATCGCCTCAGCCTCCAAACCATCATTTTATGAAGCTTCTGAATCGGCGGTGCAAGTTTTTTTGCCTTGCATCTTCCAAAAAATTGTGAGATAATTTATATATTGGGAGTCGTTCGCCCCTACACATGACTTTTTATTCAACGCAAAAATCGGACTTTCTCCTGAGCATGATTAAAAGAAAACCATCCACTTTGACAAATACTCAATGGCTTTAATAGAAACGGACAAAATTTACTCCAGAAATAGAGAAAATTATTGCTGTAGCCTCCATTCATCATTTTGTGAAGCTCCAGAATCGGTGGCGCAAGTTTTTTTTGCCTTGCATCCCCCAAAAAATTGTGAGATAATTTATATATTGGGAGTTTTTCGCCCCTACGCATGACTTTTTATTCAACGCAAAAAATCAGACTTTCCCCTGATTATCAACAAGATTGACTTCTCACCCGACTGAAGTACGGGTGATTCTAAGGAGTTGTTCCAAATCGGTTGAAAAACACGATTCGTCACACCTACTAGCTGTCACTGGACTTAATCTTCCCAGTGGTAGCAGCTCATATACCACCTACAGACTCAGATCTGCTGACAAAAATGCCACACACATTGCCTTTACTTTTTTAGTTTGATTTTCAGAGTGGTTTTACTCAAGTCAGAGCCATAAATCCCGATCTCTGCTGCCTACTTGCCTGTGCCAAGGGTCTTGATAGAACAGTGCTACTAGTTTCTTACTGGCGGGAGTTTCACCCCTACAAGCATTGAGTCTATGGGACAAACCTTGTTCCTACTCGTATTCATTAGTATTATTCCACATTTTGGCATACTTGGGAATTTATTCCCACAACTTGTTTTCATCCAAGGGCTAAAGCCACTTGGCTTTCAACTGCACGTTTTTTTTGTAAATTATCTACTTTTACAAAAAGACCAAATAGCTTTAGTAGAAACCGACAACATTCACTTCACAAACAGAGAAAATTATTACTTCATCCTCCCAATTATCATTTTTTTTAGCTCCAAGATCGGCTGCGCAAGTTTTTTTTGCCTTGCATCTTTCAAAAAGTTGTGAGATAATTTATATATTGGGAGTCGTTCGCCCCTACACATGACTTTTTATTCAACGCAAAAACCAGAATTTCCCCTGAGTATCATTTAAAGAGAAAATTATCCACTTTGATGCAGACATGAATATTCAAAAAAAAAGTTGAGGAATATTCCCCAACTCCAAAAGGAGACGAACTTAGATGCAAACAAAACAAATTTTCACATGATGCGATAGATATTACTATTTCCGGCTAATACAGTTGCCATTACCGAAGTCGAAAAATATCTCAAGTTTAGAAATTTGTTCAAACAACTCGTAACAACTTTAGCGTAGATAGTTAGCCAGATTTAATATCAACCTTCAAATTTCAATATTTAAGCAGGTATCAACACAGCACTTTCCGTGCCTACAAAAATGGGGCGTAACGCTTCTACCCACTGTGTAATTCTCTCTTCAGTTAACTCACTTTGGTTAACCTCATCAATAGGCAAACCCACGAATTTACCATTACGCACCGCTGAAGAATGTTCAAAACTGTAACCCTCAAGAGGAAACTCTCCCACTATAGTTGCACCGAGTTTCTCGAAGTGGTCACACATAAGTTGCAATGCGCCAGCAAAGTGCTTTCCATGACCGACTTGATCTGCTGCACCAAACAAAGCAATAGTTTTTCCTGTAAAATCTGGTTTTTCAATATCCATATCAAAAAGTGGTTCGCGCCAGTCATTCTGTACTTCCCCAGCACCCCAGGTCGAACAACCCAATAACAAATAATCATAATCAAGAAGTTGACTATATTCGTCGAAATCTTCTTCCATACTATAAAGATCGCAAATTTCTTCGCCGAATTTTTCGCGCAATGCTTCAGCGATTTCTTCAGTTACACCTGATGTGCTACCATAAAATATGCCAATTTTTGCCATGATCAACACTCCCGATCAGTTTTGGTAAAATTCATTAAATCTGGTGAGTTAGACAATTGCCAAAGCTCGACCCAGATTTTTGAGGGTTTTCGGTGATTTATACAAGTTATTTGCAGAACTTTCTTGCTTCAAATTCTTCTTAATAGATTAGTCTCTTTTTTTTGCTAAATAAGAAGTAATTGCAATAAAATTAGAAATTATTTCTTGAACTGTAGGGACGAATGGTATTTACCCTATTAAGTCAAATAACAAAGGCTAATTAGAGACTAATCTATCAAATAACCCCGAAATGGACAGGAATTTTTCTATCAACCCTATCTACTTCTGAATATATCGGGTAAATTAATTGAAATCTGTATTAATTGTAGTTGAGAAGTCTTTTGAATAAGTTTATAATAGATCGAAAAATTATTAATTGATTTAGGTTTAGGTTGATCTTTGCCCATAGGCTTCTTTTTGTCAGAGCCATAATTAATAAAACATCTCATTAAGCCTCAAATACACCTTTTTGAAAGCACTTGTAGGAACGTTCCATGGAACGCTCCTACATTTTTTTGGGGAATTTTTCCTCACCCCCCATAATTTGATTTTTGAATTATATTAAACTACCGCACAAATTGTGGCATAACTTCCGCAGCAGTAAACAAACCATAAATACCTCTTCGATATAAATCTACTCCTGCTTTCAAATAGCCAAAAGCAGGGCCACAAACATTAGCCGCCATACTCGTTTCATCTCCCAATGTAAAAGTATGTGTAGAGATTTTGCCCTCAAAAGTACGGCCTGTAACTTGAACATTAGTACTCAAAGGTTTTTTCGGGTTGCGAGTATCAACAATACCTCCCACACTCACCCGGTCGCGATCGCAAATTCCCGCCAACTCCAACATAATATCGTCAGCGTGTTCCATATTTTCCAACTTCAACAGACCATTGGTCTCTTCCAACAAAGCCTCAACTTCAGCATCAGTCATCGCCTTTGCCCGTTCCACATCATATCCTGGTAAATGGCCAATATCCTCACGAATTGTAGCTCGGTAAGCTTCCCAATTCGCAATTCCCACTCCAAAAGTAATATTCACACTATGAATTTCAGCATAACTCTGAGCTGCAATGGCCGCTGCTGCAGTTAATAAACCAGGAGTTGCCCCACAACCAGTCATATAAGTAATACCCGCAGCCCGTAGCTCATCTTTCAAGGCCAATAATTGCTCTACAGCACTGGTACGTTTAATGGCATCCACCAATACACCCCGCCAACCAGCAGCAATAAATTGTTTTGCCACATTTGCCATAAAAGTATTAGGCAAGTTTGGTAAGGCCAGAAAATAACCATCCACAGTATCAGCAACTCCGATTAATTCTTCAATACTGTGACTACTTAAAACGCCACCAGATTCTAAATGGCCTAAAGACCCCTGAGTATTGTACATGGTCATACATTGGTCGGGATTTAATCCTTGAGTGTTGTAGGCATAACCTTTTTGGTCAGCAGCAGCAACCCAGAGCATTTCTTGTTTGGGAGCGAGTACCCTAGCTGCAGCTTGACCCAGGCCACCGAAACCTAAAACACCTACACGAATTTGATTTTTGGAATTTGTAGTTTGCTCTATATTCATGGCGTTTGATTTAATTGGACAGACTTTTATTATCCGTTATGGGG
This sequence comes from Okeania sp. SIO2C2, assembly GCF_010692625.1. Classification (NCBI taxonomy): domain Bacteria; kingdom Bacillati; phylum Cyanobacteriota; class Cyanophyceae; order Oscillatoriales; family Microcoleaceae; genus Okeania; species Okeania sp. SIO2C2. The sequence continues at coordinate 221,555 of NZ_JAAHGM010000007.1, forward strand.
CATCACTGTGGAAGTCATACCATTTGACTGAATTTAAAAGTCAAAAGTTAAAAAGGTCAATTCAATAAAGACGAGGGAATTTAACCTAAAGTTCCTAGTTTGTTAGCGACTTAATTAATTGTCTAAAAAATCTATTTGCAATTATTAGAAATTAACGAAAATGAAATAATTCAAAACCTAATTTTCACTAAGAAAACATAAAAATTATTTCAGATAATATAACGAGCCTTTATTCTTAAGGAAGAGAGAAGAACAAAGAAGGCTTTATTTATCTAGGAGATAAGATTAATTGCTAATCTTATGTTAGTTCTCCTAAGTCCTACTACACAAACAGCTATTCGATCGGTTCTAACGGTTATAGCAACTGATATATATCAGCTTAACCTAGAAAATCATTTGTATTTTCAAGAGATACCTGACCGACAAATTCCAAAATACTTATTGGACAAGAAATATCAAAGAAAAATATTTTCTTTAACAGTATGAGTGATATTTGTCAAGCGCTTTTAGCTTGAAGTTTTATTACATTACTCACCTGGTTATCTTCTTGATCCCATATTTCATCGTACTTGAGTCCATTATCTTGACGGTTTCCAAAATATACGTCAAACTTAACAAATAACTGATGTATTGCTTCAGATTATATTAACTTTTGTTAAATAATGACTCGTAATCTATCAATTAGTAAAAATTGATTTAGATTAAAATAAAGTCATTTAATAACAAAAATAAGCAACATCAGCAGGCATCACTTTCAAATAATTGGTGTCGGCGTATAGTCCTACAACTGTTGTTCATATATTGAGCTATGAACATGGAAACTTTAGAGTTCATTATTTATCCAGATGGTCGAGTACAGGAAAAAGTTACTGGCATTGTCGGTACATCCTGTACAGAAGTAACTAAGGCAATTGAAGAAGAATTAGGAATTATTCTCACTCAAGAATCAACTTCTGAATACTTTGCTCAACAGCAGCATCAGTCTGATACTGCTAAGGCGCAAGTTTCTTCTTTTAGCAGTTACTAAAATTTTTTTTCTTGTTGAGTTCAGTTTATTTCTCTTAGAATTACTATGTCACACTTTAGTCAAATCAAAACTCAAATTCGTAACTTGAATTCTTTGCAGTCCGCTCTCACAGATTTAGGTATTGACTGGAAATCTGGTCCTACAGAAGTTCGTGGTTATCGTGGACAAACTAGCACTGCTGAAGTAGTTGTAGAACAGAATAATGGGTATGACTTAGGGTTTACCTGGAATGGAAATGAATATGAGCTGGTCGCCGATCTACAATTTTGGCAACAAGCATGGTCTGTAGACCGGTTCCTTAATATGGTAACTCAGCGCTATGCTTTCCATACTGTAGTGAATGAAACTGCTAAACAAGGATTTCATGTTACTGAACAGCAAAAAAATCAGGATGGATCTGTACGTCTAGTTGTTCAACGTTGGAGTGCTTAAATAGCAGTCAGCAATTAGCGATCGGCACTCGGCTTTCCAAATTAAATTATGGAAAAGTGATTTCAAATTTAGGTTGGGTTTTGCTGTGCAAGCGGAGCATTTCGTAAGAAAAAGCATTAGCAAAACCCAATAACTCTAATACAACATTAGTAGCGTATTTTGGGTATATCAACGAAGGCCAACTTACTAAAGTTTATACACATAAGATAATATTATTACTTTTACAAAATGTTAGATTTTTCTTCATTCTCCCTAGAAGGTGAGACAGAACGCTCCGGTTTTGAACCCGAACTTGGTGGAATATTACGGGATGCTCCCGAACATTCAGGTTTTGAACCCGAACTTGGTGGAATGTTGCGACAAAAAGGGGTTTACGTTGATGAAATTACCTGTATCGGTTGTAAACACTGCGCTCATGTTGCCCATAATACTTTTTATATTGAACCAGATCATGGGCGAGCGCGGGTTTTTCAGCAAGATGGGGACTCTGAAGAATTAATCCAAGAAGCGATCGACACTTGTCCTGTAAATTGTATTCACTGGGTTGATTATACTAAACTAAAAAATTTAGAAGAAGAGCGCAAATATCAGGTGATTCCTATTGCTGGTGGTCCTGTGGATAGTGGAGCAGCTCGTATTGCTAGTCATAGAAATAAGCAGAATGCGAATAAATAGTAATGATGTACAAGGCATGAATAGTCAAACTCTTGCTGTGTGGGGACTTATATCATGTCCGGTAGCATCGGAGCATATATAGAACTAAGTTTCAATAGACATCTCCAGAAAAGAGGCAACAGGCAACAGGGAGAAATAATTGATAATTTATGGATAAGAATTGATTTTATTTTTGATTTTTACCAGATGTCTAATTGAAAGAAACTCTTTCCTACGGAATGCTACGCAAACAGCATAGCAGCATAGCTGCCCTCTGCCTTCCTTGCACCAAAGCATAAGTATTTAAGCGGACATGATATTATATCAAATCCGTTTAATTGGACATAAAAAAAATCTTCAATCGCCATCACTACGTTTATCTTTGTAATTCTTTCTCCTCCTGACTCCTGACTCCTGACTCCTGACTCCTGAGGACTCCTAACTTAACCATTCTATGGCTGTTTAACCGGATTTGATATTACCTGCAAAATATGTACCTCACGATATGTACCTCACGGGCAGCAGGAAGTGCTATAATTACAACAAGAGCGATCGCTCTTTATACCTTTAGCATTTAAAAATCAAGAAACCATAGGGAAAATTTCCTGTGGAATGCTGCACAAACATGAATTGCTTCTACTCCATTCCTATTTATGATTCTTGCTCTTCTTTCTCCTCAAATACTTCTGCCAAAAGAGGAGAAATATTACTCTTCAACTTACCTGCTCGAATAAACTCAGCATAAGTTTCCGCTTCGATATCCACCAACTCTTCCCGCAATAACTTCATATCCAGCGCCACTAACTGAGAGTGTTCTGCTTGCATTTTATCAATTTTCTCCTGCAACTGCTTCAATTCCTTTTGCAAAAATTCTGCCTGATAGCGATAATATTCTGGATCAATTTCTTGCAACCTGACCAACTCAGACACATAATTAAGCACCCGCTTTAAAGCTACACGGCGAGCGGTCGTTTCCATATATTCCTGACGCAACGGTTGGTCACCTATTAAACCCAATACTTTCAACATTGACTGAGTTGTTAAACCTTGCACCAACAATGTAAACAATACCACCCCAAATACAACTGCCGTAATTTGATCTCGCCCAGGCAAAACCACAGGTACACTCAACACTAGAGCAATAGAAACAGAACCCCGTAAACCTCCCCACCAAAGTAACGTTTGTTCTTTTAAACCAATATTTGACTTTACTACCAAATTACTCAAAGCACTCAAACTATAAACCGAAATTGCTCGCGTGACAAGAACTGCTCCAATAACAACTGCTATTAATACTATATTATCTGCCAGAGTCGAATATTGAATTTGATCTCCTATTAACAGAAACACTATAGAATTGACAAAAAATGCCACAAACTCCCAAAACTCACTAACTATTAACCGAGTCCGGGGGTTCATCCCAATGCGAGAACCGAAATTACCTAAAATCAAACCAACGGTGACAACCCCAATAACTCCCGAACCGCCTAATTTTTCTACTATTATATAAGTGCCATAAGCAGAAACTAAAGTTAGTGACTGTTCCACCAAAGGTAAATCAAAACGTTGGGTGAGGTAAGAAATGCCAAAACCAACTAAGCAACCGACACCGATACCTATACCAACAAAACTAAGAAAAGTGAATAGAGAGTCCGAAATAGAAAATTTATCTACTGTTCCTAATGGAATTCCTACGAGCAAAGTAAAGGCAACAACCGCCACCCCATCATTAAATAAACTTTCTCCTTCCATTAAGGTGCGTAGGCGTTTACTTGCTCCTAATTCTTTTAATAAAGCTACTACAGAAATAGGGTCTGTTGCTGATAAACTAGCTCCGACCAGAAAGGCGATCGCTAAGGGAATTCCGGTGAAAAAATTCAAACCATAAGCAATACCAACTACAGAAATAATTACACCAATAATGGCAAAAAATCCCACTGGAACTAAATCTCGTTTTAAGTCTCGCCAATTCAAATTCCAAGCAGCCTCAAATAATAAAGGAGGCAAGAAAATTTCGAGGATTAATTCAGGAGATAAACTGACTAATCTCACATCAATAAATGCCAGAACTAATCCGAAAATTACTAATAATAATGTAAAGGGAATTCTACGGAACCAACTAAAAACTCGTGAGAGAGTAGCCACACTCAGAGAAACAGAAAGAACTAATAAAAACTGTTCTATATTTTGCTCAATAGCTGTTTCAGTTACGGCAGTTTCTAAAGCCATACATTACCCCTAAATTTTGCATAAAATTAATGTAAGCATTTCCTAGGTCATGCTGCGAAACAGCTATTAGCTGTCAGCTATCTGCAACCAGACTCTCTCCTTAAGGACAGTGTTTAAATTAATATAGACTTTAAGAGCAAGGAAGCAAACTTTTGTAGTAAGACAATTAATAAAGCTTTGATCGTAAACTAAAAGTAATAGCTGATAGCTGACGGCTGTTTGCGCAGCATTCCGGAGGAAATGCTTACAAATTAATAGATATCTCCAGAAAATAAACTTGCCCTTTATTTGCTATAAACTAGAGTTTAACAACTCAAAAAATCATTTTCCGTGTTTTTTTCCTAAAAAAATCTTCCCATATCCGGCGTTCCCTATTCCCTATTCCATACTTTTACAAAAAGTCTATATCTTTTTCACGCCTATGTCTAATAGACATCTCCAATAATAAAAAATAAAATCAATTACCCCACATAAATTCTCAATTCTTTCCCCCTACTCCCTACTCCCTCTTTTGGAGGAGATGTCTAATAAATAAAAATACCGACTGTTGTCTGAGTGTAAGAAACAGTCGGTTTTTTAGCAAAGAGCTGAGGTTGAATCTAAGCTTCTTTGTTTAAGAACTTTTGGATTTGTTGAATGGCTACAGCCCCAATATTGTAAACTGCCCAACCACCAGCAGCAATTATAGGTAATAGAACAATTAACAAACGAAAGTCAAATTCCATTTACTCCCCTCCTAAAGATTTTTAAAGATTTATCATTTCTTATAATCTTAATCTAAAATTAAGTTTTTTGAGCAAAATTTGAATAGGGAATAGGGATTAACGAAGTCAGAAGTCAAAAGTCAGAAGTCAGAAGTTAAAAGTGATTTTTGTAACGGGAATTTTAGCAAAGCTCCAAAAATATTTCCCCTTAAAAGCCAGGGTTGCACGACCAAATTATTTTGATAAAATACATTTGTGTCCTTGAGCAGTCGATCTAAAAATAATTTTTCTTACCTATTTAACCTGACCATCAAATATACAATTAATTTTGCTTGACTACTTATCAGCTTCAATTCACTTTTGACTTTTGACTTTTGACTTTTGACTTTTGACTTTTGACTTCAAATACACTTTTGACTTCACTTGGTAAATCCAACATCAGTTCCCTTGCCAGCGTGGACTAAAGCTAACTTTTCATAACGTTGAGCGTGTTCAATTAAATTAGCAGCCTCTGACTCTGAAATATCCCTAACTTTTTTCGCCGGTACTCCTACCACCAGAGACAATGGGGGTATATCCTTAGTAACAATAGACCCAGCTCCCACAATACTACCTGCCCCTACCCGTACGCCATCTAAAATTACAGCTCCAATACCAATTAAACAACCTCTTTCTACATGAGCCGAGTGAATCACAGCTCGATGTCCAATAGTCACATGATCTTCCAAAACAGTTACTAAACCAGGGTCTCCATGAAGCACTGCCCCATCTTGGACATTACTATGGTTCCCAATCACGATCCGTTCTACATCCCCTCGGACAACAGTCCCATACCAAATACTAGCTCCCACCCCTACTTCCACAACACCCATAACTACAGCGTTATCTGCCACAAAAGCAGCTTGGGATAAATCTGGAGGAGGCCAAAAAGAGGGCTGATTTGACATGATCTTCGTTAATATTAGTGATGTTTGCTTAATCGGAATTTTATAGCAGGCAACAGGCAACAGGCAAGAGGAAACAGTGGGAAAAACATTACCTAATCTAAGATTCATCATTAGTCCATATCCTAATCAACCCGTTCCTTGCCATAGGCTAAAAAATATTTAACTCCTGACTCCTGGTTGAAACATCACAAATTCTCTACCCCATAATGTTAGGTTAAGAGTTTGATGTAGTACTTTAGTAACTATCCTGTAGCTATTTGGCTCAGATTCTTTAACCAAGCTAACTATAATTAAGTCACCACAGCTCTCTAGAAACTATGACCCAATCCTCTATCAATTCTGCCCTCCAATACCCAATGTTTGGCCCTGAAATTCAGTGTCCTCACTGTCGCCAGACCATACCAGCTCTCACCTTGACAGATACCTATTTATGTCCTCGTCACGGAGCTTTTGAGGTTGACCCAAATACTGGTAAGTTGTGTCATCTTCAGTCTGGCCGTCACTGGCGTCTATGGAACGATGAGTGGTATCGGCAACATACTCATCCCGATGGTATTAGGTTTGAAATCCATGAAGCGCTGGATCGACTTTATACTGAAGGATATAGAGCCACTCGTGTGATTATTGCTCAAAGATATCAGGAGTTGGTTAGTACCTATTTGGAACGTAGTACCCCTTGGCGTTCTAACTCTGACTCTTCCTGTAAGCCCAAACTTTATGGTTTACCTGTAGAATTTAGTCCCGACCCCAAGGATGAGCCTTGCTGGGAAGTAATTAATTTTCAGTTGGACAAAGAAGCAGGAGTACCCATTCGATATCCCTATTTTCGATTGTTTGAATAAACTATTCCGCAGACTTCTTGCGGAAGTCAGGCAATAGGGAATAGCGGTGCGACCCCGCGTCGGCGACAGACGCAAGCGGTCAGACCCCGCGACGACGCCAGCTCGCTTGCGGAATGCTGACTCCTGTGAGGGAACGCGCACCAAGAGAGAGAATAGGGAATAGGGAATAGGGAGGTGAAATTGTTGATGTAATATCTTGAATTGATTTAATTAAAACCTTTTGCAAGAGGTCTAGCATTTATAAATGATTTATAAATATTGATTGATTTAATAGGGTTGATAGCTGAAAAGTCTTTCCCTTTTATCTTGAAAAGTTATCCTTATTTATTGCCAAAATAAATTAGTCTTAGCTGAGTTATATTTACTGTAAAATTAATACTGAAAATCAGGTTAAAAATATTAAACTAGGATGCACCATGCCTCGATTCGGACAGCCAATATTCATCGAGCGATCGCTTTCTATGAAAAACTAGGTTTTACGGTCTGCGAACGCTTTACTACAGGCTATACTTTAGCTTGTTGGATGGAGGGATTAAATGGCAGAATTGAACTGATTGAAATTCCTCAGCCAAAACCTGCACCTGATGCTTTTGGGGATGAGCATTATGTTGGATATTATCATTTATCATTTGATTTGACTCAAAATACTACAGATTTACCTGGTTGGTTAAATGATTTAAAACAACAATTTGATGCTACAGCAGCAGCACAACCAGAAATGTTTCAACCATTGAAAATTCTTTTAGAGCCTACTCAACAAATGATTGGAAATAATGTTTATGAAGTTGCTTTTATTGCTGACTGTGATGGTTTACCTCTAGAATTTATTAGAAAGTTAAATCCTTAGAGTAAATTGGACAATGCTTTGAAGATTTTACAGCAGTTTTGGAGTTGATGAGGTACAAAATTTTAGGACTTTAGGGAGTAGGGAGTAGGGAAAAAAAGATTAATCTTAAAACTATACCTCACGCTCCCTAAAAAGTGCTGTCAAATGCAGCATTCAATTATTGTAGTATGTGATAGCCTTGCTTCTAGAAAAAAATACAATCAAGCAAACCGTTAAATATTCCACTTTACTTCATTACTGGTAACTTTAAACTTTAAAGGAAATTATGAAACAAACATTCCGTAAATTACATAGAATAATAGCCCCAATAGTTTTTCTACCATTATTTGTCACTGTCATTACAGGAGTAGCTTACCGACTTGGTAGAAATTGGTTTGGTTTATCCAGAGACCAGGCACATATTTTAATGGTAATTCACGAAGCCGAATATCTTGGAGAAGACATTAAACCTTTTTATGTACTCCTAAATGGTATCGGATTGATCTGGATGTTAGTAACAGGTATTATTATGAGTGGCTTATTTAATAAAAAGAAACCCAAGCAAAATACAGAATCAAATACAACTACAGTAGAATCATAGAATTACAGCAGTTTTCGGCGTTGCTGAAATGTAATGGTAAGTAGCTGAAGGTAAAATTGAAAAACTTATGTTTTGCGTTGATACTTAATCTAAAAATCATTACCATTCAGCAACGCCCAGTTTTCGAGTTGATAAGGTACAAAGTTTTATGCTTTTAGGGAACAGCGGTGCAACCCCGCGTCGGCGACAGACGCAAGCTGTCAGATCCCACGTCGGCGTCAGACATAAGGGAATGCTGACTCCTGTGAGGGAATAGGGAATAGGGAACAACAAACAAATGAATAAAAATTATAGATTAGTCTTAAACTGTACCTCACGATCCTGAAATTTGCAGTATTAAAAATTCTGAGTAGATCGGGACTTACGCAAAATAGAAATTATACACCATCTGTAGGGGCGTTACGAAGTATGCGAAGCAAACGGCCGAAAGCTTGCGCATAACTATCGTTAACGCCCCTACTATATATGGTGGTTATGCGTAAGTCTTGTAGATCTCATCAGTGCAAAAAGGCAGAAGGCTTTAGTTATCTAGGATAGCTTTAGTTATCTAGGATAGCTTTAGTTATCTAGGATAGCTTTAGTTATCTAGGATAGCTTTAGTTATCTAGGATAGCAGAAGGCAGAAGGGAAGAAAGGTTATTGTACAAGCTTTTGAACCTTTTTTAACTGGTTAGTTATTTCCGCCATCCTGCACTAGTAAACCAATAATTTCATAATATTTTAGTCAAAAAAAGTCTCAATCTATCAATTCCAAGTAGAGTTTAAATATTCTCAATTTATCTTGTCTCAGTCAAGGCATCAATTTGACATTTGACTTTAGTTCTACCTAGACTTTAAGATGTCATAGATAATATTTAAAAAGCGTTTCGGTACAGAAAATGCTGATAGCTAGTTAACAACTTGTCAGAAAACATGAACATTTTTAGTAATATACTCGCAACTCCCGCAAAACCTAAGCCACGTCCTACTGTTAAGAAAAAACAACGTCGAGGAATAGAAATTAAATCTCAACGAGAAATAGAAATTATGCGACAATCCTGTAAAATAGTCGCAACAGTACTCAAAGAAATTTCTCTGATTGTTAAACCAGGAATGACAACTGCTGACCTAGATGCATATGCAGAAAAACGCATTCGAGAAATGGGGGCAACGCCAAGTTTTAAAGGTTATCATGGTTTTCCTGGCTCTATTTGTGCTTGCATAAATAACGAAGTTGTCCATGGCATTCCCAATAAGAAAAAAGTTATTCGAGTTGGTGATGTTTTAAAAGTAGATACAGGAGCTTACTATCAAGAATTTCATGGAGACTCTTGTATTACCATTGGCGTAGTTGAAGTTGCTCCTGAAGCAGCCAAACTAATTCGTGTAGCAGAAGAAGCAATGTATAAAGGTATCGAACAAGTCAAAGCTGGTGCTTATCTACTCGATCTTGCAGGAGCTATTCAAGATTATGTAGAAGCAAATGATTTTCGTGTAGTTGAAGAATTTACAGGTCACGGTGTGGGAAGAAATTTACATGAAGAACCTTCAGTTTTTAACTCTAGAACTAAAAGTTTGCCAAATGTGAAACTAAGAGCAGGTATGACTTTAGCTATTGAACCAATTCTGAATGCTGGTTCTAGATTTACACGAATTTTATCCGATAAATGGACTGCTGTTACTGTTGATAATTCTCTTTCAGCTCAGTTTGAGCATACAGTATTGGTAACAAATACTGGTTATGAAATTTTAACAGATCGCTCCCAAGTTAGCTGTTAGGTATCATGTGATAGATGTGATAGTTTTTTTTCTATCTTAATAATTAGAACTTATAGAACCTATTTGGCATTTTTATTCAAGCTAAATTAGCTTCTGAAGTAGCTAGTATATAGAACCCCTAAACGGATCTATAAACGGGAGTGTGGGAAGAGGGGGAAGAGGGGGAAGAGGGGGAAGAGTAGGGGAAATTGTGAAGCTTGGGGACCTAGATTCTACCTTTTTCCCCTATTCTATATTCTCGATCTCCTGAGGAGGTCCTCCTGAGGAGGTCCTCCTATGCTACTTTGCAAAGATACCAAATGGCTTCTATAGAGCAATTTCTGGCTAGATAGTGGTTGAGTGAGAACTATTTATGCCAATCATGATTAAACCAAGAAAATGTAAGGCTGATGTTAGGTAAGGAGAACTCAAATGGGTTCTATAAGTATTTGAGTGGGACTCAAACAATTTCTGGAGATGTAGCAATTAGCTATCGGGTACAAACGTCAATAAATAATCTTATATAAGTAACATTTTAGGGTAGTAGAAGTCAAGATTAAACCCTGCAATTAAGTCAAACTTCATTAAATCTTTAAATATTTTTTTTAGTTAAATTATACTTGAATGTTTATTCTGTAAGACTTTTAACCGCAAATATATGGATGGGAGAAATATGTTGTTTTGATGAAGCTCTGTAAAAACACTTGCACTGACTGGAAAATGTTTGCTATTTTCTCCATCAATAAGTAAAGAAATGCTGCAAAAAATTAAATTTGTGCATTTACATTTACTGGATGCTCATAATTTCAGAACTCCAAAATTCTAAATATGAAACATAGTAGATTACTAGCTCTAACAGTTCTAAGTTCGGTTGTATCACTATATGTTAAAGTGCCTGAGGTACGAGCTTTAACTATCAATTTGACTTCGACTGACAATACGCAAGCAGATATTGGTTTTCGGAAAGCTGCTGATTTTTGGGAGAGTCAATTTACAGATGATATCACTGTCAACATCAATGCAGGTTTTGAAGACCTTGGTGAAAATATTTTAGGCGGAGCTCTCTCTACAATGGCTTTTACTAATTATACAAGTGTTTGGAATACACTTTTGAATGACATTACCTCACCTTATGATACTATAGCTGTCAGTAACCTTCCGCCAATTCCAGCCTTTGACTTATTAATTAATCGGACTTCTGATAATCCTAATTTTCCTCCTGATTTTGAGACACCTTATCTTGATAATGATGGGAGTGAGAACAATTCTATAATTCGGATGACCACAGCAAATGCTAAAGCTTTAGGTTTCTTTGTACCTCCAGAAACATTTGGTGATTTTGATGCAGAAATTACTTTCAGCAGTAATTTTGAATACGACTTTGATAACACTGATGGAATTACTCTAGGGACATTTGATTTCGAGGCTATTGCTATTCATGAGATAGGTCATGCACTAGGTTTTATCAGTGGTGTTGATATCTTGGATATTAACAGTCCGCCTGCTAGAGATACATTGTTTCCTGGAAATGCCTTCACATTTGTCAGCCCTCTAGATTTATACCGCTATTCGGATGAAAGCTTTGCCCAGGGTGCGCTAGATTGGACAGCAGATACCAGGGAAAAGTATTTCTCAATTGATGGTGGTTTTACTAGCGAAGGTACTTTTTCAACTGGTCAGTTTTCTGGTGATGGTCGTCAAGCGAGTCACTGGGAAGATAATTTAGGACTAGGCATTCTAGACCCAACACTTGCTCGTGGAGAGTTGGGAATAGTTACTCGTCTAGATCTTTTAGCCTTTGATGTCATTGGTTGGGACCCAGTAGAAAAGCCTACTAAGGATATTCCAGAGCCATCACCTATTTTGGGAATGCTATTGGCAATTACTGGTAGTGTTCTACTTAAAACTCAAATAAAATCATCGTAAAAATTCGGTAAGCGGAAAACCAGCCATATTTAACTACTGGATAGAAACAACTTGACGAATGGGGTTGCACATTCAAGAATGATAATAGATTTTAAACTGTACATATATTGAGGAAAGAATTATCCAAAAATATCTACTTTCGGATTTCATCATTCCTGATTCTGCAACGCCTGACTAATTCTAAATAGACATCTCCAATAATATAATAAAACCTACATTCCGCAGATTAACGGTGCTGTTGGGGGATTTTTTTTCCGGCTATATTATATATAATACCATCTGTGTGGCCAAATAGCGATCGCTAGTCTCAAAACATTGCTGATTCTGTCATTGAATAGTCTAGAGATATTATAGCGGTTTTCACAAAGGTAGACTTGCATTGCTTCTGCCTTCTGCCCTCTGCCTTCTGCCTTTAAGCCAAAATCTCTGTATTCTATGTTAATGAAAACTGCTATAATGATGGGTTGAGAAGCAATTAAATGCGTTGGCGGAGCCTAGCGGTAGCTATATCGCGCTCTTGAGTGCAATCGCAGTACATCCTCTAGGAAACTGAATGGATGCGATTAGCTCAAAGGGAGAAATTTTTCACCTAAATCCCTCATGGCCAAAATATTGAAATCCTTACCCTGCCTTACTTGAAAAATATTTAAAATTTCTACTATAACCTGCGGAATGTGGGATAAAAAGTAAAATCAATTCTTATCCAGAAATCATCCATTACTCTTCCCTGTTCCCAGATCCGGTGTTCCCTCTTTTGGAGGAGATGTCTAATGGAAATACTTGTACAGTCTGCCTCTTGCCCTCTACCTTGAGGACAAAGCCCGTTAATTAATTATCTAATACCTTCATTATCTATAGTAGTCGTTATTACTACTCTTAATTTATCATTTTCTTTGTGGGTTTAATACCCCACCGTCAACGGGGGTGTTCACGCATTACTTGGGGGAGCGAATCCCCATGTAATTTTCCTCCTGTCTCCTGTCTTCCCCTCCTGGGAGGGGTTGGGGGTGGGTTGTCTCCTGTCTCCTTCTTCAATGATATTAGGAACGGGTTGAAGTTACTGGCAAAATCTGCTCCATAAAATTGCTGACCACATATTACATTTTTATAAAAATAACTTAACAACTTTTTGTCAAGTATTATAAACCATACATTATTTTAGCTCCACTAATAATGAAAATTAGCTAAATTATAGAAAGTAGTAAAACTAGAAAAATCTATATGCCTGGAATGATTCAAGCTAAAAATGAGCTAGAGGAAAAATTAAAAATGCCAAGCAAAATATTATTAGTAGATGATGAACCAGGGTTACGGGAAGCCGTACAAGCTTATTTAGAAGATAGTGGATTTAATGTAAACGTTGCCAGTAATGCTAATCAAGGATGGGATATCCTACAATCATATTTACCAGACTTAGTAATTACAGATATTATGATGCCTCAAATAGATGGCTATCAATTTCTACAAAAATTACGAGAAGATCCAAGATTTAAAGCTTTACCAGTAGTATTCTTGACAGCCAAAGGAATGACTACAGACCGCATTCAAGGTTATCAAGCAGGTTGTGATGCTTACCTTTCTAAACCCTTCGATCCTGAGGAGTTAGTAGCTATAGTCGAAAATTTGTTAGAACGTCGAATAGTAGCCAAAAGCCCAAATGAAGGGGAAAATACTTCAGATATTGCTGTTTTAGCAAGTCAAATTGCCGAAATTAAAGCAATGTTAATGGGGAAAAATACAATCGCTCAAACCCCATCACCAATTAAAATAGATTTAACCCCAAGAGAGCAAAGTGTATTAGATTTAGTAGCCAGAGGGCTAATGAATAAAGAAATAGCTAGAGACCTAAACACCAGTGTCCGCAATGTAGAAAAGTATGTCAGTAGACTATTTACGAAAACTGGTACAAACAGCCGCACAGAATTAGTTCGTTATGCTCTAGAGCATGGGTTAACTAAATAGTATGATAGTCCTGCTCGCGGAATGGTAGATGAGGATGAACAACGACGCTTCATGGGAGCAAGATACAAGCAAGGGAGCAAGATGCTCCCACTCCACATTGGAGTGGGGGAGTGGGGGAGAAGTAAAGATAATAATATCAGGACTTAGGCACTGACATTGGAAAATCCAAAGGTTTTGTATTCCAGAAAGGGATTTAGCCAGATTTGTCTCCTAAATGGAAGTTGTTCTCGATCTTTACAGCAGTGTCCATTCTGAAGAAAAACCATTAATTAATATGGATGAAGCCTCTGTGCAACTTCAAGGACATCTCTACGAAACCATCCCCATGAAGCCAGGAGAAGACAAAAAAGAAGATGATCACTATACTCCTGAAGGAGTACAAGCTTTGTTCATGTTTTTTGATCCTAACAGAGGATGGCGGCTGCTTAGTAATCGAGATAGTCGGACTCGAATAGATTGGGCAGAAGAAGTGAGGCAATTATTGGATGTGGGCAATTCCATTTGCTCAAAAAGTCAAGTTAGTTTGTGATCATCTCAATACCCATAATATCGCTTCTTTTTATGAAGCATTTCCAGCTCCAGAAACCCACCCTTTAGCTCGAAGATTGGAAATTTACCATACCCCTGGCAATGGTAGTTGGTTAAATGTAGCCGAGACTGAACTAAGTATTTGATCGAAACAATGTTTAGAGCGAAGAATTTGTAGCAAAGAAAAATTGGGGGGTTGCACATTAAAGAATGATAATAGATTTTAAACTATACATATATTGAGGAAAGAATTATCCAAAAATATCTACTTTCGGATTTCATTATTCCTGATTGTGCAACGCCAAAATTGGAAAAAGAATTAATTGCATGGCAAACCGAGCGTAACCAAACTGCCTCTAAGGTGAGCTGGCAATTCTCAACTGATCATGCCAGGGTTGAACTCAAACATCTTGATCCGGTTTTTGAGACCGCCTAAGACTCAATAATTATCACTATCAATTCAATAGCGATCGCTTGTTTCCTGCTACCAATTGACAGTGATCGTCTGTTTGTGATTTTCCATTTTTCTTCAAAGCTGTTATCTTTAAAATAGCAACTTTTTCCTGACTATTCTATTGCACTATTTTAGATTAAACAATCCACTACCAATAGCGTTTATGTGTAATATCATGTCCGGATAATTAGTGATAAAAAAACTTTCTCCTTCTCTTCTCCTTTCTTCCCTCCTGACTTCTAACTCCTGAGGACTGACTCCTCCGTCGTTTATTTATAACTATTCAACCGGACATGGTATAAGTCCTAAATATAGCAGTCGAAGCAAAGATTAGGACATATTAAAAGCTTAAAACTCAGATAACGCAAGATTTTTCCTTCTTGCTTCTTGCTTCTTGCTTCTTCCTTCCTTCTTCTGCTATAAAATAAATAATGCTAAATAGCTTGCTCATTCTACTTCCTACTCCCTCTTTATCTAGAGATGTCTAATATCAAGAAAATATAAGTTTAATCACAAAATATTAATATTTGCCTCGAACTCTTACAACACTTGTTATCCTGAATACATCAATTTAACAAACTGTGATAAAAATCATGAGAGTATCAAAATCATCATTACATCTTGGCCAGTCAATATCTCTAGGAATTGTGTTGTTGCTAATGAGCTTTGGGGTAATGCTTGTGACAACAATAATGATAGCAAATGGAAGCTAAAAAAACAGCAGACCCCTTTCACTAAAATAAAGAGGTCTGGCAATTCAATTTAACAGAAACAGTAAGAATTTCTGTGAACTCTAGTAAAGGAAGTTCATAATAGAATAGCGACAAGTCTAATAAAAATACAGGTAGAAGACCCTGGTGTATAAACAGCGACTCCGCACCCTAGTTTAATCCTGCGGTGTCGCCTAAGCGCAACATCAGGAGTATATCAATACAGCTTTAATTATAGGGGTGGAATAGAGATATTCCCACCCTATAAACGTACTAAAAGATTTTTTCCATGAGTATCAGTACCGCAGGTATTAAGTAGACCATAAGTAGCACTGAGTTTTTTCACTTGTTCTGTTTGTTTTGGGCTAGGATACCAGGGTTTAGTATGAGTGTAACCGTAGTAGGTTTCTACGCCATCAATGCCTAACTTAGCTGCTGCTTTGATTAGATCGGTAGCAGAACGCTTATAACGACAGGGATGAGCAAGTACCGCTAAACCACCAGCTTGTTGAATTGCAGTGATGACATTAGTAGCTTGATATTCTTGACCTTGAGTCGCTTTTCCTGTCAAATAAGGCTGTAGACTTGAGTGTTCTGGGTTAAAGCCATATCCTAGAATATGTACTTCAATATTAATTAAGTTGGCGTTAATTTCTACTCCACTCCACAAAGTCGGTGCTAACCGCTCGCGGTCTCCATCATTAGATTTCCAGTTTTCTAACCAACTTTTAGCTACTTGATAACCAGCAACAGTATGATGATCGGTAATGGCCAAACCTTTAAGGCCGATGGCAATTGCTTGCTCTATCAAACTCTCAGGTTTTAACTGTCCATCCGAGTAAATTGTATGTAGATGAAAGTTATAATAGTATGGACAGCTATGAGGATCAATAGTTTCAAAGATTTGCTTAATTTGAGAGTAGTTATTGGCCACTCGATTAGTCAAATCAGGAGCCAAAGCTATATTGATAGACATATATTTTAATAAATCGTTACTTTATCCAATATATCTAATTTTTATCCAAAACTGCTAATTAGCTCCAGCTAACTAATATATTAAAATTTTATATTTAAAAATATTTAATTGATTAAATAGTATTGATTTAATGGGAATGATGGGAAAAATTTCTATCAAAAAATAAGAGGGTATTTATACTGATTAAATTATTTTCGGTTAAATACTGATAATATCTGTGAAAGTAAGTAATTGGTAATTGATAATTGATAATTGATAGTTGGTTATAGTTTAAATAGCTTCATTGTTTGATGGAATGGTAATCCTGAACTCAAAATAGTTAATGACGAATGTACGTCGCTAATCGGACAACTCCCCTAACTGGCTATTGGCTACTAAATATAATAATAATTGCTGATCTGAACAGAATATTAGTCCCAATTAATTTGTGTTTTAAATAACATAAAAATCGCGAATAGACTGAATGTAATACCAATTCACTCTCAGGATGTCACAAATACTCAGCAACTGATGATGTGGAGTAATAGGCTGAAATTATTGTAAGCGTCAATACTTTAAATCTATCAACTTTCACTTCGCGCCTTCTGACTTTTGACTTCTGATACAAATTCACTTTCAAGATGTGACAAATAGTTTCAAACTTTAAATATTAAATAATTTCCTGAAATTACTGTATAATTAAAGTTTTGTAGATCTATAAAATCTTACTTTTGACTTTTGACTTTCGACTTATAACTTCCGTGAAACGGTATGACTTCCATAAGGTGGGCATTGCCCACCCTAGACAGAAGCAGGATGACCCATATCGCAAACTTTAATTGATGGATGAGTAAAAAGAATCTGTTTCATTTTTAATACCATACTAACTTTGGTCGCTATTGCGAAAGACCCAAGCCATATCCAACAATTTTGCCCAACGTTTTTGTAACTGTTTCGGAGTACATTTAATAGTCTTCGCGATCGCTTGTTCATCTTCACCATTGCGCTTGAGTTGTAAAATTTGCTGTTGTTCAGGAGAAAGAGTTGCCTGGAAAGCTTCCCATTTATTAGAATTCATACCTAATTTTTGGTCAATGTCAGCACCTAACCATTGATGCACTAACTTCCAATTTTTAGAACAAGCAAATTTTTCAACATGATACTTAAAACGTTGTTGTAAATAATCCCGTTGACGAGAAGTTAAACCTAGCTCCTTATCAATATCAGATGCTTGATAATCTTGTAATTTTAGACGCAGATAATCAATACATTGGTCTTGACCTTGAACTTCCAAGTAATTGATTAATTCAGAAATCACGCGATCGCGCAATACAGCTTCAGCGGGGTCAACAGCTTCAGAAACCATTTGCTCCCGTACTTGTTGCACAGCAGAAGACCGACTAAAAGCTTCTGCATCTTCACCTTTGGGAGACTCAACTGCCATTTCAATATCAAGAGAAGTTTCAGGAGGTTGACCCTTAGCAAAACCTTGAGCGCGGAGTACAATCAATCTTTGACGATTCCGGCCAGGCAAACCAATTTGACGCTTGGCGTACTGTTCAGTAAATGCCATATATTCTGCTAATTCTAATTTCACTCTAGGAGTATAGTCTTGCTCCAGATTGTGTTCTCTACGGAAAGCTCTTAGAGACTCAATATAAAAACCTTGTAGAAAATCCTCAATCAAGTTATAGCGACCTTGGAAACTTAACTGCGCTCTAAAAGAAGCAATATGACGATAAATCATAGAAGCAAGTAGAGAGTGTAATTCTACCCGACCTTGCTTAGAACCAAGTTTGTAGTATTGTACGCACTTTTGCAAGCGATGACGAGCCAAACTAAGTTGCCAAGATTGAACTTCACCAGAATTTTGAATCCGATTACTCTTTTGGCAAATCCGCTCTACTTCTTGGGCGATGCGAGTGATTATGGTTTCAGCTTTTGCTGGCTTACTTTTCAAAGTACCTTGCAATTCTTGCAAAACTACAGCAGCTAAAGTTTCAGTATTCATTTCTAGTACAGTATTCGCTGTAGTGTGATTTTCAACTTTGCTGTTGTTAACTTCTGGAGCAATACCAGGGGTTGTGTTCAGGGAGTTGGGGGTGTGGGCAATGTTAACAGTCATTTGATTTTACCTTTGAATAATGCATGGTAGGTGTATGAAGTAATCATGTAGAGTGATTAGGTGTTGGTTGAAATCTGTGTGATTCCTTTCTTTCCTCTACACTTACGACTATAGGAAAGTTCACCCAACTATTTGCAGAGGAGGGTTCCACTTTTATGATGTGGTTTTTCTGTTAACAACCAATTCTCTAATTCACTATCAGAAGTATATTTTCCGGATTTCGGTCTAAAATCAACGAAAGCTAGATATAGATTGAAAATCAGAACTTTACTTCCAAAATTATCCAACTCAAAGAAACTGTGACAATATTCAAATTGGCAGTGCCACCCGTGTAACAAAAACACAAGTGGCACAGTAGTAGGTCTTAGGTTGTAGGTCTTAGGTCTTAGGTTTTAGGTCTTAGGTTTTAGGTCTTAGGTTTTAGGTTGTAGGTCTTAGGTCTTAGGTTTTAGGTTGTATAGTAGTCGAAGGAAAGGTGAGGACATATCAAAAACTGAAAACTCAGACAACGCCAGATTTTTCCTCCTGCCTTCTGCCTTCTGCCTTCTGCCTCCTGCCTTCTGCCTTCTGCTATATTAACCAATTAAGGCTTGCTGATTAAATCTAAAAGCATTGACTGATACTGGCTTGAGCCTTTTTAGAGTCCCAAAAAGTGCCCTTGTTTCCGCTCTTCATGCTCAAAAAGTTAGCATAAAAGGCAAACTAAGGACAGAAAAACTGAGGGACAAAACTTAGCTCCTACCTCCTCTAAATTCTCCATTTCTCCTGTCTCCTGTCTCCTGTCTCCTGTCTCCTACCCCAGCAAAAAGACTTTATTCAGCAAACCCCAATCAGAGCTGTTACAGTTTCAACTCCAAGACCTTGCCTAATGAGATTTGGCTCTTGGCCAGTTAATTCCAGGATAGTGGATACTTGATATCCAGGGTCAGAGCCGTCATCAACAATTATGTCCACTAAATTTTCTAGACAATCAAATAATTCTGCTTTACCAGTAACTGCTCCTACATTTACTGGGGCCATTCCTTCCGCATCACTGGTAATGTGAGCTGATGTTGAAATGATGGGATTGGCCAAAGTCTCCAACAAAGACAAACAAGATTGATTGTCTGGAACCCGAATACCCGTTGTTTTTCGCTTAGGACTCATCACCAGCCGTGGGACTAACTTTGTGGCAGGCAACACAAATGTGTAAGGGCCAGGAATTAAACGTTTGATGATTCGGTAGGCTGAGTCACTCACAATAGCGTAATTGGCGATATTGGACAGAGAGGAACAGAGGAATGTCAGAGGTTTATCATTAGACAGTTGTTTAATTTGTCTAACTCGCTCCACAGCAGATTTAGCATAGAGGTCGCAACCTATTGCGTAAACGGTATCCGTAGGATAAAGCATCACTGCCCCATTTTTCAGATCGCTAATAATTTGTTCTACGCGTCTTTGTTGGGGTGTATCAGGATGAAGTTCATAGAATATTGCCATAATTATTATTTTAGATTATAGAAAAAGCATATGTTAGATTTTAGATTGGAAAAATTTACCAAAAAATGGGGTTTAAAGACCCGTCCTTTAGCGTAGCGGAGGAAGGCTTTTTAGAGGAAGGAAGAAATAATACTAAATCTCAAAAAGTTTGCTATATATCTTTAGTAATGGGGAGATGGGGAGTATTAAATGTAGTAAACTGACACTTATGCAATGATGCCCTGCGACGGATTGTTAAAAGCCTTTCAAAGTCTAGATTTTAGCCGTAAATATGCGCCCTACAAATTTGGCTTCTCCCCAACTATGGCCCAAAATACGCTCATTTTTGAACCGGAACTACCTAAAAGCTAGCACTTTTTGATACCTAAAAATCTTCAAACCTTTATTTGTAAAGACTTTGAGATTTAATCATCAGAGCAATCATTATTAATTATTAATTATTGAATCACCTACCACCTAAGACCTAAAATTTATGAAAAAAATAGCTTACCTTGAATGTCCCACTGGCATTGCGGGCGATATGTGTTTGGGTGCTTTAGTCCATGCGGGCGTTCCCCTAGAATATCTGATAGAAAAACTCAATCTTCTCGGCATTTCCCAGGAATATCAGTTAAGCACTGAAAAAGTGCATCGCAATGGTGTACTAGCTACGAAATTTCATGTCAATCTAACTTCTGCAAATCCTGAAAATGGAGAACCTCTAACTTTTGACCACCACCATCATTCTCACCATTCAGAAAATGACCAAAGTACGGAAAAACACAATCATTCTCACAACCGTCACTTGCCAGAAATTGAAGCATTAATCAAAAAAGCAGGATTGCCCCGACGTGCGGAAGCTTGGAGTTTGGCTGTATTTCACAAATTGGCTGAAGCTGAAGGTGCTGTACATGGTATTGCCCCAGAGAAGGTACATTTTCACGAAGTAGGGGCAACTGATGCTATTGTTGATATTGTGGGGACTTGTTTAGGATTAGATTGGTTGAATATTGACCAATTATATTGTTCGCCTTTACCCACTGGTGGGGGTACTGTGCGGGCGGCTCATGGTCGGTTACCTGTACCTGTCCCAGCAGTGCTAAAACTTTGGGAGTTGCATCAGGTTCCGATTTATAGTAGTGGCATTGAAAAAGAATTGTGTACTCCTACAGGTAGCGCGATCGCTTGTACTCTGGCCAGTGGTTTTGGTTCGCCACCGTCAATGTCTCTAGAATGTGTGGGTTTGGGTGCGGGTTCCCGGGATTTAGCTATTCCTAATATTCTACGTTTGTGGATCGGAGCAGGGGAGGTTAATACTCCACATTCTCAACTTACAGAATATCATTCTCCTAGTTCCCCACATCCACACCTAGAAACTGTAATGGTGTTGGAAACTCAAATAGATGATTGTACTCCTCAAGCGATCGCTTATACTTTTGATGCTCTGTTTGCGGTAGGTGCATTAGATGTTTTTACCCAACCTGTGACAATGAAAAAATCTAGGTTAGGAGTTTTACTTACTGTTATTTGTCTACCGGAAAAGTTATCTGCTTGTGAGGAGGTAATATTTCGAGAGACTACAACTCTGGGTATTCGTCGCTCTACTCAAAAACGGGCTATTTTGGAGCGCACAATTAATCAGGTGCAGACAGACTATGGAGCAGTGCGGTTAAAAGTGGCAAAGATGGGGAATCAAATTGTAAATGTGCAACCTGAATATGAAGATTGTGTCGTATTAGCTAGACAGCAGAATATTCCTTTGATGGAAGTACAGAAAATGGTATTACAAGCGTGGAATGGGCATCTTGCCCGTTCCTGATATTTTCACCGCAAGTGCTGCGCGCAGGTAACAGGCAACAGGGGGAATAATTTATATTTTGTATTTTGGATTGTTTGAACTATTTGTTAATATTAACTATTCCCTGTTCCCTGTTCCCTATTCCCTATTCCCTTGACTTTCTTTCCACTCTCCCTGCAAAGTAAAAGCTGCCCAATAATAAGGTTCTTTCCAACGAGTCTCAGAAACCATCTCCAACTGTGCTTTTCTTAATGCTTCTGTTGGTGATAATTTGTCTTGTAACATCAACCTATAGAATCTACTCATTATTTCGCTAGTAGCAGCATCGTCGATATTCCACAAACTGACAAGTACGCGAGGTGTACCTGCATACATAAATCCCCTGGTTAATCCTACTAACCCTTCTCCCCGTATTTGTTTTCCTAATCCAGGTTGACAAGCACTCAACACTACTAAGTCTGCGGAAAAATCCAGGTTGAAAACATCATGGAGACGTAAAAATCCATTCAGCAAGTTTCCCTGTGGATCTAGCATCGATAACACAATTCCAGAAAGTTCAGGGTTAATGCTATTAAGTAGTCCGTGGGTAGCAAAGTGGATAATTTTGTATTGATTCAGTTGAGAATTGATTACCTGGGTACGATTTGCCACAAAATCAAAGTAGGAGATAGTCTCTGAGTTTGGCAAAAGGGCGAGAATTGCTTCTGCTTCTGTTCGGGTTTCTGGGAGTCGTTGCCAAATTCCTACATCCATTTGTCGAGCGGCACGATTGAGGTTATATTGTTCCCTATTTTCATTCTGAGTTGATACGGCAGTTTCTAATCGGGTATCATCAGCACTAAAGATTGGATCGGCAACTATCGCAATGGTTTTGGATGCAGTTTTTCGTTGTTGGGCATCTCGACGTAGAATACTTAAGGTTGATGCAGAAGGAAGATTGACAATTTCGTGCTTACTTATTAAAGGTAAATAATTTGCTTCTGATGAAGTTGTTGGTAAGGAAATGGCAGCAAAGGGAATGTAATGTAAAATCCCATCACTAACGATCGCCAAGCGTCGATCTTTCAGTTGAGGAGCAACAGGAGCTAAAATTATCTCATAGAGAGATTGAGAGATTTCTAATAACAAAGATGGATCTACTCGTCTATCAGTAATAGTAAAACGAAATTCTTTAACTATGTTTTCAATTAATGCTTTTGGAGGGAGTTCATGACTGGTAATACTATTTTTAGTAACCGCCCAAAGAAAGCTACGTTTCTTACCTAAAGCATATTGCAACAGAAGTGTATCATTATCCAGAATTTGTGCTTGAATCTGTTTTAAAGTGAGGGGTTGAGGTTGAGTGATAGCTGCATAACTCGGACTTTTTTCGCGGATTTTTGCCTGGACTTCTTGATATTTTCGGAGGAGATATTGTCGCTCTTGTTCGATCGCTGTTTTTTGTTCTAGGGTTTGTTTTTCACTAATGTAAAGTTCTACTCTCCGTTGCTCAATGGTATCTAATTGTTGTTGTAAATTTCGTTCTTGAATGACTAATTCTGGTTCAACACCTTTGCGGATATCGGTGTTTGCTTCGGTGAGGAGTTCAAGGAGACTTCTTGCTTTAGAATGTTCACTAATATTGAGTGCTTGAGCATCATATCCTTGAGAGGGTTTTTGTTGATGCAGTTCCATTAATAAGTCGATGTAAAATTCATAATAGTCTTGTTTGGAACTAAAAAAGGTAAGACGTTCTTCGGGAGATTTTTTGCTAATTCGTGTTTCTTCTATTAAAGAAATTGCTGTTTTTATTTGAGTTATAGCTGTCTGGAGATTACCTTGTTTTTGTTCGACTTTAGCAATACCAAACAAGTTTTCTGCTCTCGATTCAGGATAGTTGTTTTCAAGTAATTCTAGGGATTTATTAAAGAACTGCAATGCTGTTTCGAGTTATCCTAAATTAGAATAAACTTTACCTATCTTTGTATGCAAAGAAGAATTATTTTGCCCATGAGAATTTAAAGCTTGTTTTAAAAATTCTAAGGCTTTTTCTAATTCTCCAAGTTCAGAGTAGATTGTAGCAATATTTATAGAGATAGAGACTAAATCAAGAGGATTATTTTCTTGGGCAATTTTCCAAGCTTGCTGATAAAATGTTAGAGATTTTTCTAAATCTCCGAATTGCTGGTAAAGTTTACCAATTTTATTCAAAATATCAGTTTGTTGGCGATAATTTCCGAGTTTTTGGTAAATTATCAATGCTCGATTGTAGAATTCTAAAGTTTTTTCTTTCTCTCCTAATTCGGAATAAGTATCACCAATTTCACTTAGTATTAAAGCTTCTTTGTTAGGATTATCAATTTTTTGAGCAATTCTCAAACCTTGATTTAAAGAATCTAAAGCATTTTGATAATTTCCAGCCTGAAAATAAATTCTAGAAATCCAAATTAAAGTATTTATTACTCCTTCATCAAAACTACTATTTTGATAAACTTTCTTAGCTTGATTGAAAAAGTATAATGCCTGCTTTGGGTCTCCTAATTCAGTATAATCTTTACCAATTCGCATTAGACCTGTTACTTCTCGGTCTGCTCCAAGTTTTTGATAAATTATACGATATTGATCGAAGGCATTTAAAGCATTTTTAGGACTGTTAATTTGATAGCACAGTTTACCAATTTCCCTAAATACTTCTGTATTTGAAATTGTTTTTGATTGAAGAATTTCTTGACCATAGTTCAAGGATTTTTGGCAGAATTCTAGAGCTTTGTATGAATCTCCTAAATAGGCATAGATTCGACTCATTCTAATAAATATATCAAGGCTTCGTTCTTCTCGAAAAGGTGCATCATTTTCTTGCTCATAAATAGGTAAAGCTTGCTGATAGGAATCTAAAGCTTTTTTGAAATCTCCTAATGTAGTGTAACTTTTACCAATTTCATAAATTGTCCAAGCTTCTCCTGAACGGTCATTATTTTTTTGATAAATACTTTGTGCTTGATTAAAAGTTTCTAATGCTTTGTTTGGATTTTCTAATTCATAGTAAAGCTGACCAATAGTTCGCCAAATCCATGCTTCCTTTTTGTAATCTCCTAATTTTTGAGAAATTGGGATGGCTTGATAATAGAATTGTAAAGCAGTTTCCTTATCTCCAAATTTAATATAGTCTTCTCGAGCAATATTGGTGAAAATATTTACTGCTTTTTTATCTTCACCATTTTCTAGAAAAACTTTTCCCGCTTGCTCAAATACTTCTAAAGCTTTCTTTTTACTACCTAATTCATAGTATATTTTACCAATAGTTCTGAGGATATATGCTTCTTCACTAAAATCATTAATTTCTCGATAAAATAAAATAGCTTGATTATAAAAATCTAGTGCTTTGCGTTTACTTTCTAATGGATTTTCTAATTCATTTTCAGCAGTATAGAGATATAAATAGCCAATCCGACTGAGAGTCTTTGCCACTTCTTCGGTTTCGCCAATTTGTCGATAAATTTTCAGAGATTTATTCAGAACTTCAAATCCTGTTTCTGAATCTTTCAATCTATAGAAATAAATCCCGGCAATTTTGTCACGCAAGAGATTAGCTTCAGCTTGAAAATCGCCCTTTTCCTGGTAAACTGTCACAGCCTGCGTTAAGAATTCCACCATTTTTTCCAGATTTTCTTGATTTCCATAGTATTCAGCAATTTTAATCAGAAAATCTATTTCTCCTTCATTATCTCGCAACTTTTGATAAATCTTTCTTGCTTGTTTATATGCCTCTACTTCTTTTTTTCCATTTTGTAATTTAGAGTAAATATTTCCAATAGCAAACCAAATAATCGGCTGACGATATTCAAAAATTAAGGGAGTTTTTGAATCTCCGATATGACTATAAAATTGACTAGCTTCCTGAAGTATTTCTAATTCTTGATTGTAGAATTCTAATGCTTTTTCTAAATCTCCTGAATCAGAGTAAACTCTTCCTAAACTATCCAGAATATTAGCTGCTTCAATACCATAGCCAATTTCTCGATAAATACTCAGTGCTTCCCTATAAAACTCTAATTGCTTTCCTTTATCCTCTAACCAACCATAGCGATCGCCCATCTTTTTTATCCCCAGTGCTTTGCCTTTTTTATCCTCAATTTCTTGATAAATTTTTAATGACTGTTCGTATAATTCCAAAGCTTTTTGTTGATTATCTGACCACCAATAATCCACAGCAACTGTTAATAGATTTGCTTTGGCTTGACCTACCATAAAATCATCGCCATTTTGAGGTGTAATTTCCCGATAAATTGTCATAGCTTGATTAAATAAATCCCATCCTGCTTCATCGTTTCTATACTCAATCAGATTCAATTCACTAAGAAGACCCAAAACAAAAGCTTCTCCTTGTTTATCCCCAATTTCTTGATAAATAGCTAAAGATTTTTGCAGTAATTTCTGTTTTTCTTCATTACCATCATATAAATATCGGCTCTGAGCCATTTTATTCAGAATACTAGCTTCTCCAGATAAATTATTAAGTTCCTGGTAAATTTTCAGAGATTTCTGATAAAGTTCTAAAGCTTTTTCCGGAGTGCTATGAATTTTTTCTAACAATAATTGAGACTGACCAGAATTGACAAATAAACCATGAAATGATTGAAAATTTCTTTCTTTTTCCAGTCGTTCTAACTCAATAATATAAATATTACCAATTTGACTAAGAACAAATGCTTCCTGGAGGCGGTTATCAAATTATCGATATAAACTTAATGCTTTATTGTAATGTTCTAATGCCAGGTTTGTTGCGCCAATATCTTTGTAAACTTCACCAAGTTTAATTAAGGTCAATGCTGCTTGAGATTTATCTCCTAATGTTTGCCATTTTAATAATTATTCTTCCCATTTTCTAATAGCTTTTAGCTGAGATGGAATAATTCTTTGTTGGGCAAAATTTTCAGCTTGATTAACAAATTGTTGTTTATTTATCAGAAGAACATTGTTTTTGCTAGGTTCTGCTATTACAGATTTTGAAAAAATTAAAAAGTAGGCGAATAAAATTAAACTCTGCTGAGATATTAGTAAGATATTTCTTTCATTTAAAAACATTTATTCATCACCAAAAAATAAGGTCTGAAGCCTCCCCTTTCAAGGAGATGAAAAAGCGGTCGAGAGATGGCGAGGTCTCAAAGCCATATCCAATCAACCAAGAGAAAATAAAGTTCAATATTTCAAGCCTCTGACTTTAACTAGAGGTACTGATAACTGATAACTGAAATGACCTCCAGACGACATTCATTAAACATCTCCAGAAAAGAGGGTTCATTAATTGATAATTGATCATGGATAATTGATAATTACCTCTGGTTAAAACCGTTACGGAATTGAATATAAGGAAATATTATTTCTTTTCTCTTAGTCGATTGGATATGGTTAGGAAACCCATCCATCCCACCCTTCGGGAAGCTGCGAAGATCGACCACTTTTTCTCCTTAAAAGGGGAGGAAAGAAAAAGGAAAAATGACTCTGGTGGTCGTGCATTGTCCGGCAATGTTTATTACAAGAAAAGTGGGAGCATCTTGCTCCCGTACCAGGTATTCCTGTTTGTTATATACTATTTCGCTGAATACCATTATTATCAAAATAATATGGGTCTAAAACCCCACCTTTTACAGCGCTTTTCAAATTGATGAACCACATCTTCACAAGCAAAATCTTGTAAGGACGTTCCATGGAACGTCCCTACTGTGGTTTACCCAAATGAAAACCGCTGTAAAGCGCAATATTTTTGGAGCGAAGCTCAAATCCCCGTTACAAAAATAACTTCTGTACGGGTGGTTCGCGTTTGCGGAGCATTCCGTAGGAAACCACTCCTACTGACTTCTGACTTCTGACTTCGTTAAGCAGGACTACCCTAAGTTTCTAACTGAAAGGATCTAAATCATTACACTCATCTTCATCTTGATCGCTAGGAGCATATTTAGAAGGTGGGCGATCGCTACTCCAGGCCCACCAACTACAACCACACTTACAATGATAAAATTCTTGCCATTTGCGACGACTATTTTCTCCATAGACAGGGGAACGTCGATTAATCCAAACTGCCTGTGCGTCTATTGTACCTGCCCCACACTTAGGACAGCAGAACTGAAACACATGAATTGAGGATTCTGTCCATTGAGGAGGAGTTGGGCTAAATGCTTCCATTATTTAAAATGAGTATCATATAGATTTACTTATGTCAATATTGTAGCTGAAAGTTAAAAAGCATTTCCTGACGGAATACTCCGCAAACGGCAATTCAGTACTCAGCATTACTGCTTAGATTTATACTAAAACCGAAAGAAAAGCAATTTCTAAGGATATTTTAACCCCTCTTAAATTATCTGGCGTATCAGCCGAGCATTTCAGCCCAAGCTAATAACTAAAAGCTGTTAGCCCAGAGTTAGTTAAACTTAAAAGAACAACTTATTTAGGATATAGCATTGAAATTAAATTAAGCGTTAGAAGGAATAGAGAAAAATACAGTAGATTTCTCCCATAAGAAGTACATAGATTAACAATTAAATGTTTCTATTTCAGGCATCTTGCCCACCATAGGTGTACCTTACTAAAGTAGAATCTTCTGTAATTAAGAGATTTTTTTGTAGTCAAAATCCAAGCCCCCGCGCATCCCCCAATTTTGGGGGACTAGAGCAAGCAAATTGACTCTTTTTCCCCCCCAAAGTTGGGGGGATAGGGGGGCAAAATTCAGTATCAAAAAACTTTTCAGATATCCTCTAAAATTGGTTGGGTTTTGATTCCCTATCTACTTCCTTCTTACTTCTTCCTTCTTACCTCTTCCTTCTTCCTTCTTACTTCTTCTTTCTTTCTTCAACCCTAATCAAATGAATCTGTTATTAAATTTTATATCTTTAATTGGAATTGTAATTTTGTGCTTTATTGCATGGTTAGGTTCAGAAAATCGCCTAATCATTCCTTGGAAAGTTATATTTTGGGGAATAGGATTACAACTATTTATTGGTTTGCTAATATTCGTATTGCCAACCCGTGACCTCATTGCACAAATCAATAATCTTTTAAATACATTACTAGATGCTTCAGAAGCAGGGGCCAGATTTTTATTTGGCGGCTCTAATTCAGTAATTGTCCCAGACCCTAATCGCATTGTTGGACCAGGCCCCGCAGCTAGATGGATAGTTAGAACCGTAGGTACTCCTTATGTAGAAATTCCAGGCGATCGCCTCACTCCGGATAATCTTAATTTGGGCTTTATTTTTGCCTTTCGTTCTCTCCCACAAATCATCTTTTTTTCTGGGTTAATTAGTCTATTATATCGACTAAATATTATTCAGCCCATTGTTCAATTGTTTGCTAAAATTTTCCAAAAAACAATGAAAATTAGTGGAGCAGAATCTTTATCTGGAGCGGCAAATATCTTCGTAGGAATAGAATCAGCAATTGCCGTCAAACCATATCTACAGGATATGACCCGCAGCGAACTTTGTACTATTTTATCTTGTTGTTTCGGTTCGATCGCCTCTTCAATATTAGGCATATATGCAGTTATTCTCAGACCAACATTTCCTGGCATTACTGGGCATTTAGTCTCAGCATCAATAATGACTATTCCTGCTTGTTTTGTACTATCGAAACTCTTGATACCAGAAACCGAGAAACCGAAAACTTTAGGTCATGTTCCATCTGAGAAAAAAAAAGAAAATGACCAATTACCAAACCCAATGGATAGTTTAATGAATGGAGGGATAGATGGAGTAAAAATGGCAGTAGGAATTGTGGCAGTAATTATTGTAATTTTAGGATTACTTGCATTAGTTAATGCCATATTTAATGGTTTAGCAAATCTACCAAGTCCCCTAGGAAATATATTTCAAATAATTACTGTACAAAATATCTTAGGAGCGATATTTTTACCTCTAACTTTTCTCACCGGAGTATCTCTAGAATGGAGCGAACTTTGGCAAGTTTCAATATTAATTGGACGTAGATTATTTGAAACAAGTATCCCTCCTTATTTTACTTTGGCACAACTAAAAGCGGCTGGAGAAATTAGCGATCGTGGCTTACTAATAGTTAGTTATGTTCTTTGTGGTTTTACCCATGTAGCATCCTATGGAATTTTTGTCGGTGGAATATCAAATCTCATACCATCGAGGCGATCAGAACTTTCTGCTCTTGGTTGGAAAGCTCTATGGGTTGGTACTCTTGCTACTTTAATGACAGGTTGTGTCGCCGGATTATTTGATTTTGGCGACCCTACTATTTTAGGTTTTAGGTAGTAGCTGGTAGGTAGTAGGTTTTAGGTGGTATAGCGTTTTCAAATGAAATGTCAAACAAGAGTTAGTTATTTACTAACAGTAAAAAGTCCGGCAAACCTTCTTACCTGTTGCCTGTTGCCTGTTGCCTGTTGCCTAAAAAAGATATTTTTTTCAAAACTGAAATAGGATTGATATATATATGAAAAAATGGCGCTTAATTAGTATAGGATTATTCACAGCTCTAACTTTATTTATTTTCAATTATATTGTTGGGAATTGGCATCAAATATCCTTACTTAAACCTGCCCAAGCTGAAGATATTACTAATTCATTAATCACTTTGAGTTCTCGCTCATATAAAGATAGTAGATTTGAGATTGGAATTATAGAAGGTTATCAACAAAAAATCATTGCTGGCGTACCAGTATTTGAATCGTCAGAAGGAAATTTAGCTTATACTGTAGTAGTCAAACCTCAAGTTAATTTACAACAATTAGATAATCAAACTTTAGCGATAATTGCCATAAATGAATTTGCTAGAGGCGAAGGTTTTCAACCACAAGAATTTCAAATAATTAAACCAGGAGAAATTACTTTACCTTGGAGTGGTAGTGTAACAATGAATAATAATGCACAACCGATAAGTGGAATAATTTTAGCCCGTCAGATTGATAGAAATGTATTTTTATTGTTAATTAGTGCCACAGAGGCCAAAACAGAAAAAATCACCCAAGTTTTGCAAATTTTATCCAATAGTTTAAAAGCAGTTTAATTCCAATTTAAAAAAATAATGCTTATAGCAGTCAAAGGAAAGGTTAGGAGAGATAAACAGCTTAAAACTCAGACAATGTAATATTTTTCCTTCTTCCTTCTTCCCTCTTCCTTAATTTAAAAAATATGAATCCAGAACTTTCTGAAACTACCCGCTTATTAGATATCATGCCTGCTTCTGGGCGAATGATGACAAAAATAGTTGGTAAAAATCAACAACCTAAAATTATTGAAACAACCTTTCCTTTACCTTGGAAAAATGACCGGATAATCTATCTAAATTTTGACTTATGGATGACTTTACCCAAAGAACAAAGGGATTTAATCATGTTACAAACTGTCAGTTGGTTATGTGAAATTCAATGGTTTAAGCCTAATCTGAATCAAGGTATTTTTGCAGTTGGTTTAATAGGACTAATTTCCCAATTAAGCGAAGCAGATGTAGTTGGAATATTAGTTGCAGGTGGTTTAAGTACAATTGGTTTAATCAAAATTTGGCAAAATAATCATAGTACACAAACAGAATTAGCAGCAGATGAAATGGCAATTAGAGTAGCAACCAGACGAGGTTATCAAGAAGCTGAAGCAGCAAATTATTTATTACAAGGAATTGAAAATGTAGCCAAAATTGAAGGGCGTAATAATCTGAATTTTACCGAGTTAGTTAGGTGTCAAAATTTAAGAGCGATCGCTGGTTTATCTCCTGTAGCAGTTCCAGAAAAAGTGAGAAAAGAATAGGTAGTTATGCATAGTTAGGACTTACACATAAACGCTATTGGTAGTGGATTGTTTCATCTAAAATAGTGCAATAGAATAGTCAGGAAAAAGTTGCTATTTTAAAGATAACAGCTTTGACTAAAAATGGAAAATCACAAACAGGCGATCGCTGTCAATTGGTAACAGGAAACAAGCGATCGCTATTGAATTGATGGCGTTGCACAGTCAGGAATGATGAAATCCGAAAGTAGATATTTTTGGATAATTATTTCCTTAATATATGTATAGTTTAAAATCTATTATCATTTGAGCAGGAAATTTCAGTGACAATTTGCCGTTGTTGAAGCTCTGAAGTTAATCATCTGATTGTCTAATCTGCTCTGTCCTCTGGTGGGTAATACCATTTTGATAAATGTTTGCTACAAATAACTAGGGAATTTTTTAGGAGTCAACCCACCCCTCGCCCCTCCCCCTCCCAGGAGGGGAAGTCAGGAGTCAGGAGTTGTATGGGAATGGCTTCAATACCACTTTTTAGGTTGGAAATCATCTTTTTTGTCAAAGGGATGTCTCCTGAAAATTATTTTTATCCCTCTTACTATTCGTAACATTCTTTTTTCAAAATGGTATAACAACAACATAAGGCAATAATTTGCGCGTAACTTTGCTCCACCTACTTTATTAATTAGTGGTGGATTGGCAGAGTAATAATCCATATTTATCAACCCGAAAAATGGCAATGATAAAGCTGATATTTATAACCATCTATTAATAGAAATCCACCTTTATTAACCTGACAGTTTTCTACTGCAATATTAAAATCACTCGCAAAATTTACTAACCATAAATCAAAAGGATATTCCAGTCTATTGATAATTTCCTGAAGTGAATTGACAGTATTTTCTCTATCGGTTTTTTGCTCTACTAAAATAAATTTTACACCCTCTAAATATTTTTCTTGACAAATACTCTTTTTTCTACATTTTTGCTGAAAAATTTTTCTCATATTCCAAGCTATTCCCATCAATTCCCCAGTTTCAACATGAGTGTTATGAATAGTAGCAATAACTATCGGCTTGTCAGATTTTTTTTCTATCAGAGAGACCAATAAATCTGGTCGGTAATATTTTTGATAGCCTAAATTTGAAACAACAGTTAAGCCACTTAATAAAGCCATTAACCAAATTAAAATTACCGCTTTTTTGCCAGTAGTTGTGCAAATTAAGACATTCAAAAACTTACTTTTAACAAACTGCCGTTCAAAAATTTGCGCGAGAATTGCTGCTACAAAAATAATTACTGCTGGAAAATAAACAAAACTGTAACGGGCACCTCTAGTTAGGTCAATACCAAAAATATAAGTAAAACCAAAAAATAATAATGTACTAGCTAATATGACTCCGGCAAAAGTAATGAAATAAATACTAATATCAGAATTTTTTAAGCAATTAATAGTGCCACTAATAAATAGAGGAAATAGCCAGATGAAAAATAAAATCATCACCGCGACAGAAATAATGGCTATAGGAAAAATCGGAGATTCTATCGGCAATAAAAATAACATAGTAATCCCTGTAGCCAGGTATTGAAAAATCGGACTGAGCAAACTTTTTAAGTTACTATCGCTAATCGAAATCCATTCTGTTAGTTCACTGCTATAACCATTTTTCCAAAAAGGTAGCCAAACTAAACCACCAGCTAAAGTTCCCAAAATTACTATGTAGAAACTAGCAAGTGATTTTAGCGGAATATGGGGAGTAAATTTACCTGATTTTTTAACTTTGAAACTAGAAAATTTATCTTTTTCTTTTGAGTTGAATACCCCGCCGTCTACAGGGTGTTGAAAATTGGTAGAAGTTTGAGTATCCATCAACTTTTTCCTTCTTGCTTCTTGCTTATTCCCTCTTCCTTCCTTGGTAGAAGTTTGAGTATCCATCAACTTTTTCCTTCTTGCTTCTT
This sequence comes from Okeania sp. SIO2C2, assembly GCF_010692625.1. Classification (NCBI taxonomy): domain Bacteria; kingdom Bacillati; phylum Cyanobacteriota; class Cyanophyceae; order Oscillatoriales; family Microcoleaceae; genus Okeania; species Okeania sp. SIO2C2. Next base: position 255,148 of record NZ_JAAHGM010000007.1, read on the forward strand.
GCTTATTCCCTCTTCCTTTTTTGGTAGAAGTTTGAGTATATATCAACTTTTTCCTTCTTGCTTCTTGCTTATTCCCTCTTGCTTCTTGCTTATTCCCTCTTCCTTCTTTAGTAAAAGTTTGAGTATCCATCAAATTTTTCCTTCTTACTTCTTGCTTTTCTGCTCTTCCTTCTTCAACTTTTTCTTTTGAGTTTAATACCCCGCCATCTACAGGGTGTTGAAAATTGGTAGAAGTTTGAGCCTCCATCAATTTTTTTCTTCTTCCTTCTTGCTTATTCCCTCTTCCTTCTTTAGTAAAAGTTTGAGCCTCCATCAATTTTTTTCTTCTTCCTTCTTGCTTATTCCCTCTTCCTTCTTTAGTAAAAGTTTGAGTATCCATCAACTTTTTTCTTCTTTCTTCTTGCTTTTCTCCTGTTCCTTCTTCAACTTTTTCTTTTGAGTTTAATACCCCGCCATCTACAGGGTTTTGAAAATTGGTAGAAGTTTGAGTCCCCATCAACTTTTTCCTTCCTCCTTCTTCCCTATTCCCTCTTCCTTCTTTAGTAAAAGTTTGAGCCTTCATCAACTTTTTTCTTCTTCCTTCTTGCTTATTCCCTCTTCCTTCTTTAGTAAAAGTTTGAGTATCCATCAAATTTTTCCTTCTTTCTTCTCCCTTATTCCCTGTTCCTTCTTTGGTAAAAGTTTGAGTATCCATCAATTTATTCCTTTCTCCTTCTTGCTTCTTCCCTCTTCCCTCTTCCTTCTTCCTTCTTCCTTCTTCAACAAAAAATAGAGAAATTAACACCATTGTTTCAGCACAGAGAGTCAAAGTAAAAAAATAGTGGGTGGCAATACCTAAACTATTAACTACTACCCAAATAAATGCCGTAAAAATTGGCAAAGATTGACCTTGCTGAAAATGGCGAATACTAATAATTAAACAACTAAAAGAAGCAATAACAAATAAAATAGCTAAAGTATAATGACGAGCTTCTTGAGCAAGATAAATACCATAAGGAGAAACAGCCATTATTGCAGCAGCAAGTTGTCCCACTAACCGAGAATCAAAAGCCAACTTAGCCAAACCATAAATAGCAGGAATAGAAGCAACACCAAATATAACACTCAAAGACCGCGCACCCCATAGAGAAACTAACTCCCCTTCTTTAGAAAAAAACTGCATCCACCAATGAGTCAAGATAAAATAGACAGGTGGGTGGTTACTATGAGTTAATAGGTGATCGACAACATCCTTAATTTCGGCGTTGGGATGAAGTTGCAGGGGTTGGAGTAAAATATCAGGAGCGATCGCTCGATCTAGTGGTACATCCTGGAAACTATTACCCAAACTAAAAACCAAAGTAGAAAATTCATCCGTCCAAGGTGGTTTACCATCTAAATTAGTCAGACGTAAACAAGTAGCGATCGCTATCCAAACCAGCAAAAGTAACCATTGACTGTGTAAACTCCTGCGCCAAAAGTTGACTATTTTCTGATTAATATCTCGATTAAACTTTCTCACTCTTACTTTTAACCTAATAAATATGACCGCTTTCAACTTGACAAACCAAAACCTAGAGACAATTTTAAATCGCGCCTTAGAAGGTTATGACCTATCTACAGCAGAGACACTATTATTGTTATCCCCAACCTCTCAAGCAAATTTCGGAAAACTTCCCTTAACTCAACTTCCCACAGAAATAACAACTATCCAGAAAACCGCAGACAAACTCCGACAACAACAAGTAGGAGATACTGTTACTTACGTTATCAACCGGAATATAAATTTCACCAATATCTGCGAACAACATTGTAGTTTTTGTGCTTTTCGCCGAGATGAGGGGGATGCGGGTGCTTTTTGGTTAGATATTGGTCAAATTCTGGAAAAAGCTAATGATGCAGTACAACGAGGGGCAACAGAAATTTGTATGCAGGGAGGATTAAATCTTCAAGCTAAAATTGCAGGTAAATCTTTACCTTATTATTTGCAAATAGTAAAAGGTATTAAAGATGAGTTTTCTCAATTACATTTACACGCTTTTTCTCCCCAAGAGGTACAGTTTATTGCTAGAGAGGATGGCGTAAGTTATGAATATGTAATTGCTGCTTTGCGGGATGAGGGGGTGGGGTCGATGCCAGGTACTGCTGCGGAAATTTTGGATGATACAGTGAGAAGGGTTATTTGCCCGGAAAAAATCGATACAGCAACTTGGTTGGAAATAGTCAGCACAGCACATCGTTTGGGAATGCCAACCACAAGTACAATGTTGTGCGGTCATATTGAAACCCCTCAACAACAGATTTTACATTTGGAGAGGTTGCGCTTTCTCCAACAAACTGCCATTGAAAAAAATTATCCGGCGAGAATAACAGAATTTATTTTATTACCATTTGTCGGGCAAGAAGCACCTGCACCTTTGCGTCAGAGAGTGGGACGCGACCAACCTGTTTTGTTGAATGTTTTGTTATTAACAGCAGTGTCGAGAATATTTTTAGGAAATTGGATAATTAATCATCAACCAAGTTGGGTAAAAATTGGTTTGGATGGAGCAAAAGAAGCCTTGAAGTGGGGTTGTAATGATATTGGCGGTACATTAATGGAGGAACATATTACAACAATGGCAGGTGCTGTTGGAGGTACTTGTATGGAAGTCGAAAATTTGCAAGAAGCTATTAGGAGTTTAGGGAGAAGCGATCGGCAGAGAGATACGCTTTATGAAGTCAAAAGTTAGAAGTTTGAAGTATTTGTAGGTTGGGTTGAAGTTATGAAACCCAACAAAGAAAGTAACAGTTATACATTTTCTGGCCAGCAATTCCTAAAAAAACAACTAGATTTTTGTTAAAATCAGACAACATATCAAATATGGATGGGTTAGTGATGACAGAAACAAAAATTCAAACTGAACTACCACCGTCTTTTCCAGACCATACCCAACTACCAGAGTCAGACGGTACATTTGTGAAAAACTTTCAAGAGCATCCCCAAAGCATTATTCTTACAGATTCCATTACTCCAGTTTTGCAGCGTATTCACCCTGATGGAGAATATGCGATCGGACAAGACTGTGGCATCTATTGGCGGGAAACAGACCCTCCCGAACAAGGTGCAGTTTGCCCAGATTGGTTTTATGTTCCTAATGTACCCCCTTTACTGGATGGTCAATATCGTCGCTCTTATGTTATCTGGCGAGAACATATTGCACCATTTATTGCTTTAGAGTTGGTATCAGGTGATGGTGCAGAAGAACGAGATCGAACGCCTGTATCCCGAACATCTGAGGGAAAGAAAATTAAACCTGGAAAGTTTTGGGTATACGAACAGGTTATCCGAATTCCTTATTACGGCATTTACGAAATTACAAGCGGTCATCTGGAAGTTTATCACTTGGTGGATGGGTATTACCAGCAGATGTCACCAAATGAGCGGGGTCACTATCCTATTGAGCGTTTGGGAGTAGAATTAGGACTTTGGCAAGGTAATTACGACAATCAATTTATGTTGTGGTTACGTTGGTGGGATGCAGAAGGTAATTTGCTGTTAATAGGAAACGAACGTGCGGAAATTGAAAAAGCAAGAGCGGAACGTGCTGAGTCTGAACTTGAACGTAGTGAGTCTGAACTTGAACGTGCTGAGTCTGAACTTGAAAAGGCGTTGCTTGTCCAAAGGAATGCTATTTCTCGGTTGTTGGCAATAGGTTTAAGTATGGAGGAAGTTTCTGAAACTCTTGGTTTGAGCGTTGAGGAAGTTCAGGCAATTTTGCAGTAATAGATATGGCGGGCGTCATATCAGTGAAGTACACCTGTAGCGGGTATAAGATGCCCGCACTGGGAATTTTATTAAAAATCTACTGACTTGTCAGATTTATAGTTCGTAGGAAAATTAGGGTCTGAGTATATATGAAAAAAAGCACAATTTCGTCATCTTCTCAGTATTCATAAATACAAAAAGACGGTATAAATAATCTAGTCATCTTTTAGATGACTTAAGCGATCAGCCAAGGATTTCAATCCTTGGCTAATATAAGCTTGGCTAATATAAACAGGCGAAATTACATCATACCCATGCCAGGCATACCCATGCCGCCCATGCCGCCCATGCCGCCCATGCCGCCCATGCCACCCATGCCGCCCATGCCGCCCATGCCACCATCCATATCTGGCACCGCAGCTTTCTTCTCAGGTTTCTCAACAACCACAGCTTCAGTAGTTAATACCATACCAGCAATGGAACCCGCATTTTGCAACGCAGAACGTACTACCATTGCCGGGTCAAGAATACCAGCAGCAATCATATCTTCATATTCACCAGTTATGGCATTAAAACCAACACTGAAATCAGTAGAACGTACTTTCTCTACAACTACCGAACCCTCTGCACCAGAATTATCAGCAATCTGACGTAAAGGTCCTTCTAAAGCACGTTTGACAATATCAGCACCAATCTGCTCTTCCTCACTTAAACTACCTTTCAACTCATCAACCTTACTCGCCAAATGAATTAAAGTAGTACCACCACCAGGCACAATACCTTCTTCTACAGCAGCTTTAGTAGCATTCAAAGCATCTTCTATTCTTAACTTGCGGTCTTTAAGTTCGGTTTCTGTTGCTGCACCAACTTTAATCACTGCTACCCCACCAGCTAACTTAGCAATGCGCTCCTGTAATTTCTCTTTGTCATAATCAGAATCACTCTCTTCAAGCTGTCCGCGAATTTGAGCAATGCGCTTTTTCACTTCCTCTGCTGTATCCCCACCAGCAACAATAGTGGTGTTGTCTTTGTTAATAGTGATTTTCCGACCAACTCCCATCATCTCTAAATCTGCCATCTCCAGATTCAGACCTATTTCTTCAGAAATAAGTTGACCACCCGTAAGAATAGCAATATCTTGGAGCATAGCTTTACGGCGATCGCCAAAACCAGGAGCCTTCACAGCAGCAACATTCAATACACCCCGTGCTTTATTAACAACCAAAGTAGCTAAAGCTTCCCCTTCAATATCCTCAGCAATAATTAAAAGAGATTGACCCGCACGAGCAACTTTTTCTAGCACCGGTACTAAATCTTGAACAGAGGAAATTTTCTTATCAGTGATGAGAATGCGAGAATTTTCAAACTCAACTACTAACCGCTCCTGGTCAGTAATAAAATAGGGAGAAAGATAACCACGGTCGATTTGCATCCCTTCAACAACTTCTAAATCTGTAGAGAGAGACTTAGATTCTTCAACAGTAATCACCCCATCTTTAGTAACTTTATCCATTGCCTCAGCAATCATTTGCCCTACTTCTGCATCGCCACCAGCAGAAACCGTAGCTACTTGAGCGATCGCTCCTCCTTCTACTGGTTTAGCAACTGCTTCTATTTCTTTGACTAGCTGATTAATAGTTTTTTCAATCCCTTTACGCACTGCTACTGGGTTTGCACCAGCAGTTATGTTTTTGAGACCTTCTCTAATCATAGATTGAGCTAAAACTGTAGCGGTAGTTGTACCATCTCCAGCAATATCTTTTGTTTTGGATGCCACTTCCTGAATAAGTCTAGCACCTGTATTTTCGAGAGGGTCTTCTAGTTCGATATCTTTGGCTACGGTAATCCCATCATTCACTATGTGTGGTGCGCCAAATTTTTTCTCTAATAATACATTTCTACCCTTTGGACCCATAGTGATTCGGACTGCATCAGCTAGGGAATTTATTCCTCGCTCTAGAGCGCGTCTGGATTTATCATTAAATTCTACAATCTTGGCCATATACTTTCTCCTATTGCTTCCAAATAAAAATTTAGCACTCGGTGAGGTAGAGTGCTAGTTCGTGGAAACCGTACATTAGGGTAAGGAAGAAGTTAGAAGGAAGAAGGAAGAAGGATTAAAGCGGAATTTGAAACACATGATACATAATAACCGGATTTGATATAAGTTGAGAAAACTTGAGAATTATGGCCATGAATGAAGATGTGATACCAAGCGTGAAAAAAGAATGTTATGAATAATTGGAGTGACTAAAAGATTTTACTGATAACTGATAACTGAAATTACAGAAGATGTCCCTTTGACTAAAAAGATAATTTTCAATCTAAAAACTAAAAAACTGATAACTGAAATGGCTCGTAATACTATTTCTCTGTAACAATGCGCTTAATAATTATTGCTCAGACCTGATTAAACTGACTATTCTCGTCTTTATATTAAGTGCCACTTCATCGATAAATGGTATAAGTATAAATTCTGACTCAATTAGTAAAGCTTTTATCTAAAATTAAAAGCAATAGGTGATGGCTGAATGCTTACCTTTTGACTTTTAACTTTTGACTTTTAACTTCTGCGCAGCGGCACTAGCTATTTGTAGCCAACATTCTTGGCAGTCGTAAGCAAAATTTTGTTGAACCAAAGTGAGTATTATGAAAAATTTACAGAAAAAACAAGTTGAGCAAGTACTAGAATATATTAATAACTATTGGCATAGCTTACAGCGTGAAGCTAAGAAGCAAGAAAAAAAAGGTGGTACTTTACTTGATTTACCTTATCCATATTTAGTTCCTAGCCATCAAGGAATGTTTCAAGAAATGTATTATTGGGATTCTTATTTTATAGCACTCGGATTAATCGGAAACCCATCCATCCCTCGACCACTTTTTTCTCCTTAAAAGGAGAAGCTTTAAACCGAATTGATTAATTATCAATTATCAATTATCCATTATCCATTATCCATTGGTAAACTTGCCTCCTATGGCCGGAACTGCGAACTTCAGCTATCAGCTTCATTAGCTTTAATTGTATGGGTTAAAAACTCAAAACAAGTCTTTCTTGTGCTTCTTATGGGTGGAAAATGTGTAAGCATTCAGCCGTCAGCTATCAGCTATTGCTTTTCGTGTGGCTTTAAAGCTGTATTAATTGAGCTAGAATTAATCTTACTACAAAAGTCGTTAAAGTCTATATTCATTTAAACTATGTCCTTAAAAGCAGGGTATTATTGCTGAGAGCTGACTGCTAATAGCTGTTTGCGCAGCATTCCGCAGGAAATGCTTAAATTAACTTGTTTTTTGCCTTGCTGCAAACATTCTTTCAAAGCTCATCGCAGCAACACCAATAATCACCAATAACATTCCCATAATTTGTTTGAATAATAAAACTTCTCCAATAACAAAAAGAGCAAATAAAGCAGTCAATGCCGGACCAGAAGTACCAATTATAGATGCTCTTGCAGCTCCAGCAAATCTAATAGCAAAACTATTTAATACATAGCTAGAAAGTGTTAAAATTCCCAGAATAATACCACTAACAATTAAACCAGACCATACATTAACACTAGGGTCTATATTAATATTAACTGACCATTCTGTCGGTAAAGGCATCATCAAACCTAAAGCAGAAAATACAAAAATTCCGGCAAAGTTCACTAAACTAAAAGGAATAGGATGAAGTTTTCCTGCTGACATTTGTGTGAGAATAACATACCCAGAAAAAGTAATTCCAGCACCCACAGCAGCCAAAATTCCTTGTTGATAATCACCCTCTCCACTAGGAAGAGCTAAAAACCCTCCTATAACAATCAGAACCATAGCAAAAATTCTGATCATAGAAGGGCGATCGCCAAATAATCCCCAAGATACTAAAACAGTAATAATTGGATAAATAAAGAAAATTGTAATAGCAATAGCAGTAGGTATATTACCTATAGAAATATATATCAATACCTGAGATAAGAACAAAAAGAAAGCACTACCAATAACTTTCCACCATAAAGAAAAATCTTTGGATTTGATCAGGCGCTCAATATCGCTCCAAACCGCAGGATACAGAAATGTTGCGACGATAGGCATCAACAACATTACTACAATGAGTCGTAGTAATAAAATTAACAAAGAATTACCAACATTAGGATTTATCAACCCTTCCACCGGAAATAAGCCGAAAATTTTACTAGGTTGTGGAGGCGTATTAAGGATAACTTTAATACAAACATTAAATAAAGATAACAGTGCTGCAGAAAGTAAAGCCAAAATCAAACCTACCTGAACTTGAGAAGCAGATTTTTTAGGTTTGGCAGTAGACTCAGTTTTGGACTTAGGGGATACTTCTGAGGACTCCACAGGAGATGTCGTCAACATTGATTTTCCTGAAGAAGTAGTATTTGCTGAGTTCTTAGACCCAGACTGGGAAACTTCATAAGTTCTAGATGAAACTGTATTATTATTTTCCAGTTGTGCCTGAAGACGACTGACCAAAGCTTCTAGAATGACCTCACCCTGCTGTTCCATACTACGCATACTATTTAACTGTACAGAAAGGTCACTTTGGTAACTATCCAACTCCTGTTTTAATGCCTCAAATGTTCCAGTCACAACACCAGATAAAGAATCTCCAAATTCATTAGTAGTCCCATAATAGTTATTTGAAGGATTAGTCATTGGTAACTCTCCCCCTGGAATACCAGCTTGTTGTAGTCCCGGATCGACACTCTCCGTTAAATCTCTAATTTTTTGGCCTAACTGTTTTTGTAAGTTATTAGCCAAAACCTGGGCTAATTGTTTAAGCCATAATTGTTGCTGGGCTATTTGTCGCTGAGATAAAGATTCGAGTTGTTTAGATTGCAACTGTTCATATTGCTTTCGTAATTTACTGATATCCTCATTAAGCTGTTCTTTCTCGACTCTCAGTCTGTATACATCTTGGCTTAACTGATTTGTCAGATTTTGGCGAAAACTATCTAAGTCTTGAATCACTAATTTCAGGACTTCTTCTGGTGATTTGGGAGTTTCGGCTCCCTGATTTGGGGGTTGAGTATTCATTTTCCCTATAGGTCTTTTAACTAATACCGCGAAAAGTCCCACTCCATAAGGTACGTTGGGATTGGGGCAGAACTAATAAATATGTGGCAGTAATTCCCACACAGCCCCTAATAAATCGCGGGAATTGATTGTGCTTTAATATAATAAATGCTGGAACTGCAGTATTAATCTCGATAACTAAGTGAATCTCAACAATTAGCCTGTGGAAGATGAGTATTTGCTTCCCTTGTATTTAGGCATTGGCTGTTGAATTAGGAAGCCCACTATAAACAAAGTTTGCTGTTGGGTACTTCACAGGAAAATTGGGTCTGAAGCCTCGTCCTCAAAGGAGGACTTTTCCTAAGATTTCTGTAGCAGAAAATATGCTATAATCTTTAAAATTAGTTTCCTATGTTAGCTGCAGTTCTGCCCCAGCAAAACGTCAACCCACCGAATATCTATCGTTCAGTAGGAATATCAGCGCCTTTAGGCCGGAGAGGATGTCAACTTTTACAGTTTCTTTCATATATATACTTGAATGAATAATGTCCCATTTTTATCGATATGACTATTCTTTAACTGAATTTAGCTATAAAATTGGGGACATATTACCTCCACGATATCTCCACATTACATTAAGATGATTAAGCTTTAATGCGGAAAGTTTATTTTTTAACTGAGATACTTTTCCTTGACTCAAATACTGACGAAGATGTCCAAGGTATAATCATCAAACTAGCAAAACTAATATTTGATCGGGAATGGGCAGTCTTTCATCATTTTGTTGCTGCTTGCATTGCTCATAATAATTGATATATAGTAATAGATTGTGAGTTTTAAAGAGTATTATGACAGCCCAAGAAATCATTCGCTCAATTGAAGCCGAGGAAATAGAAAACCTCAAACAAGGCTCGAAAAAGAAATTGCCTCAAATTTATGTAGGTGACACTGTAAAAGTCGGAGTCAAAATTATAGAAGGAGGAAAAGAAAGAGTCCAGCCCTACGAAGGTACTGTAATCTCCATGCGGAATGGAGGAATCAATGAAACTATTACAGTTCGTCGTGTTTTCCAGGGTGTAGGAGTAGAAAGGGTATTTCTGCTCCATTCTCCTAGAATTGCTAGTATAAAACTAATCCGTCGAGGTAAGGTTCGTAGAGCTAAACTTTACTACTTGAGAGAACGTATTGGTAAGGCCACCCGTGTCAAGCAAAGATTCGATCGTCCTTTATAGTCTCCAAGATGGTTTAAGAAATTATTTGGAACTTGATGAAAAGTTATGTTATACTAGATCAAGTAGAGGTCATTAAGATTTAATCTAAGGCCTCAACTATGCGCTCTTAGTTCAGTTGGTAGAACGCAGGTCTCCAAAACCTGATGTCGGGGGTTCGAGTCCTCCAGGGCGCGCTTAATACTTAAAGTCAATCAAGATATTCTTTCATCGTAGATATTTTTATATCTACCCAAATTAACCAATAATATTTTTGTATAGAGAATTTTTACTAAGGCAAAGGTTTCCTAATGATTTCTATGCGAATTTTACTGCTGTCGCTGACATCAAAAGCAGTTATTCATTGCGGACAATATTTGTGCTATAGTAAGTAGATTGCTGAGACTCCAGTGTATAAATGTAATATTATCAGAATCTTCCTTGAGATTCTAAGTCGTACCAATGAACTAAGAATCTGAATCTATAAAACAACCATTAGCAATAGTATTTGGGAAGACTATACAGTAAATACAGTAAAAAATCCCAACAATTAAGTATAAGTAAATAAATTGAAAATCCAAAACTTAGGGAGATAAGTTATTGTGGCCAAAAAAGAGGAAGTTAGAGTACAAGAAAACAAGGAAAGTTTCCAGCTTCTAGCTTTTTTCAAAGAAACAAAAGAAGAACTAGATAAAGTAGTATGGCCAAGCAGAGAGCAGCTCATCAGTGAGTCTGTTGCTGTACTGTTAATGGTTATTCTCTCGGCAACAATCATTTATCTAGTAGATGAGTTCTTTAGTTGGGCAGCTGGGGTGGTATTTGGATGAAATTATATCCTGAAGAAACACAAGACACAACGCAATCAAACCAGGGGGAAGAAAAGCCCAGAGAGTTTCTCAAAGGAGAATTACGATGGTATGCAGTACAAGTTGCCTCTGGTTGCGAAAAACGAGTTAAGGCTAATTTAACCCAGCGTATTCAAACTCTTGATGTTGCAGATAAAATATTTAAAATAGAAATACCTCATACACCCGCAGTTAGGCTTCGTAAAGATGGCAGTCGCCAACATAGTGAAGAAAAAGTTTTTCCTGGCTATGTATTAGTACAAATGAGGCTAAATTGGATAGAGGAACAAAAAAAATGGACAATTGATGACGAAGCATGGCAGGTTGTCAAAAGTACCCCACATGTGATTAACTTTGTAGGGGCTGAACAAAAGCGTCGCTATGGAAGGGGTCGTGGTCATGTTAAGCCGTTACCACTGAGTCCTTCAGAAGTAGAAAGAGTCTTTAAACGAGCTCAAGAGCAAGACCCAATGCTCAAGGTGACAGTGGCAGAAGGAGATCATATTACAGTTCTCTCAGGGCCATTCAAAGAGTTTGAAGGTGATGTAATTGAAGTAAGTCCAGAAAGAGGTAAATTGAAAGCGCTATTATCCATTTTTGGACGAGATACGCCAGTAGAATTAGAATTTAATCAGGTAGAAAAGCATAAATAATGGCAAAAAAAGTCGTGGCGCTGATCAAGTTGGCTATTACGGCGGGAAAGGCTAACCCTTCTCCGCCTATAGGTCCTGCTTTAGGTCAGCATGGTGTGAATATTATGGCGTTTTGTAAAGAGTATAACGCCAAAACTGCAGACCAAGCTGGTACAGTAGTTCCAGTAGAAATCTCGGTTTATGAAGACCGTAGTTTTACTTTTGTTCTGAAAACCCCTCCTGCAGCAGTCTTAATTAAAAAAGCAGCAGGTGTAGAACGTGGTTCAAGTGAACCAAATCGTACAAAGGTAGGCTCAATTACAAAAGCTCAATTGCAAGAAATAGCCCAAACAAAAATGCCAGACCTCAATGCTAATGACATTGAAGCTGCGATGAAAATTGTAGGAGGCACAGCTAGAAATATGGGTATTACGATTGCGGATTGATTTGATTAATTAATCGAGTCCTAAAATATCTGCATTCTACAGTAGAAATAGAAACAAAAGTAAATTGATATTAGGGGGAGAAGCAGAGCTTCGTTAAGTACCCCAGGAGAATAAAATGCCAAAAAAAGTCTCTCGTAGATTAGAAGAACTGAGAAAAAAAGTAGAAGAGCGACCTTATGAACCTGAAGAGGCGCTTCAAGTTTTAAAAGAAACAGCTACAGCAAAATTTTCAGAAGCAGCAGAAGCTCATATTCGCTTAGGGATTGATCCTAAGTATACAGATCAACAGCTACGAACTACAGTGGCCTTACCCAAAGGAACTGGTCAAACCGTCCGAATTGCAGTCATTGCCAAAGGTGAAAAAGTTAACGAGGCTCTGGCCGCAGGAGCGGACTTAGCTGGATCGGAGGAGCTAATTGAAGAAATTAGCAAAGGGATGATGGATTTTGATACCTTGATCGCTACACCTGATGTGATGCCTCAAGTAGCTAAACTAGGGCGTTTATTAGGACCGAGAGGTTTAATGCCATCTCCTAAAGGCGGTACTGTAACTTTTGATCTGGCACAAGCTATTGACGAGTTTAAGGCAGGTAAGTTAGAATTTAGAGCCGACGAGTTCATTACTTACTATCAATGTGACCGGAGTCATAGACTCTTTTATGTGGGGATAGTGGGACAGAATCCACTAACAGAGACTGCTCTGTACTCATTTAACTTAACTTTCTACATCGCACAAATTTAGGATAACCCTTTTTACCTTTAATTTTTTTCTTGCAGTTGTCGTAAAATCTAGATATTGCAGACCAAGCTCTTTCCGCAGCCGATTGTCGTAGGGGAGCCGTCGGATTGGCGACGTACATTGAATTTAGTTCCGAGGCACATTTAAACTCTTTAGCTAATACTTTGCAATATTTATTTAAGTCATATTTACTTATACCTTTGTTATCCATCCAATATCTTAAACACTTATTTTGGATGAATTGAGATGTTTTAATGGCTTCTTCTATTGCTTGATATTGCTCTGGTTTAGCTTTGACTTTGAACTCGTAAATTATCATTTTGGCTCGACCTACCTTTTGATATTTATGCTATCATATATAGCATAATTAACTTTTAAAATCTCAAGAGGAAATTAAATACTTTTACAGGTGACTAAAATCGCGCGTGAGCTACAGGTACATGCGCTAAAGCGATGTGGTTTTCAAGCTCTCGTCCCAATAGATAATATTGCCAGATAATTAAGTTATAAAAAAGTTTTTATTTGTAGTAGGACTTTAGCACAGGAAATATCTATCTTTATTGCTCAAGCCCTACTACGATATCTAATTATAATTATTCTATGTTGATAAATTTCTCCAAACTATTAACTAATGTAGGAGGCCAACGACGAACGTTAGCTACCCAATCAAGGTCTTGATAACGGGGATCTAATCCTACAGCAGCTACCCAGTTACTTTCTGCTTCTCCTTTTTTGCCTTGTTCCCAAAGACAAGCAGTTAATGCTGCCCGCATATCAGCAAAGTTAGGATATTTACGAACCAGACTTTTTATAGTTTTTACTGCTTCCTGAGTTTGTCCAATTTGGTAAAGAGCTAGAGAATAATTGGCACGAGCAAAGGCATATTCAGGAGCTAATTCAGAAGCTTTTTTGTAATCTTCGGTGGCTTTTTCCCATTCTCCTAATCCTCCTTCTGCATTGCCACGGTTATTGTAGGCAACTGGGTCAGTGGGGTCTAATTCTATGACTTGATTGTAATCAGCGATCGCTTCTGACCATTTGTTGAGTCTTTCATAAGCAATACCACGATTTAGATAAGGGTCGGGAGCATTAGGAAAAATTTCTATTGCTTTTTGATAATCAGAGATTGCCTCTTCTATTTTATTTTGGCTAAGTCTGATATTACCCCTGTTGCTCCAGATTGCTGGATTATCGGGATATTGTTCTAGGATTTGAGTCCATAATTTTTCGGCATTGGCAAAGTCACCGTTATTACTGGAATTTAAGGCTTGATTAAATAGATTTTCTAATTCTTCTAATTGAGTAGGAGTAATATTCTGTGGTTGAGTGGCAGCTATTACATTTGATGGGTTACTCAAGCAAAATAGGGATAATAAAAGAATTGTTATGAAAAGTTTCCGAATTAAGTGCAGCATATTTATATTCAACTATACCGTATTTGATTAAATTTTGATCTTACTGTAGTAGACTGACACACCTAAAACTGTGCAATAGATTTTTGTTTCTAGGTGTCTTGATCTCCCTATCTCCCCATCTCCCCATCTAACGCACTATTTTAGATTAAACAGTCCAGTAGGTTTGGTTAGGTTCTCCCGCAACCCAACAATAACTTCAGAAGAAAAAGACATTTGGTGGAAATTAAATATTCATTTTTTAAAAGCCTTGTAGAGAAGTTTCATGGAACGTTTTTTTGTCGCAGTTTTTGTCCAAGCAAACCCAACCCAAGTAAAACTCCTGAGCTAAAAAGATTCAGAGAGGGTTCTGGTGTTGAAACACTGTCTTCTGAGAAAGCTAACCATCCAGCTCCATCTAGTCCCCCAGTTCCAGCAGCGATAAACTCATCAATAATTTCTCCTGTTTGGCCATCAAAACGGAAAACACTCCCGGCAACAGTTATCCCCTTTATTGTGGAGTTACTGCTGACATACAGATTACCATCAGGACCAAACAGGGGCTGAATTGGGCTATCGATACTGAGGACAAAAGGCTCAATTTTCTCGGTTTCAAAATTATAACGACTAATAGAGTTAATACCAGTATTAGCAATATAGAGATTACCATCAGGACCAAAAGTAATTCCTCCAGGAAATGCACCAGGTTCCTCGATAGTTGCTAATGTTGTCAAAGTTGATGTGGTGGGGTCAAAACTCAATAGACTATTAGTGAAAGTGCTGCTCAAATAAAACTTACCGTCCGGCCCAAATCTGACTCCAAAAGGAGCATTGACAAGGGTAGTATCGTTGGGATTAGGAATGAATTCTTCCAGGAATTCTCCTGTTACACCGTCATATTGATTAATACTATCTGCACCAGTATTACTGAGGTATAAGTTGGTGTCTGGGCCGAATACTAAATCTTGAGGAAAAAACAAATTTCCACTTTCGGTGGGTATGAATTCATCAAGAAATACTCCTGTTTGGCCATCGTAGCGTAGAACGTTACGACTCAAAAAGCTAATTATATAAAGGTTATTGTCATTGGGGCTAAAAGTTAGTGCTACGGGACCGTCTAAACCTCCTGAACCCTCAGTGATGAAAGTATCAATAAACTCTCCTGTTTTACTATCGAAGCGAAGAACTGAATCATTATTAAAGCTACCAACATAAAGTTCTGCTGCATCCGCGTTGGGAGCACTGAGAACAAGTCCGGCTATTGTAGTAAAAAAAACAGTTAAAGACTTACGCATCTGCATATTTTTTTCTCTACTCGATCAACTCACATAGTATCAAAGGATACCAATGTTTCTTACAAATTAGCGCCTACAAGTATATATTAGAAAGGCTGGCCTTGGGAGAAAAAATTTCTCATATGAAATAGATTTGTCGCTTTATAACTTAAAAAAAATCCCAAAAACCTTGTTCTGTAAGGATTGTAGCTATTGGATGGCAAAAATGCTGGGAATTATTGCTCTGTCTAGGTTAGAGTAATTTTTTTCCCTTATTTAGCGACAACTCTAATATAAAAAAGAATGCTACGAATAATTTAGCTGGTTAAAAAACTTGACCCAGAAATGTCGATTTGACTAAAAACAGAGTTTTACTGTAATAAATCATATGTAGGCTATTCCTACTGTACGTCGCCAATCCGACGGCTCCCCTAACTGACTCCTGGAAACAGCCGTGGTTATTTGTAGCAAAAATTTTAGTATTTCGTATAAAACTTCAATTCCATAAGGGAACAAATAGTACACCCTCAGGAGATCGCCTAACAATAACACGACTTATTATGGCTAATTAACCCAAGGCATAACAAAATCCAGGAATTTCACGCTTGGTGGAGCAAAAATCAATAACAATAACTAAATTTATTCTCAACTCAATTTTTTAGCTTTAGCTTGAATCAATAAATCTGAGTCATTAACAACTAAATTAGCAACTTGACGATCGCCTAACTGTTTTAATGCCAGTAAACAAGCATATTTCAAATCAAAAATTCTTGTATTACTAATAGTCTCCCTAAGTAAAGGTATCACCCTCTTATCTCCTAAATTAGCCAGAGCAAGTGCAGCAGCACCACGAGATTTTTGAAACTGAGGTGCTGTGTTGTGCAGTGCTTCTACCAAAAGCTCATAAGCATCAATATATTTCAGCCAACCCAAAAGTTTAACTACATGATAGTGAGCGCCATAATCATTATGAGCACTTTCTGCAAAAGTTGCCATTAACGCTACACCTGCAACTTCTGGGTAAGTCTCTAAAAGGGTTTTGCCAGCTAAATAACACCTACCAAAATCTGTACTGTATAATTCTTGAATCGCAAACTCTAAAGTAGGAGTTTGGTCATATTCATGGACTAATTCTAAATCATTGGGATGGTCACGAACGACCAAATCTAAATAGGGTTCGATTTCAGCAAAGTTAATCTCACCTGTGGGAATGCCTGTTCCTGCTAGGAGTCTAATTCCTCGGAGACGAAAAACCATGGAAACAGGGCATTTAGCAATATTAGGAATAGATGGATAATATTTAGTATCGATTAGGTCTTGAATACAACCCCGTCTAGCATTAACATTTGAGTGTTCTAAAAATTCCACCACTTTTGTCATCTGGGAATAATCCCCTGTTAAACGGCAAACAGTAGCGATCGCTGCACTAGCAATAGGTTCGTCATCAGATGTTGTAAATTGTTGAATCTTATTTATTGCAGGTTTATAGTTAAATTTTCCCAACACCTGAATAATCAAACGATAACTTTGACCAGGTTTTTCCAACAGTTGAGCAATTTCTGCAAGAATTTCTAGATCTTCAGTTCCTATTTCGCCAATTGCCCAGACAGCATTTTCTACAGTGTAACAGTCTTCGTCACCTAAGCAAGCTTTAATTGCAGGTAGTGCTGATGTTGCATTTAAACGTCCCAATGTTTCAATCGCTTTACGTCTAGCAATTTTATGTTCTAGAACTGGGTTTTTATCTTGTAGAGTTTTGATTAAGACATTGATTGAACGTTCGCTAGGAAAGTTTACTAAATGACTTGCTGCAATATAAAGATCGGACTTATCTTCTAATTCTTCGAGTGGTGTTTCTAATAAAGCAATTGCTTTTTCTTCACTTAATCCGGGAAATAAATTGAAAAAACGCTTATCCATTTTCTCTAGTGCTAATTACAATCAACAATTAGTTTATTGAATAGATCGTACAGCAGTTTGCGACAGAAGCATAGACTGAAAGCTTTCAGTGTTATACCAATTCCCATGCATTATTGCTATACTTGGGCAGTACTTCAGTTGTCAACTAATTAGCACAAGCAAAATCACTTTGCATGCTAATTTCAGCAAAGTTAATGTTAATTATTCTTATGTTTGCTTTTCCCCCACTCCCCTACCCCCCTATTTCCCCTCCTGGGAGGGGTTAGGGGTTGGTCCCCTGCTCAACAAAATGTAGAAAAGTTTTTGAGAAATGGTATTATACCAAATTGATAAATGTTTGCTACAAATATCTAGGGTATTTCTTAGGAGTCAGGAGTCAGGAGTCGTATGGGAATGGCTTTAATACCATTTTTTATGGCGTAAATTATCTTTTTTTTCAAAGGGACATCTCCTGTGAAGTCTTTTTATTGCTCTTACTATTCGTAACATTGCTTTTAGCCTATCAAATCTAACTTCTGACTTCTGACTTCCGTGAATATAGGTAGGTTACGAGAAGGAATCAATTAAATAATCTAGATAAACCCAAAATTCTACTAAAGCTTGGGGAGACATATCTCTGGGGGAACAAGCACGATCGCGTGTATATTGAAGTGCGCTAACGTAAGGCGCAGTAGGTAAATTGAGGGCGCGGCAAACTTCGCGCTGGCCAGTAATAGCCCAATCATCCAGAGGAGAAGTACTACCTACTACCAGACAATAGTTAATTAGCCTCAGATAATGACTTAGGTCGCGATAACATTTTTCGATCTTAACTTGAGAATCACAAGGTCCGCCAGGTTTGGTAAGATCGGGGTACTTTCTAAATACCCATTCACTAGCTTCTTTTGTCACAGCATCAATACGAGTAGCTAGCTTTTCTGCTGCTTCTATACGAGCATCAGTACGTTGTAGACCGCCTCGAATGCACTCTAGATCGGAGTAGTTAGGAAAACGCCCTGCTATGTCAGCAGCATTAATCACAGTTGAAATAAATGATTTCATGAATAATTTTTCTTGTTGTTTTTTATTGACTACTCTTGGACATTTACCAAAGTCGAGGCTATCTTGCAAAGTAGGAGTAGCAAACAACAGGCAATTAATTTTGATTTTAGAAATAGTAATTTTGGCACTGCTTCATAAATATTGATAGATTGCATTCTAAGCAATTCTAATTCTGTATAATATCATATCCGGTTGAACAGTTATAAATAAGGGAGTAGGGAGTAGGGAGTAGGGAGTAGAAAGAATAAAAAGATTTGTACTGCAAGTGATAGTTTTGGTTTTTTCATCACGCTCTTATCCGGACATGATATAAGAGCATATCCTGAATGTACCTGCTTCATAAAAACGATATAGAACCCATTTGAGATCTATATAATTATGGTAGTCAAGTTTTTTCGCGCATCAATTTTGAGGAAAAATCATATGAAGGAGTGTTGAATTTTTTGTATGATCTCTCCCCACATCTTCCCTCCTGTCTCCTGTCTCCTGTCTCCTGTCTCCTAGCTAAAAAAACTTGATATTTATGAAGATACGCTTAGGGGTTCTATAAAACGTTATATAGTGACATTTTAGTGTTTACTTCCTGCTTCTTGTGAGGCGTCAGCGGTTACTCATCCACAGGCATTAACGGTCAAGCTGATCGCATCTCTTGAGTGCATCTTACATTCTGAGGAGACCTCGCCAATTAGCACCCACTTTCTTAAATTAATTGAGGCATTCAAGTCTCGGTCAATTGATAGACCACATTTTGGGCACTCATAAGTTCTGATGTTCAAAGGTATATCCTTTACATAACCACAACTAGAGCAAGTCTTAGAAAATGGAAAAAATCTGTCTACTACTACAATTTGATGGATTCCAAAGTTTTGTAGAGACATTCCGTGGAACATCTCTACATTACTTTTTCACCTGAATATATTTTTTTATTAATCTTGGTAGAAGACCATAATCGCGTTTCTCTAGATTAGAGAATCCCTATATTTGCCAATCCTAGAATAGCACCAAATCCGATCACATGGCCTAAACTCGTAGTTGCTAACAGAGCAGGATATCCCATTCCGCCAAACATTTGTGGCATAGGTAATGCTGGCCCAGCAGTAGGGGTAGCCATAGTGAACTTACCTATAGCGATCGCTAATATATTGCAAATAATCATTACTATTCCAACCATAGGACTCCACTCAGGGGTATGGGGAACAGCAGCAGCAAGTGTCATTAAATGAATCATGTTATTTCTCTCTCTGGATTAAAACAATAATTGAAATTAGGACAAACTGAAATCTTATGCAGATTTTACATATTTTTAGAACAGGTATATTAAAAAGAACCTGTCTTGAAGGCGGCAATAGCAACTATCAGAAAGATTCTAATAACTTCAATTGCGAATGCAACAGCTATAACAGAAAAGATTTGACGCACAAGACGGGGGGGTTGCCCATTTTCCCAACGGAGAATACTCCCATAGTAATGAGGTCTATACTGATTAATATTCCCCTCTCCGCCATAGCGTTGAATACTTTGTTCTTTAGGTAAAGCAGGAAGATTTTGATCGCTGGAAAAAAGCTTTAAAGAGCGACGACTTGGCACAATATTGTCGCCAAAAGCTGCTATATATTCATCACTTCCTGTCAACTGTTCGGCAAAAGCTCTGAGTCCTTCTGTTGCCAAAAAAGAACTCCATTGATATTTTTCTTGCTGTTCTGGCGGACGGCCAAGAACTCGTTCAAAACAAAGACTAATAAAATGATAGTTACTGTTAACTCCCAAAATATAGTCTCTATACATTTCTGAACAAAGCAACTCACAAATCATGTCGCGGGTTGTTAATTCACCTGCTAAAAATAATGAATCTAATGTAGAATTGTGAAAGAAATCGAAATTACGGTTTTCTTTAAATAGTTGTCGATAGATTGCTTTTAAACAAGATGGACGATCTGAATAATCCTGTATTGGATTAATTTCCATCAAGCTCGTATTCACAGGCTGTGTCTTCATAAAAACCCTCCAAGTTATTTTTTTGAGGATGTTGTATTTTTGTCAAAAATCAAGATATTTGATACTCCCTTAGTCAAAACAACAGGAGTTGCCTATTAATTTAATATTTTCTGTAAGTTTGTCAACCAATTAAGTCGTAAAAGTAATAAAAATTAACTTTTAAGTTCTCAGTATTAATCAGTGAAGTTTTATTAATTTGTTTCTCATCAATGAAATCTAGAGCATCAAGTTTGTTTAATATATTAACCAAAAACTCAGTTAATTCAAAGGATTAGTTACAAAGACTAACAGCTTATACACGGAAAGATGAATACCAATATACTTTTCACGGCAACTAAAGTCAGAAGTTTTCTACTCACTTCTGGTGATAAATTGATAGAAGCAGCTAAAAATGGTCAAGTTGATCTAGTACAAACTTTGCTTGTCCAAGTTGATGATATCAATACCAGAGACAACCTCTTTGGTAGGACAGCTTTGATGTGGGCCGCTCGACAAGGGGAAACTGCAACCGTTAAAATTCTGCTTGAGCAAGAAGCAGATATTAATGCTGCCGATAAATATGGTGTTACAGCTTTACAAGCATCTGCCTCTTGTGGTCATACTGCAACAGTTAAAACTATTCTTGAATATGGAGCAAATATTAATGCCCAAGATGGTCAAGGATGGACTGCTTTAATGATGGCTGTAGCCCATAATCATTCTGACACAGTGCAAGTGTTGCTAGAAAATAAAGCTCGAAAAGATATTCAGGAAAAAAATGGTTTGACGGCATTGATCATGGCTCAAAAACACAATTATTCTGATATGGTAAAATTATTAGATTCTTGATTTATTTATTATTAATTTTCCATGGTCAATATTTCTGAGAAATTACCAGACCCTATAGAAATTGAACAATTATTAGAACAAATTAACGAACAACTCGCTCAAAAAACATTTGACTCACAAGACTCTGAACTATTGCAAAAAATGGTAGAAGCATTGGCAGATAAGCGAGGTATGATTCGATTAGGTTTTGTGGAGGCTTTTGGTCAAATTGGCAAACCAATAACTCCTTTTTTGTTAGAAGCACTAGCTAACCATCCCAACCCCGTTGTGAGGCGCTCGGCAGGAAAAGGATTAGCTAAAATCCAGGAACCAGATTCTATTCCCACTTTAATTAATGCACTATTAAATGATGAGGATACAGTAGTCAAAAGTTCATCCGCTGGAGCATTAGCAAAAATGGGTGCTGTGGCCGTTAAACCTTTATTAGAAATCATAGAAGGAGATTATCCTGGTACATCTAAGGGGCAAGCTAGTTGGGCATTAGGATTTATTGGAGCAGAAGGGATTGAAGAATTATTGTTAGCATACCAATCAGATAACAGAGATGTTCGGATTTGTGTAGTAGGAGCTTTAGGGAGGATAGCAGAAAGTAGATGGGATAAAGATTTAGAGAAAGTACTCTTTTCTGCTCTTGAGGATCGAGATGTTGAAGTCCGTCTGGAAGCGATCGCTGCTTTAAGTAGAATACCACCAGCGTTGGCATTAACCAAACTTATTCCTCTGTTAGATGAATCTAATTTAGAATTATCAAAAGCAGCCTTTCTAGCATTAGGAAAATTAGGAGAAAAAGAAGCTTTACCTTATTTAGAAGCTAAATTAGAGGATAATCGACCTGGAATTTCACAAGTTGCTAAAATTGCTATTTCTCAAATTCAATAATGTTTTTGAGTAGGACTTACGCATTTTAACGAAACGTCAGGGTTGGAAATTTCTTCCTAATTTTTATACATTATATAGAATCCGGATAATTACTAAAGTCAAGTCATTGCCACTGGAACGGAGTGGAAGGAAGCAATCTCAGACGCCCAAAACTTGTTCCTAGTGCGTAAGTCCTGTTAGTTTTAATAAGGCCGTATTTCATTGACCAAAAAATAAGGTCTCAAGCCTCCCCTTTTAAGGGGATGAAAAAGCGGTCGAGGGATGGCGAGGTTTCCTCGCCATATCCAATCGACCAAGAGAAAATGAACTTCAGTATTTCAAGCCTCTGGGTTTCCTACGGAATGCTGCGCAAACAGCCAGAGGTACTGATAACTAATAATTGAAATGACTCCTCAGCTATTACTTAGGGCTTGCTGAATAAATCTCAAAGCATTTACAGGTAAAGGTTTTAGAGTTTTTAGATCTTAAAAAAATACCTGGTTTTCAGCTCTTTATTCTCAAAAAGGAGCTTATTGTGGGCGAGAGCTGGGCAAAAAAATTCTCCCCTACTCCCCTACTCCCCTTTTCCCCTCCACCGGAGGGGTTAGGGGTGGGTCCCCTACTCCTTAAAAAAGACTTTTTCAGCAAACCCTACTTATCTAGAAAACGAGCGGGTATATTACGAGCCATCTCAATAAATTTCTTCAGGTTCGATCCTGGACGGCGATTGGGTCGAGGAGCAGAAGATGAATTTTGAGAAGTTGAGTAATCTTTGGCCAATAAACCTCTCTCGAAATTAAGATTTAACAACCTTATAGTGTCTTCAGGTGAATTATCAGAGATATCTGATACATTTTCTGTAGAAGTTTCTACATCTACAGATTTATCCTTACTCTTCGGCTCAACAAAAGACGATCTTTGAGGAACTTTTTTGGGACTAATGACTGAATATTGAAGACTAGGAGGATTGAGCGCGTTAAGGTTAGAGAGGGCAAAATTGTAAAGTAAGTCTTTTGCCATCATCCTGAACTCAGAAGAAATATTTGTTTCAGGAGGTAAAACTAGAGATTCGGGATATGAGTCAGGAATAGGGCGAAGAGGAGGAATACTACTAGGATTATTTTGGATCAGATTAGTTTGTAATTTGGGGCTAGTATATTCCAAAGTTGACTTATCACTACTACAAGCAACTCCTGATAATGGGAATGAGTGAGTAAAAACTACTACATTCCTGCCAGTTTGGGAGGAGTAACCTCGGAAGTAAGGTACTTGATCGTCTCCAAAGTTTTGGATATATTCCTCGCTATCAATATAAGAATCAATTTCTGCTTCAAAACCATCTTCTGTCAAGATTTTGATATGTTGAGCAATTTCATCCTGGCTTTCGGGAGCGCGACCCAGTAAATGTTTAAAATTCCACTCTATAGTAGTTACGTTAGGGCATTTTTCCCAGAATAATGCTTTATATCGCTCAGATTTTCCTAATTTTCTGATAAAATCGCTGACTGTTATCTGACCATTGCGCATCTCAGATTCAATTTCTCTCGATCGCTCACTTTCCATCAGATGAGCATTACCAAAAACTTGTTTGTAAGCAGCTCTAATAACTAATTCCACATTTTCTTGGGAAGTAGAATCACTATTAAATGTTACAGGAGGAGTGTCAGGAAAACTATCGCGGTATTTTTCAGTTAAGGTTTTTTCTCGATCCTGTACTGAAACCTTGACTTGATTATTATTAGATTTTTTCACTCGGTTAGGTAAAGTTTGAACCATTATTCAATATAGATATAAAAAAGACAATTTACAATAATTTCTGTGACAAAATACAGTCTGACATTTAATTCTAGAATAGACCAGAATTAATTGCTTTCTTTGTTTCTGGCTAAGGAATGGAAATTAAATAAGACCGGGAAATTCTGGGTTCTGCCACTCCAACCCCTGGAGCGTAATTAATTTTATCCAGTTTTATTTTGCTCTAATTCCTAAGTCTAATCAAGTCAGTAGGGACTCATGGCCAAGATGAGTTTCCCTACGACTACTAGGCTATATCCAAATAGGTTAGTCAAAAAAATCGTTAGACAGGCTCTTTTTTTGGGTTTCACCGAGTTACTTCGCTCTTTCCTCGGGAGTTTTAATCATGTAAATTCCTAAGAGTAGAAGAAACGTAATAATCAGAGCATTTACAAAAAAGACTCCTTCAGATTCAGACATTTTAATTAATCTCCTTATTTTTACTTAAGTTTAATCTGTATTCTATCACAGATGCTAATTCTTCAACCTATTAATTAAATAAGATTCAGGACTTTTCTAACTAACTCAACGGTATCAGTAATCGGTTGACTATCATTAACAGATTGAAGAATATTAGGATTGTTAGACATTAGCTGATTTTGTAATCTAGATTGATTTCCACTCAAACTAGCTTGATCACTTGTAGAGAGACTCTCAAACATCTCGAACATATAGGTATATCCCTGTAAGCTCTTACCTGTTTGAGTTTGATTCCCTCGATAGTAAGGGACTATATGTTCCCCAAAAGCTTCTTCATATTCTTTACTATCAATGTAAGAATCAATATCAGCTTCATAACCTTGATTATCTAGGATATGACTGTGATAGACAGTTTCTTCATAACTGTCGGGAGCGCGGCCAAGAATATGCTTGAAATTTAATTCATGGGAACGATAACGGGGACAATTATCAATAAATCGAGATTTATACAATTCTGATTTGGCTAAACAACGTACAAATCCACGAACAGTAATATCACCATTTTTTAATTGAGATTCAGCAACAGTTAATCGTTCACTTTCCATAACATAAGCGTTACCCAAAACCTGTTTATACAAAGCTCGAATGGCTAAGTCTACATTTTCAAATGAACTCTTAGGAACAAACTTAAACTTAATCGGAGCAGCATTTACTTCTTTATATACGTTTTGGGAGATAAAAGATCTTTGACTTACAGATGTTCCACTATAAACAGGATACTCACTAGGTGGTATTGTTTGAGACTCGACACTTTGGCTAATTAGATCGTTAGCATTGACATCTACAGAAAAGTCTGTAATTTGATTAGAGCGATCGCTCAGTACTGCTCGGTCTAATTTAGCATAAGTATTTGTGGAAATTGATTTATCGCTACTAGAAGCGCCACGCAACAATTGGAAGGAATGGGTAAATCCTGTCAGATTTTTACCAGTTTGAGTTTCATATCCCCGATAATAAGGAACTATATTCTCTCCAAAAGTTTGAGTATATTCATCACTATTAATATAGGAATCAATTTCTGCAGCAAAACCTTTTTCTGTCAAGATTTTGATATGCTCGGAGATTTCCGCGTAATTTGCAGGGGCACGACCTAGCAAATGTTTGAAGTTTAATTCTATTGTTCTTAAATTTGAATATTTCTCAAAGAATAAGGCACGGTATCGGTCAGATTTAGCTAATTGACGGACAAATTCTCTCACAGTGATTTGACCACTAGAAAGTTGAGATTCAATTTGCGGTAATCTCTCGCTCTCCATCAGATGAGCATTACCAAAAACTTGCTTATAAGCTGCTTCAATTACAAGCTGTTGGTTGCCAACGGAATCTCCAGTAAATAATTCTGTCGGTTTACTATCAGCAAAAGCCTTGATATAGGGATCGCTGATTGCAGGTGTCGGAGAATCCGGTTGGTAAATACCAACACCTAATTCTTTGGCTAAGTTAAACCCTTCGGGATTGAAAACTATTGGTTTCTTAATTTCATCTTTTAGTAAAGACTGCTCTAGTTGAGAACGCTTACTAGATTCAATAGAGGATGAAATAGAGCGATCGCTACTACTTTGACCTTTAATTAATTGGAAAATACGATTATATCCAGCTACATTTTTGCCAGTTTGTGTCGCGTAGCTGACGTAATAAGGAACAGTATCCTTACCAAAATTCTCCTCGTATTCTTGACTATCAAGATAAGAATCAATTTCTGCAGCCAAGCCCCCTTCAGCTAAGATAGCAATATGTTCGGATACTTCTTGGAAACTATCTGGAGCCCGACCAAGCAAATGCTTAAAGTTTAATTCTATGGCTCTGACATTAGCGCAAGTCTCAAAAAATAAGGAGCGATATAAATCTGATTGTGCCAACTCCCGAATAAAATCTTTAACAGTGAATTGTCCATCTTTTAATTTTGATTCAGCAGTGAGTAATCTCTGACTTTCCATCAGATGGACATTGCCAAAAACTTGCTTATAAGCTGCTCGGATAACTATCTCCAGTTCTTCGCCAGAAGCACCATCAAATAATTTAACTGGTTGACTTTCTCTAGCAGCAGGAAAAGTAGCAGCAGCTTCACTAGCTTTATACTGTTGCAACCAAGTATTGGGTGAAACAGGAGTCGCTAAATACTCTGGTGATTTATACTTATAGCCACTAATTTCGAGGTCTGTGAATTTATATTCTACTGATTTTACAGGGGATTTTCTTGGTTTTGGCGCTAGATCTCTGGAAAGAGGTTCAATTTTAGTAGGTTTATCACCAATCAGCGCTTCTTGTAATTGAGGTGAAGTGTTGCTCAAAATTGATTTATCGCTACTAGAAGCACCGCGCAACAATTGGAAGGAATGAGTATATCCAGCTAAATTTTTGCCAGTTTGAGTTTGATATCCTCTATAGTAAGGAACTATATTTTCCCCAAAACTTTGACAATATTCATCACTATCCAGGTAGGAATCAATTTCTGCTGCAAAACCACCTTCTGCCAAAATCTTAATATGTTGAGAGATTTCCTCGTAATTTTCGGGAGCGCGGCCCAGCAAATGTTTAAAATTTAATTCAATTGCTCTTAAATTAGTGCATCTCTCAAAGAACAAGACTCGATATCGATCGGATTTAGCTAACTGACGTACAAATTCCAGCACAGTGATTTGACCACGTCGGAGTTGAGATTCAATTTGGGGGAATCTCTCACTCTCCATCAGATGAGCATTACCAAACACCTGTTTATAAGTTGCTTCAATGACAAGCTCTCGTTCTGCTTCAGAACTGGGTTCGATTAATTCTATTGGTTGATAATCTGAAAAAGCATTGATATGACTTTCACCAGGTTCTTTCTTTTCAGGAGGCGGAGGAGCATTTAAAGCAATTTTTCTTCTTTTTATAGCTTTTGCTAAATCAAAACCTTCAGGATTGAATTTTTGTCGAGCAGCTCTGATTACAGAAGGGCGAAATAAAGTATTGTTGATCATATATCTTCATAAGTTGGGGTTAATTAAGCTAAGACGCATTTTAAATGCGTCTTAGGTTTTCAGAAGTCAATTTACCTATTTTTAAGGCTCTTTTTTCTTCCGTCGTCTTAACTTTAGACGTCAGTTTCAACTGGCTGGTTATTTGCTGATCATTGGCCTAACACTGTAACGCCTACAACCTTTCCTGCTCTATAAAACTGATACAAAGCGTCACATAACGTGATAAATTGACGTTTACTTCCTGCTGTACGGACGTTGCATGCAACGTCCCTACGGCCGTCGGCAGTTACTCATCCACAGGCATTGACGGTCGAGCCGACCGCATTTCTTGAGTGCGTCTTGGATTCTGTTGGCAAAGCCTTTCGGGAGGAAATGGAAAGCTCAGAATTACGCACTCGCTCTCTCAAATTTATACTTGCGTTTAAATCTCGATCTATTGACAAGTCACAGTCAGGGCAATCATAAGTTCTCAGGCTTAACGGCATATCTTGGACATGACCAGACTCAAAGCAAGTTTTTGATGATGGAAAAAATCTATCAACTACCCATAGCTTCAGAACCGTACCATTGGCACTTGTACTTATTGCTGGTTATTTGCTTATGATTCGCCTAACACTGTAACCCCTACAATTTTTCCTCCTAGGGAATAAATCTCTCGCATTGCTTCATTCATGCGACTATGAGCGACTTTCTTTTTGTAAGAACTCACCCGTTTAACATCTTGACGACAGACTCCTGTCACCTCAATTTCAACAATGCGATCATCATAATTACTAATTTGGGGAGTTCCAATAGTTGTCATTTGTGTCATTTTAAATACCTCTCACAAAAATTTAAGTTGAATGAAAAATTGATCGGCAAATATCAAAAAACTATAATAGCCAGAACAGCAATTATTTTGCTTGTTACTGACTACTATAGCAGGAATTCCCACAGTTATGAAGTACATTTATAATCCCCCTAAATCCCCCTTAGAAAGCTATGCTTTATAAACATATTTCTTAACATAAAACTTGACAAAAATATCATTTGATGTATTACATTCTGACAGCTCCTAGTGTCGTTGCGATCGCAATGACAAAAAACAACTTTTAGGAGTACACAAGTTAGTCAATTTGTCAAATTAGTAAAACAAACAAAATGCTCGTAAGCTTTTGATAATAGCCATTATCCACTTTTGTAAAGAATTTTGCTTATAAAGCATAGCTTAGAAAGGGAGACTTTGAAGGCTCCCCCCTTACAAAGCTATCCATTACCCACATCTTTGACTTAACATAAAACTTGACAAAACAGATAAGTTATGTATAAGTTTGGGAGAGGCTTTTTCGGAAGAAAAGTGTATTGCAAAATACATTTTTTTGAGAAATGAAGACAAGATTCTTACTTCCCATACTCCCCACACCTCCCACCCTCCCCACAAGGTTTTCAGGAGTTCCTTATAAGGGATAGCTTACAAAGCGGGGCAGGGGGGGATATAAAACGATACTTCTTATGTTAAAGAACTGCTATATCTTTGATTTTAAGCCACCTCAGTGATCTTAGTAATTGTGCCACCACTTTTATGAATATTGCGAACAGTGTCGTTCATTTGAGAATAGGGAACAGTTGTTTGTCTTTTCCCACGACGATTTAGCCTTGCATCAGCAGTACGGGCGTCAAACTCAATTAGGAAAGATTTAGATGTATTATCATAAGCTGCACCATTACCCATACTAGGTGGTTTAATGGGAGTTGCTAAATTCCCAGCGACAGAAGTAATTAACTTGGCAGTATTACTGCTATCGCTTGTAGCAGAGCCTCGTAATAAAGAAAACATCCGATTAAAGCCTTCTATTTTTATTCCGGGTTGAGAGGCAATGCTACGAGGATAAGGAACCATATTTTCCCCAAAACTTTCAATATACTCATTACTATCAAGGTAACTATCAATCTCTGCTTCGTATCCCTCTTCGTTATAAATTCTGACGTGCTCATCAATTTCAGATTGATCTTGAGGGGCACGACCTAATAAGTGTTTGAAATTCAGTTCGATAAACCGATACTGGGAAGAACTATGAAAGAATAAAGACTGATATAAAGAAGATTGTGCCACCATCCTGACAAAGCTACGAACAGTAATTGAGCCATTTCTTAAAATTGATTCTGCACTATCAAGACGTTGGCTGTCCATTATATATTGGTTTCCTAGTACCTGCTTGTATACTGCACGAATGACCGTTTGTAAATCTTCCTCAGTATAATTGGGACGCAATTCTAGGGGACTAACTTCAAAGTAATCCAATCCTAGAGTTGCTGACATATCTAAATTGCCCATAAATTCCTCCTGATATGATTGGTTTAAGAATAGTAGGACTTACACATTAAAACGTATTTTCATCATTGCTTCCCTATGGGTCGCAATCTCAAATCCTAATTTTTAGCATCTCATGCGTAAGTCCTGAATAGTAAAGAAAAAACGTTACACTAACTCAGTGATACTGAGAATCTTACCACCTTGTTCATGAATTCGTTTAAATGTGGGAGACAACTGACTAAAATCAACAGTCCATTCCTGCTTACTTAAATGATTTAAGAGAGCATTAGTTGTCGCTGTAGAAAATTGAACCCGATAACGCTTGCTTGTACTATCAGAAGCTGCTCCGTTACCAACTGCTGGTGCTTTAATTGGAGTTGCTAAATTAGCTGCTAAAGAGGAAATTAACTTAGCAGTATTATCGCGATCGCTTGTAGCAGGTCCTCGTAATAAAGAAAACATCCGATTAAAGCCTTCTGTTTTTATTCCGGTTTGAGAGGCAATGCTACGAGGATAAGGAACAATATCTTCCCCAAAACTTTCAATATACTCATTACTATCAAGGTAAGAATCTATATCTGCATCATATCCCTGCTCAGAATATATTAAAACGTGTTCATCAATTCCCGACTGATCTAGAGGTGGACGACCTAAAAGGTGTTTAAAGTTGAGTTCGATAAACCGATACTGGGAAGAACTATGAAAGAATAGAGACTGGTATAAAGGTGATTTGGCCACAATTCTGACAAACTCACGTACATTAATAGATCCATCTCTCAATAGAGCTTCTGGGCTATCGAGACGTTGGCTTTCCATTATATATTCGTTCCCTAACACCTGTTTATAGACTGCTCGAATCACAGTTTGCAAGTCGTCTTCTGTATAATTAGAACGCAACTCTAATGGATCAACTTCAAAAGCATCTAATCCTAGAGTTGCTGATAAGGCTAAATTGCCCATATTTTTCTCCTTAATTATGGTTTTTTGAAAATTTAAAGAAATTGGTGTAATGACTAATTCAGATTGACTTCTCCCCGCTAATCACGAGACGAGGATTCTAAGCGGATGCTGTGAGTGGGTTGAAACCGCCCTCACAACGCTTACGATATTTTTTTGAAAGAGAATCCAAAAAATACCGTTTTGGCAGAGTCAAAACTACCTTACAGACCTTGGTTAAATCTAAATTTAACTGTGTCCTTACCTTTCTCATAATATTAGACGCGCCGTTACAATCAGCATTAATTAAACTACCATCAGAAGATTGATATAAACCCCTTTTAACCCGCTTTCCTGATGCTTTCCACCTCTTGGGTTTTTCACCATATTTTGGTAGAAAATCATTATCTAAAAAACTAGCTTGAGAAGTGTAACTCTCTTCTGTCTCGATCAAGTTAATCCCATATTGTTGAGAGAGTTGGAATATTCTATCTTTCAACTTAGCTGTAGGAATTTGGACAAATTCCTGATTGTTCTTTTTGCCAATGTTAATACCATCTTTGTTGAATGGATTCCAACCAAAAACAATATTTGCAATGTTATTAGCAAGACACCAATTAACAATGAATCTTGCAGCCTTATTAATGTTGTCTCTCATTTGACGGTTGCGCTTTTCTGTTATCTCTGCCAGTGCATCATCCCAGTATCCTTGCGACTTTCCCATCTTGAGTTTGGCAACTTGTTTGTTGTACCACTGGTTCTGAGACTTGACCTTTTTCCCGTCAATAATGAATGATTTTCCTGTATTAGAAACTCCAGTTATCCAGTTATTTAATCCAGGGTCAATCCCTAATACATTACCATTGTCTTCCACAGGTTTAATTTCTTGTTGGTTATAAACAAATTCAATGTAAAAACATCTATTTCTGGGAAGGATTCGATACTCTTTAATTGAGTTAAATTCCAGATTTGAGGGCATGGGTAAGAAAAAATGGTCAATTCCAAACCATGCTTTTACCTGATTTCCGAGGGTAAATTTTAATTGTCCATCAATCAATTTGACCCATTGAGCCGGATATGTTACTATTTCCATCCCGCCTTTTTTTCGATAACTGGGTGGCTTTGGTCTAAAGTGTAATTTTTCCTCCCTGTATAGCTTCAATAATTTCCCATAGGAATAAAAAGATTCAATTACACTATGCAATGTCTGTTGAGCGCAAGCTGAGCGCATTGCTTGAAAATGAATGTTGCTTTTCAATTCCTTGTCCAATGCACCTCTTGTTAAAAATTTCCCGGCTTTGAAGAGCATTTGACGGCAATAGTAAATTCCACAATTTGTTAGTTTATTGGCTTCTGAACAGATATACTCAAGAACTGCCATCACGTCAGGGGATTGATTAATTAAGTGTTGCTGACATCCATACAATTTGCACCACCTCACTTTTTAAATTTTGGATTAACATAAAAATTGGACTCTTATTGTTAAGAATAATGACGGCTTAAAACCCGTCGCGCTTGACAACCATTGGTTTTAATTCATGGCTAACTCTCGCTTTCTAGCTAGTTTTAAGTTTATAACGCATCATACTATGATGGATGGTTTATGAGAAACAAATTGTCACAATAGTTAATTTTGTTACAAAACATTAATTAGTTGATCATAATCAAAGACAAAATGGAACTTTACCCTTTATTATTGTTTCCGAACGGTTAAATTAATCTAACCTAGAATTAATCCCTCAAAAATAAGGGACTAAGAAAAAAATATTCAAATCAGGAGATTTAAAGATGCTTGATGCATTTTCCAAAGCTGTAGTTGAGGCAAACAGCAAGAAGGATGGTTTCATTGGTGGTGCTGACCTAGAAGGACTCAAATCTTTTATCGCAGATGGAAACAAACGTCTTGATGCAGTAAACTTTATTGCTAGTAATTCAAGCTGTATCGTGAGTGATGCTGTTTCAGGTATCTGTTGTGAAAGTCCTGGTTTAACTGAACCTGGTGGCGGTGTTTATACTACCCGCAAAATGGCAGCTTGCTTGCGTGACGGTGATATCATTCTTCGCTATATCTGCTATGCTCTTTTAGCAGGTGATGCTTCCGTACTCAATGACCGTTGTTTAAATGGCTTGAAAGAAACTTATGCAGCATTAGGTGTACCAGCAGGAAGTGCAGCTCGTGCAGTGGGAATTATGAAAGCAGCAGCAGT
The DNA here is from genome assembly GCF_010692625.1 of Okeania sp. SIO2C2. Taxonomy (NCBI): domain Bacteria; kingdom Bacillati; phylum Cyanobacteriota; class Cyanophyceae; order Oscillatoriales; family Microcoleaceae; genus Okeania; species Okeania sp. SIO2C2. Next base: position 287,741 of record NZ_JAAHGM010000007.1, read on the forward strand.
AGCTTTTGTTAGCAATACAGCTTCTCAACGCAAAATGAATGTAACTGAACAAGATGGCGCGTGTGCTTCTTTAGCTTCTGAAGTGTCTGGTTACTTTGATGCTGTTGTTGCAGCTATTAGCTAGAACCAAATAATTTTCCGTTCATACATTAATCCATTTTTTTTTGCTTTATCAATTTTAAGGAGAATCTCAATAATGAAATCAGTTGTAACCACAGCTATTGCATCTGCTGATTTAGGTGGTCGTTATCCTAGTAGTTCTGACTTAGAGTCAGTTCAAGGTAGTTTACAACGTGGAGCAGCTCGTTTGGAAGCAGCAGAAAAATTAGCTGCTAACTATGATGCTGTTGCTCAAGAAGCTGTTGACGCAATTTATGCCAAGTACCCCAATGGAAGTGGTAAAGATATTGGTGAAGATGTACAAAAATCTAAGTGTAAGCGTGATATCGTTCACTACTTACGTCTAATAAACTATTGTTTAGTTGTTGGTGGTACAGGTCCAGTTGACGAATGGGGTATTGCAGGTGCTCGTGAAGTTTATAAATCATTAGGAATTAGCACTGATACTTATGTGACAGGTTTAGCTAAAATCCGCGATCGCGTTTGTCCTGGTCGTGATATGTCTGGTCAAGCAGCAACTGAATTAACTGCTTACCTAGATTACGTTATTAATGCTATGTCCTAGTAATAGGTTGGTCTCAAATGACAATAAAATAACGAATCTTAATCGGGTAAGGTATTCTATGACTGATTGTTGGACTAAGTAGTCTAACTAACGGGCATAGATCCCTTGCTCATTTTTATTGTAAATACTGATTTTGATTGTGAAAACTTATGAGTGACGTTAATGAATCCCTCTTAGAAGCAAGTAAGAAGGGTAATTTAGAATTAGTCCAATCTTTAATCGAGCAAGGTGCTGATGTCAATGTAAAAGACAAGGAAAATGCAACTTGTTTAATGAGGGCAGTATCACGCAACTACCAAGAAGTAGTCAAGGTCTTGTTGAAGAAAGGGGCAGATGTCAATGCAGTAAATGATTGGGGTTATACTCCTTTAAAATATACCCAAAAACTTAATTTAAAAGAAATGGAACAGATACTTCGGGATGCTGGTGCCACCGATTAGGATTAATCAACAGAACAGGCCAAATGCATTATTTATGGGAAGAAATGTAAAATTATTCAATTCTTAACAATGAACAGTCCCTTTCTTAACTTATTTCCAGGATTAACAGAAGAAAAAGTGATTGAACTATTAGAAACACCATTTGGCTAATTCAAGCTAAGGCCCAAAGCTCCAAGCGAGAAATTTTATCTCAACTGAGTTAATTCATCAATTATTTATGGTAACTACAGATATATATCAACAACTAAAAAATAAAAATCCTGTTTTACGATAAAGAGCGATGAGCAAAATTGTCGAAGAACCAATTCGCATCTTTTTCCGTCCCCTACCTTACGATTTTTTTTGGCGGGATAGGTTTTTACTGTGAGCAAATATACGATCATAATCCTTGGCATCCTCATCATCAAAATGTACAAAGAATTATACCTCAAGGAGATAATGTTAGGGTTGAAAATTATGCCCTAAAAGACCCAGATTTGCATACAGGGGCAGGACAAGATTTAGAAATTCTGGCAACTGTTACTTCTGATTGTATTGAACTGCATGAAGGGTGTACGATTATTTTCAAACGTTAAGGAGATAAATTTGTAGGGGAAGTTGAACCAGCTAATAAGTGTTTAATTCCTCGTCGGATGGTTCAATGACTTAAGTGAGCGAAGTGGAAGTTACTCAAAACACATGGATTAGCAGAGATACAGGGTATGATGTAAATACTCACGAAAAAGCCTGGGGGTCAACTAGCGGTCTGTTAAAATTTGATAAGCTCCAAGATTTTTCTGATGAACTTCCTGATATTGCTATGGGGGTTTTTTAGTATATTTTAATTATTGAGTTGTAATAATTATTATAGTTTTTCCATGTCTCCAGAACAAACAGATACTTTTTTAGCAGAACCTAGACAAGAAGCAGTCCAAAATACTTTGTCTCCAGAAGAAATAGATACTTTTCTAGCAGAAACTAGGCAAGAAGCAATCCAAAAAACTTTTGACACAAATGATCGCCAAAGGTTAAAACTTATGGTAGAATGCTTGGGCGATTCGCGGGGAATGGTCCGCTTGGGCTTTGCTGAGACTCTTGGACAAATTGGCAAACCAGCTACTCCTTTCTTAACTGAAGCTCTCCTGAATCACTCTAATCCTGTTGTGCGACGAGCTAGTGCCAAAACTTTGACTTTAATTGCCGATCCAGATACAGTTTCTCCCCTAGTCCATGCCCTACTTAATGATGAAGATACAGTGGTTAAAGGATCGTCAGTTGGCGCTCTCGCTCGGATAGGGGAATCTGCTGCCCCTGTTTTGTTAGAAATTTTAGGGTCTACAGAATATCCAGAAAGCACTAAAGGTCATGCAGCTTGGGCTTTGGCATTTATTGGACCTGAAGCAAAAGAGCATTTGTATCGGGAAATTAATTCTGAAAAGGTGGCAATTAGGTCTGCTGTAGTAGGGGCGATCGCCAAAATTGCCCAAGATTCAGGGGAACAAGAGGCTCTGAATATTTTACTGACTGCCCTAAGAGATTCATCTGAAATAGTACGCACTGAAGCAGCAGCTGTCCTGGGAAATTTAGCTCACAAACCAGCAGTTCCCTATTTGATAGAGTTACTGAATCATCCTACTAGCGGTGAAACTCGTAAGGCAGCAGCTCTATCTTTGATGAAAATTCGTTCCCATAGTGCTTTAGTTCCGTTACAAACAGCATGGGAACAGGAATCAAAAGCAAATATCAAGCAGATTATTAAATTGGCAATTACTCAACTAGAGAGCATTGACTTAATCAAAGAATAACGATATATTAAGACGCACTCAAGAGGTGCGGTCGGCTTGACCGTTAATGCCTGTGGACGGAGTGCTGCCGACAGTTCCGTAAGAAGCAGGAAGTAAACATCAATTCGTCACTGTTTATGACGTTTTGTATCATTTTTATGAAGCAGACAATCATCAGAAAACTATTGATTGGGAATAGCTAAATATTAAGTAAGCTTAAATTGGCTGAAGCACAGTAGCTTTAGCCTTTTTAACTTCGGTTAGGTTTGAAATTCAACATATCCAAGCGGGATAAAGCACTGATGGCTGTCTCCCGTACATAGGTGTCAGCAGAGGTATCATTGGCTAATTTGGTTAAGACTGCTTTAGAGCGTTCGTCATTAATAGAGCTAACAGCATTGAGAATTGCCACTGCCAAGCCCAAGTTATCAGTTCCATCTAGGACTTCCAACAAGCTATCTAAAGCAGGCACACCAATGACTCCTAAAGCCATTGCTGAGGCAATATGAACAACGGGATTGGTATCGCTGAGTCCTTTTTTTAGGCCTTCAATTCCTTCAGATGGGAAAGGAACATTCTTATAGTTAATAGCTACCTGAGCTAGAGCTTTAGCACAACTGCTCCTAATTGTTGAATTATCACTGTTGAGCAACGAATCGACTAAAAATGGCACAGTATCTGTCCCGATCGCTCCGAGTGCCTTAACTGCTGCCCGTCGATAGACGGTATCTTCTTCTGCCAAAACTTCCATCAAGTTAGGAATGGTAGTTTCATCACAAGTTTCGACTATTTCCCACATTGCTCGATCACGCAAGTGAGGGTTAGGGTGTTTTAGTTTCTCAAATAAAGAGGATTGTGTCATCACTTCATCACTTTATGAGTAGTTTGACAAATTATAAGTATACCTTAATTGATTGTAATATGAAATACGAAAAATTATGCTACAGATAAAGCTTCTAAAATAAAGTCCCATCCCGTCACGGATTTAATGGTTTGTGGAGTTAACTACTGTAAGACTTGAGATAGTAGATTCCTTAAACTGTCGAGGTTCTCAAACAGTTCCCACTTCAATTGCTTTTTAATTTCTTTGCATAATTTTTCAATCGGATTAACTTGTGGACTGTAGGGAGGTTGAAATAAAAGGATAACATTCTCAGGAATTTCTAATTTTGACCAAGTATGTAACCGTCCATTATCTAGTTGAATTATATGTAGTTCGGCTGGATAGTTTTGAGCAAACCACTTCAGGTACTGCTGAAAGCAAACCCCATCTACATGAGAAAATTCTGCAAAAAAGCTTTCTCCAGTTTCAGGCTCGACGAAGCCATATAACCAGAGATAATCGAAGCACCATTGCTCTATTGCTACAGGTTGGACTCCTCTAGATGTCAGTTTTCTTGCCCATAATGTGATTAAGCCTAATCTCGACTCATGAGGGTCTGTCTGCGTGGGTCTCCCGCGCAGTTTATACGCCCCGTACCCACACCAGTAACTCACCTTTTTATCTCAGGGGGTGACAAGCACCTCAAAACTATTGTGGGGCAATAGTTTCAATGATTATACCTCTGTATAAAATCTGGATTTTTCCTCAATAATAATGATCATCATTTTTAGAGAAGGGGTTGGCACGTGGAGCCTACCAATCCCTTCTCCCCCAATTCAAGTTGATTTTTATCTCAATTGTTGATGGTAGCCATCACTCACATTTTATGTTAGAAAAAGTCGATCCACTTACATAAATAGACCAACCAAATGCAATTTTTATCATTGTATGAGTCATATTTTAAACAATCCTGGAGTGATACTCAAGTCCAAGCTTTAAAAATTTTAGTTTGGTGATTAACGGTACAGAAAACTGTCAAAATAGAAAGGCATTTCTGGTTGTTTTCCTTTAGCGATCACATATGAAAGTCGTCGAAAACATATACAAAGATTTTTAATACCAATTTCAAAAAATATTGTTACAATAGAATAGGTATAAAATTATTAAGCGATCGCAAATACTCTGTGGCGATCGCTTAACTACCAAAAACCAAAATAACCATACAAAAACTACCCATCCTTGCTATAGAGTCAGGAGAGGTTTCAATTGCTGATTAATCAGGTTGTTCAGGAAAAAATTTATGAATTGCGATGGAAAACTTGCAGAACTTTAATGGCTAGAAAATAGTCAGATAAATGCAATTGAACATTACTACAGTCACAAAATAAGGAATAGGGAAGTAGATTACGAAAATCGAAAAAAAAGGCTGAAACTTAAGAATATATGCCAGATATCAACTAGGTGACTGTAGACATAAACTATGCACTAAGATGTCAAACCTAGGAGTAAATTAGGGATGAAATTCCAGCCTTTAATAAAGCCTTTAAAATGACATCCCATCCCCCTAGAGATTCTATTGTTTGTGAAGTTAATCCTGTAATTATAGATGTCTACCTTTTCCTGAGCTGCTCTAAATTCTCAAATATTTCCCATTTTAATTTTCTTTTTATTTCTAACCATAATCTTTCGATAGGGTTTAATTCTGGAGAGTAAGGAGGTTGAAATAAAAAAATTATGTTCTCAGGAATTGACATATTTAAACTTTGATGTAGAGGCCTATTGTCTAATTGAATAATATGTAAATCATCAGGATATTTTTCGGCAAACAACTCCAAATATTTTTCCATACACACTGTGTCGTTTAGGGCTAAATTCATAGAAAAAACTCTCTCCTGTTTTAGGTTCTATCAAACCATAAAGCCACAAATACTTAAACAGCCATTGGTATTTCCCTATGGGTTTAATACCCATTCCTGTTCATAATTTACCAGTGATAGTTTTCAGGCCAATTCTTGTTTTCCTACGGAATGCTACGCAAACGTCTTCACACCAATATCTAATTTTCTCAGCTCTTAAATTTTGTTTTTCCTTAATTGTTATTTTTTTTAAGATTTTCTTTCTCTAGTTTTTTTTAACTCTTCAAATCTGTCAATGTTAAATAATATTTAATTATTTACCCGAAACCTCTTACCATTCATCCCATTCATCTGATTATTAAAAAAAAAATTTTAATTGGCTTACATAAATGTTCTGAGCACAATTTAATTGAAAAATCAATCAACTTACTGTGATGGTGTGGGTTCGCGATCGCGAACCCATCACCCTCACCAATAATGATGATTATCTTCACAAATTCTCTCAAATTTTAACACTCACCTATAGCCTTTAAACCCCTATCTAAAAATGTTTTTGAAGTGCTTGTCACCCCGTGAGCTTATAATATTTAAAATTTATTAAGTTCTCAGGTGCAATGGCATTTTCTGTTGATGCCCACATTATGAATATAATTTAGAACTAGGATAAAATCTATCTGCTATGACTAATTGACTGCTATACTATTTACACTGATAGCTTCTTACACTGATAGCTTCCTGGTACAACAATCTCATCTTCAGTAATTTGCTAAATTAAAGCAGAAGTAGTATTTCCCAAATCATCGGTATCATAAGTACCATAATGGAAAGCTTGCCAGATATAACTTCAGGCAATTTCTCCATTGGGAGGGATGTTTTCAAAGGAGACTTCGATTTGCCGAGAATCAGCATCTGAAGCATTAGGCATAGCAAAACCAAGGACACATATAATACTAATAATTGAACTGACCAAGGTTTTGATTTTCATAAAACACTCCTTCAAATAATTGTTTAATCTGTGAACTCCTAAAGATAACAAAGACCTAATTCAATTTAAATAAGGTTCTAACTTATCGATTAACTGTTGTTTTGTCATAGCTCCTTCATCGGACAGTAATAATTCTTGATTCTGAAATAGTCTAAAGGCTGGGACTCCTTCCACCTGATATTGCTTCACAATTTTAGACTTAGGATCGACCTCCATTTTCACTACTTTGAGGCGATCGCTATATTCAGTGGCCACTTTTTCTATTAAAGGGGACATTAACCTACATGGGCCACACCAAGTAGCCCAAAAATAAGCTAATACAAGCTTTTCTGACTTGAGGATTTCAGTTTCAAACTGAGAATCATTAATTACAATAACGTTACTACTCACGTTTTTTCCGTTCCATAATTTGCTGACATTTTTTCACAAATGTTGTGGCTATTTATTTTATCAGAATTTGAGTAGGTCAAACTAAATATTTAAGATAACTGAAGCTAGTAAATTTCCCAAACCATCGCTTTCCCTATATCAATCCTTATTTTTAACTTATGTCTTTGTTTCTTTGACTAATGACTGTTTACTATCTGCAATAAAACTTTACATCCTAGATTCCGCACAAAGTCCTAACCTGAACCCTGGCTCTGATAGACTTTAACACTGGGAGAGCTAAATAAAAAAGTTTTCCTCAGCAGTTGGGAGGATAAAAATTCGTGGATAACGTAATTGGTTTAGAAATTATCGAAGTAGTAGAGCAAGCAGCGATCGCCTCTGCTCGTTGGATGGGAAAAGGTGAGAAAAATACTGCAGACCAAGTAGCTGTAGAAGCTATGCGGAAACGCATGAACCAAATTCATATGCGGGGCCGCATCGTGATTGGAGAAGGGGAGCGAGATGAAGCGCCCATGCTCTACATTGGGGAACAAGTAGGAATTTGTACTCAACCTAATGCCAGTGAGGTCTGTGACATAGAACAGCTAGTCGAGATTGACATAGCAGTTGACCCTTGCGAAGGAACAAACCTAGTTGCCTATGGTCAAAATGGTTCTATGGCAGTATTAGCTATTTCTGAAAAAGGTGGTCTATTAGCAGCACCAGATGTTTATATGAAAAAATTAGCAGCACCAGCAGTAGCTAAAAATCATGTAGATATAAACAAATCTGCTACTGAAAACCTCAAGATTATTTCAGACTGCATGGAACGTGCTGTTGACGAATTGGTCGTTGTAGTCATGGATCGCCCCCGTCATAAAGACCTAATTAATGAAATTCGTCAAGCAGGTGCCAGAGTTCGTCTAATTAGTGATGGTGACGTTTCTGCAGCAATTTCCTGTGCATTTTCTGGAACAAATATCCATGCTTTAATGGGTATTGGTGCAGCGCCAGAGGGAGTAATTTCTGCAGCAGCTATGCGTGCTTTAGGAGGCCATTTCCAAGGACAACTGATTTATGACCCAGCTATTGTCAAAACTGGTTTGATTGGAGAAAGCAAAGAAGATAACATGAAGCGACTCAAGGATATGGGTGTTGAAGATCCAGACAAAGTTTACAACGCTGAAGAGTTAGCTTCTGGAGAAACAGTGTTATTTGCAGCTTGTGGTATTACTCCTGGCACTCTGATGGAAGGAGTACGTTTCTTCCATAATGGTGCTCGTACCCAAAGTTTAGTTATTTCTTCTCAGTCAAAAACTGCTCGGTTCGTAGATACTGTGCATATGTTTGGAGAATCAAAAACACTGGAACTGAGATAGAAATTGATAAGCATTCAGCTATTAGTAGTTAACATTCAGCTTTTTAATTAATCAAGCTAGTTGATGTATTTTATCGTACAGTTTATGGCTAATGTCTGATGGCTGAATGCTTAGATAAATAGTATTAGGTAAATGGGGCATTACAAAATATCTCTGTTGAAAAATGACCTTTGAAAAATTACTGCTAAACAGTCAAAATTCATGGCTCATATCAATCAGGATAACCAGGGAATTATTAAAGTTTTGGGGGTAGGTTTTAAATTAAATATTTAGGCGGAAAAGAACTAACCATATATTAAACCTCCCTCAGTTTTTTCACAATTCTAATGATCTTCTGAAACAATATAAATTTTTTAGGCCATTTATCTGTAAAAATGCGCTTAATAATTGTTTTTCAGACCTTATTACACTGAATATTAAGTGCAACTTTATGAATAAATGGTATTAGACCTCATTTTTTAATTTAATTAAAAATCACAACAAATTAACAAAAGAAAAATTACATGAATATCGCAGTTGTAGGACTTAGCCACAAAACAGCACCGGTTGAAGTTCGAGAAAAATTAAGTATTCCAGAAACACAAATAGAAAATGCCATTACTCAATTATGTGGTGGAACTTATACTCAAGAAGTTGGCATTCTTAGTACCTGTAATCGTTTAGAAATTTATGTAGTTACTAATGAAATGCAGCCTGGTATTCGAGAAGTAACTCAGTTTCTTTCTGACTCTAGTAAAATACCTTTAAATTTACTTCGTCCACACCTATTTATGTTGCTCCATGAAGATTCTATTATGCACTTAATGCGAGTTGCTGCTGGATTAGATAGTCTGGTATTAGGTGAAGGACAAATTTTAGCTCAGGTGAAACAAACTCATAAACTCGGACAACAATATAAAGGTATTGGGCGTATTCTTAATCGTTTATTTAAGCAAGCTGTAACTGCTGGAAAAAGGGTTCGGACAGAAACAAGTATTGGTACTGGTGCTGTTTCTATTAGTTCTGCAGCAGTAGAGTTAGCTCAGATGAAATTAGAGGATTTATCTAATTACCGAGTGGCTATTGTTGGTGCTGGTAAAATGTCAAAGTTATTGGTGCAACATTTATTAGCAAAAGGTGCAACTAATATATCAATTATTAATCGTTCTATCGGACGCGCTCAGGATTTAGCAAAAAGTTTTAAAGATGCAGATATAAATGTTTATTCTATGTCAGAAATGGGTCAGGTTATTGCTGATTCTGATTTAGTTTTTACTAGCACTGGTGCAACTGAACCGATTTTAGATAAGGCTAAATTGGAAGTAATTTTAGACCCTTTAAAACCTGTAATGTTAGTGGATATTTCTGTACCTCGTAATATTGCTACTGATGTGAGTGAATTGCCAAATGTTCGTTGTTTTAATGTAGATGATTTAAAGGCAGTTGTGGCTCAAAATCAAGAAAGTCGTCGGCAAATGGCTATGGAAGCTGAGGTTTTATTAGAGGAAGAAGTAGAAGCTTTTGATGTGTGGTGGAAAAGTTTAGAAACGGTTCCGACTATTAATTCTTTACGACAAAAAATAGAGACTATTAGGGAACAGGAATTGGAAAAAGCTTTATCTCGGTTGGGGTCAGAATTTGCGGAAAAACATCAAGAGGTAATTGAGGCTTTGACTAGGGGTATTGTGAATAAAATTTTACATGACCCTATGGTGCAGTTACGGGCACAACAGGATATTGAGGCGAGGCGTCATGCGATGCAGACTTTACAACTTTTGTTTAATTTAGAACAAGAAATTAGTTCTGGTAAGGCTGTTTAGTTAGTTGGTGGATTTGTTAAGTAGGGTGTGCGTGGCGTACCCTATCTTCCGCGTATTTTTTACGTTGAATAAAAAATCATGCGTTTGTAAAAGTAGGGAACAGGGAAGATTTTTTGAGGAAAAAAACACGGAAAATTATTTTGTGAGTAACTTTTACAACCCTAGTTTATAGTAAATAAAGGGTAAGTTTATTTTCTGGAAATGTCTAATAAAATAATTATCTCAAAAAAAGATTGTAGATATAGTTCTCCTTATAGGGGGAGGTTTTAAACCCATTTTTTCATTTAAATCCTCCCTACAACCATACATTTAAGAAAGGTTAAGAGCAGCACGAGCCTCAAGTAGTGCATCTCTGAATTGATAGCTAGCTTCAACGATTTTTCTTCGATCCTGATTGGTTAAAGAGCTGTAAGGAGTAGCTGCTACCTGGTTAGATTTGAAGAAAGGCGCGATCGCATTCATGCAAGCTTGATACCCTGCATCAACACGAGTAGCAATATTTTGATTCAATAAACTTGCGAAAGGTTTATATTGGCTGTAAATTCCTTCCCAATTATTCTTGAAAATCAGCAGGCTTTGGTCAGACCAAGTTTCTTCTTCGCTGGAAATTTTCTTGGCCGGAACTTCTGTAGCGACAGCAATCATACCTTCAAAATTAGAAGCTGCACTGAAGTTACTCGGATCGTTGAGTTTGTTGATTAGTGAACGAATACTTGCAACTAATTCTTCACTGTAGGGAATTGCTGCTTTTAAATTCCCATCTCGGTACAAAAATCCTTCTATACGATGAAAACCTTTGAAGTCCGGAGATTCTTCTCCATCATCAAAAGCATAAGGACGAGCATCTATATCAGAATCTTCTTGTTCAAAACTACCTGCAAATACTTCTATTTGTTCGTAAGGAGGACGTGCTTCAACATAAGTAGCTTTAGCTTTCTCAAGGTCTCCACTCTTGATAGCTGCGACTAAAGTTTCAGCTAAGGAGAGTTGCTCATTGGCTAATTTGCGAAAGTATTGCAAACCTTCTTCAACTTCTTGATTATAGGAAGGGGGTGTCTGGGCTAGACTCAGATCATCTAGTCTAGGAAAACTCAGGAGACTAGCCAGTAGGAACACTGACAAAGTAGTTAGAATAAATTTTCTACTAAGAATCTTCATAATTAAAATTTATTTGCAATATATTCTAAAATGTCAAGGTACTATATCATAATTTGTACTAATGTCAATTAGCTTGACAAATTCGGGAGTATGCCAAATGGATGGCTATATCAATTCCTCAATATTTTTCTTATTGATTTTCCACATCTCCTCTTCTTCCCAAATCCATCTACTGTCAACCCGCTCCACTGTACCGTCAAAATTAAATACAGTTACTGTTGCTAAAGTCTCAATCCACACAGTGGCTCCACAACTATGAGGCTTATCCGGTCGATAAACAATCCGACAAGGACCATTAATCTCCACTTCGTGACCCTTACTTAAAATCTCAGAGCCACGTTGAGCAGAAAGTACATATTCACATTTGGCTTGAGGATCGACCTTTTTGAGTTTTCGATTTTTCTCTATATTAGGTCGATTGAAATGAATTGTATTTTTGCCGCAGTGGCGACGAGGATACCAATTGGGTTTAGGGCCACGTTTTCTCCCAGAGACTCTTGGTTTTCCTTTGTACAGAGGAATTCCCCAAGTCCGACCATTAATTTTCCGAGCGCCTTGAATCCGACCTTCCTTGAGTAAAACTCGGACTCGTTGAGCAGAAATACTTAATTAATATAGAAGCAGCTTCAGTAGTGCCAACAAACATAATTTTTAACTATTGCGTATGTCAGAATAATAATGTACAGGCTTTCTTGATTAGAGTTATCGCTAAATAAAGGGAAAAAATCACTCTAAGCTAGACAGAGCAATAATTCCAAGCATTTTTGCCATCCAATAGCTACAATCTTTACAGAACAAGGTTTTTGGGATTTTTTTAAGTTATAAAGCGACAAGTCTATTGATTGAACAAAGGTTTAACAAAAAAAATCCTCAATTCTCCATGGTCGGAGGTTGCGCTGGAATAGCAGCAATAATCGCATCAATCACCTTAGCAATAGGCAATATTTGCATTCCTAAATCTGGCGTTTGTTGACCTTTCGGAATAATGGCCCTCTTAAAACCTAACTTCGCAGCCTCTCTCAACCTTAATTCCAACTGAGATACAGGTCGCACCTGGCCACCTAAACCAACCTCTCCCAGCAAAATAATCCTGGGGTCAACTACCCGGTCGCGAAAACTAGCCACTACTGCAATAGCAACTCCCAAGTCTGCAGCAGGTTCTTCTACACTCAAACCCCCCACAGTCGCCACATAAGTATCCAACTTAGATAAAGGAATGCCCACCCGTTTTTCCAACACTGCCAAAATCTGTTGCAACCTACCACTATCAATTCCAGTAGTAGAACGTCGAGGCGCACCATGACTCGCCGGACTTACTAAAGCTTGAATCTCTACAACTATTGGGCGAGTACCTTCCATCGATACAACTGTAGAAGTTCCAGAAGAATACTCATCCCTACTTCCTAAAAATAACTCTGAGGGATTCAATATCTCTTTTAAACCATTTGCCACCATTTCAAACACTCCAATTTCGTGAGTAGCGCCGAAACGATTTTTCATAGAGCGCAATAGACGGTGGGAGGCAAAGCGATCGCCCTCAAAATACAAAACCGTATCTACCAAATGTTCTAAAACACGGGGACCTGCTAAAGCACCATCTTTAGTAACATGACCGACTATTAATAAAGTAATATTTTCCCGCTTTGCTACTTGCATTAATGCGGAAGTACATTCCCTCACCTGAGCAACTGAACCAGGAGCGGAAGTCAGCGAAGCAAAATAAATTGTTTGAATACTGTCAATCACAGCAAGATATGGTTTGAGAGATTCCAACTCTCTCAAAATTACTTCTAAATCTGTTTCTGGCAATAAAAATAAATTTTCGTGAGAATCTGTAGTGGAATCTTTTATAGTTTCAGAATTGCTATTACTTTCTTTATTTTCATTTGAGGATAAATTTTCATCCATCTCAACATTTGAAACATTATCCTTATCCTCTTCCTCTGCTTCTACTTCATTGAGATTAACAATTAAACGTTGCGAACGTAATTTAACCTGTTGTCCAGACTCTTCCGCTGATACATACAAAACCCTACATCTACTAGACAACTGATTCGCCACCTGTAACAAAAGGGTAGATTTACCAATACCAGGTTCTCCACCAATCAAAACCAAGGAACCAGGAACAATTCCACCACCAAGCACTCTGTCTAACTCTTCAAACCCAGAAGGCATTCTGGACAAACTTTGGTCAGAAATCTGGGATAATAGAAAAGATGCCCTTGGTTGACCGGAAGACTTATCTGATTCAGATGCTTGACTGCCGCCAATATCAGTCAGTCCCAATCTTTGTAGAGCAGCAGTAGTTGATTTTTCTATCTCTTCTATAAAAGAATTCCAAGTATTACAGCTAGGACATTTGCCCAAAAATTGGGTAGACTCATATCCACATTCTCCACAAACATACTTTATTTTCTGTTTTGGCATTTCTTAAAATAATTTAATATTCACTCGTAAATATAAAAAAGCCTAAAGTGTCAATCATCCTAAGCTAATAAGTAATAGATAATAGTAATTTCTGTTGTTATTTTGATGATAGAGTTAAGAAAATTAATATAATTATAAATCTAAATGAAGGAGTGTTAGGAAAAGTGGAAAATCATAAAGAAAAAATATTGGTTGTTGATGATGAGGCAAGTATCCGTCGTATTTTAGAAACTCGGCTGTCGATGATTGGTTATGATGTTGTCACTGCTGCTGATGGAGAGGAAGCTTTAGTAACTTTTCACAATGCTGAACCCGATCTGGTAGTATTAGATGTGATGATGCCAAAATTAGATGGTTATGGTGTATGTCAGGAGTTGCGAAAAGAATCTGATATTCCCATAATTATGCTAACTGCTTTGGGAGATGTTGCAGATCGAATTACAGGTTTAGAGTTAGGTGCTGATGACTATGTTGTTAAGCCTTTTTCTCCAAAAGAATTAGAAGCAAGAATTCGTTCTGTATTACGTCGAGTTGATAAAAATGGTGCTTCTGGCATTCCTAGTTCTGGTGTTATTCAGGTCAGCAGTATTAGAATTGATACGAATAAGCGTCAAGTTTACAAAGGAGATGAACGAATTAGACTTACTGGTATGGAGTTTAGTTTGTTGGAGTTGTTGGTAAGTCGTTCTGGAGAACCTTTTTCTCGGTCTGAGATTTTGCAGGAAGTTTGGGGTTATACTCCAGAGCGCCATGTAGATACGCGGGTAGTGGATGTTCATATTTCTCGGCTGAGGGCTAAGTTAGAGGAAGATCCAAGTAACCCAGAATTGATTTTAACTGCGCGGGGTACTGGTTATTTATTTCAACGTATTATTGAGCCTGGTGAAGTTGGTTGAAATATAGTTACAGTCAAATCAAAGCCTAAAAAATGGGTAGTCCTAAAGATTTCAGGATATTAGTTGCTACATTCCTTTAATTATAAGAAGGTAGACTATAAAAATCATTACTTGTTTAGTACTACTAAAAAATGCTAGTTATTCAGTAATTTTAAAAATTACCTTATCGGTATCTAAATTTATATTTTTCTTTACTGGTTTAATACCAATTCCTAAAAATAATGCTATTTTTATTGAATACTTCAGTTATTAAGTAATGATAATTGTTCATTAATTTTTTTAGCAATTATTTGTATAAAGTCAAGATATCTTATTCGTAATTTACCGAATAATTAAGGTTAAAAGCCTCTCCTTTAAAGGAGAAAAAAGAAAAAAAATTTATGCTCCGTGTCAGATAAAATCCGGTTAAATAACCTCACAATCAATAGCTTAAATCCTGATTATAAGGTTATTGGATATATGTGCAATTAGGCGGATTTGATATCAATCCTCTTCTTTTCAAGGAGAGATAGATAATAATTAATAATTAATAATTAATAATTAATTATTAATTGTTGAACTACTTTCTACTCTCTGCTTTCAAGAAGATGTAGCAAAAATGCGTGATATTTGGGTATAAGATTCCACACTTCAACTGCTGTGTCTAAAATTGCTTGGAGTTATCAGATACGAAGTGGCTTGTCAAAGACTATCTCAATCAACTTTTTCCTTCTTCAATAAATTTAATGAGTTAAATCATAGCTTTCAAAATTTATGTAGGGACTATATAGCAATCAGGAATAAGTTGTGAGAGTTGAGGTGTTCCTTAAAAGTATAGAATATAGCAGTTATCATATTCAGATGATAGATTTTTTTCTTCTTATCTGTTCCCTGTTCCCTAAAAGTTGCCAAGATCTCACAATTTAAATCATATTGCTATATATTCATATTTCTCAAATATAAACACTATATTTCAACCCTCTTTCTTTGGTAATTTATTCTTTAAAATATGACTCAATCAGACCAAAATCAAGTCTTACGAATGCTACCTATAATAGTAGGAGGATTAGGTGGCACTTTACTCATGGTTAATCGATTTTTTACCCCTACTATTTTAGCTTCTCAAGCTCGTTCTGATGTAGTAGGAGTAATTTTAAGTGCTTTTTTGATTTTAACTGGTTTACTTTGGCAACAGATACAACCACGTTCTCCTGATACTGTTCAATTAATTGGTGAATCAGGATTTGAACTATTGCCAGAATTATCTGACATAGCAAAAAATGAACTTGCCTGGGCTTCTAGTTTATTATTAACTAATACAATTACTAAAACTATTATTATTTGGTATCAAAATAAGGTCTTATTAAAAAGAGGAATTTTACCATCTCATTCACAAGTAGAACCGGGAGCTATTTTCAAGCAAGTTTTGAATAAACAAAAACCTATTTATTTAGTAGATTTAAAAGTTTATCCGGGTCGTATTGAATTTAATTATTTACCAGAAAATACTCAAGGTGTCATTTGTCAACCTATTGGTAAGAATGGTGTAATTATCTTAGGTGCAAATTCCCCTCGCAGTTATACGAAACAAGATGAAAATTGGATTTCAGGAATAGCAGATAAATTGACAGATACTTTATTGAGAGAAATTAACTAGAATCAATAATACAGGTTAATTTTTTTGATTTTAATTAATATGTTAATGGTAATTATTTATTGGCTTCTTATAATAGTTATGTTGGTCGGTGTTGCTGGTGCTGTAATTCCAGGTTTGCCCGGTTCTAGTTTGATTTTAGCAGCGATTTTAGTTTGGAGCTTGATTCAAAATTTTACTGGGGTGGGTTGGGCATTAGGAATGGCGATCGCCGTTCTGGTTTTGAGTACTTTGATAGATTTTCTAGCTACTTATTGGGGAGCAAAACAGTCAGGTGCTAGCAAATGGGGACAAATAGGTTGTTTCGTTGGTCTGGCACTAGGTTTTTTTGGTCTATTACCAGCTTTACCATTTGGCGGACCTTTATTAGGGATGTTGATTGGACCTTTTTTCGGAGCAGTTGTTGGAGAATTTTTATATCGTCAAGATTTAGAGTTTATTCAGAGGGCTAAATTATCTGTAAAAGCTGGAATAGGTATAGTGGTCGGCACAGTTGTGGGAAATATAATTCAAGGAATTTTAGCGATCGCCACTGTGATAGTTTTTCTTGTTTCAACTTGGCCGACCATTAACAGTTAGTTTTTAACAGATTAGGTATTCGGGGAGCTATAAGTCCCGTGCTCTACTCAACAGGGTGGGCGTCAAAAGTTGGAATAGGTATAGTGGTCGGCACAGTTGTGGGAAATATAATTCAAGGAATTTTAGCGATCGCCACTGTGATAGTTTTTCTTGTTTCAACTTGGCCGACCGTTAACAGTTAGTGGTTAAAAAGAATAAACTCTGCCAGTGGGAGAAATATAAACTGATTTATGGTCAGTTGCTTCTGAACCTGGTTTAACTCTCACCGTAACTGTATTACCCTCTGCACTATATTCATAAGTAAGTAAACTGTCATTATATATATTTACTGTGCCATAACCGTCAGGTATACTTTGCAAGTCAACTCTGATATTTTTACTTCTTCCTGCGGGCAAAATTCTTTCTACTTCTGGAATTAAGTTATAGTTGAGAGCTTTTCCAGTCTGATTTAAAATCTTTAGTATAATTGGTTGTTTTGAATCTGCTGCTTGAGCTTCTGGTTGCCAATATCCAGGTACATAAGTAGGAGCATTTTGAGATAAAACTTCTTTGGGATAAATTATGAAGCTTGAAGTTATTAATAATGTTGTGATTAGAGCAAATTTTTTCATTTTTCCTCTTGTTGTAATTTACAAAAAATCTAATACTTAATACTCCAAAATGTTTGCTTCGGTTATTTCTGAGCTAATCTTAACAACAATTTTTGAGATGCGAAGGTACTGCTTAAATAATATTTCTGTTACCAGAGCGAGTATTCCCTAAATTCTTTAAATTTTGTACTTCCAAGACTCGAAAACTGCTATTTATGAGATAACTTTAATAGCAATTTTTGAGATACTAAGGCACTGTTTAAAATCTCTCTGTTACCAGAGCAAGTATTCCCTAAATTCTGAAAACTTTGTACCTCCAATACTCTAAAACTAATGGATATAATAAATAATAGTTGTGCAAAATAAATTTTATTGTTGAAATTAGCAAAAGGGGGACGGCAGAATATGTAATTAATTTTGTCTCAGTACTTGGCAATCTTAAATGCTTTATCAAACATCTACCTAGACAATTTTTCAGCATTGCTAGAAAGACAAAGCTTCTCAACTTTTTATTGCAGCGAGGAAAAACTTTACCAAGAGATTTAATCTCAGAAAAAGCTCTATCTAAAGTATTTAGGGCTTGCTGATTAATTCTCAAATGATTGACATATAAAGACAAGTGCCTTTTAGGGATCGAATTGCAGTACCTGGTTTTTAGCTATTGATGCTCATGCTAGGAGCGTATTTTAGGCTCATAGTTGGGCAGAAAAATCACTCTTACAAAACTTAGCTCCTACCTCTTCGCTCATTCCTATTTCTCCTGTCTCCTGTCTCCTACAAAGAGCAAAAAGACTTTCCATACGCAAACCCTATTTAAAATTTGTGGTAAGACTTGAGCATTAACTGATTTTAATCTGGGATTAGTTTTCCCACGCTATTGTTAAGTTTTTTGCTTGATAATTGTAATTACAATCAGCTGCATCAGTAGAGACTTTGAAAGTCTTATTTCTGTTGCTGCTTTTCTAGTCCCTAATTCTCAGAAATTTTACCTACAACTCAAATAAAATTTCTATATAGCAGTCGAAGTAAAGATGAGGATATATCAAAAGCTGAAAATTCAGACAACGCCAGATTTTTCCTTCTACCTTCTGCTATGAAAGTAGTAACCTTGAAAACTCTACGACTAGACTAACTAATTGAGAATTAGGATAGTGGCTAGAAAAGACTACTTGCAGAAAATAGAAGAGCTAGTAGCTAATAATCAAAAAATATTACTAATTACCAATAACCAATTTAAGAGCTTGCATAAACTTTCTGATAATAAGCTTGATATTCTTCAGATAATAATGGCTCCCACCAATTTCGGTTATTCAAAAACCATTCTACTGTCTGACGCAACCCCTCTTCAACAGTTACTGAAGGTTGCCAACCTAACTCAGCTTTAATCTTTGTCGCATCAATAGCATAACGTCGGTCATGTCCTGGTCTATCCTTAACAAAAGTAATTAACTTTTCACAAGGTTGCACTGGTAAATCAGTTGCTAATTCATCCATAATTTGACACAACATTCGCACCAAATCAAGATTTTTCACCTCATTATTTCCACCAATATTATAAGTTTCTCCAGGTTTACCTTTGTGAATTACCGTATCTAATGCCCGACAATGATCTATCACATACAACCAATCTCTAATATTTTGCCCATCACCATAAACTGGCAATTGTTTTCCTAATAACATATTGATGCACATCAGAGGAATTAACTTCTCTGGAAAATGATAGGGTCCATAGTTATTAGAACAATTAGTAATAACTGTCGGGATACCATAAGTATGATAATAAGCTCTAGCCAGATGGTCACTTCCTGCTTTCGATGCAGAATAGGGACTATTTGGCGCATAAGGCGTGGTTTCTGTAAAAGCAGAATCTTCTGAGCTTAAACTACCGTAGACTTCATCAGTCGAAACATGGAGAAATATACACCTCCGGTCTGGATGTTGGGCAACAGTAGGATAATGACTTCTGAATGCTTCTAACAAAGTAAAAGTACCCACAACATTAGTTTGAACAAAAGCTGCAGGGCCAAGAATAGAGCGATCCACATGAGATTCTGCTGCAAAGTGGGCTACTGTATCTATATCCTCTTCCTGGAGTAACCTATCTACTAATGAGCGATCGCAAATATCTCCCTGGACAAAACGGAAATTTGGCAACTCTAGTAAATCAGCTAAAGTCTCCTTATTACCAGCGTAAGTCAGAGCATCCAATACAACTACTCGATGATTAGGATAGGTTTCACACCAATAATGGACAAAATTAGAACCTATAAATCCAGCACCCCCGGTCACCAATAATCTACTTTCCATAATTATCATCTCCTGAGAGCTTCTAATTCCAATTAAGTATCTATGCTAGATTAATTTAACATTTTGTCGAGCTATGTATGGAAGAAGAACTCGAATGTAGTGACCTAAGGCAGGTATCCAAACTTGTCGAAGTCTATTTTAAATTGCGAATATATATAGCTACGGTCTTCAGGGGTCAACTCAACACTTCTAGAAGCCGATTTATTTTCAAATTTTAGTTTACAACTTATTCCTAAATCTTGGCATAATTTCGGCCATTCAGACTCAATTTCTTCTAACTTAATGACCCGATCGACTATAAGGTTCTGGTGATCGCGGTCTGATAGCCATGTCCATTGAGTGCGAAAGGAATTATCTTTCATAAGAAAAGGATGACGAATAAACTCAGAAAAGTTGGCAGTATCTAAATAAGCTTTGATATCAGGCCATTTCAGTAGCCAGAGAGTATTTTTAAAGTATTGACTATTAACTTTAGCACCCAAATATTTAATTTGAGATTTAATGCGCTGGGGAATATAAGCTAATGTTTCTTTGTTTGAATGGTGCAAAATTCCTGTGCCAAAAAAACTAGATAATTTTTTTTCGCTATAGGTATAGATAGAAACAATTCTGCGATAGGGATTTCTGACAACACCAAATGTGAAAAATTGCTCCCACTTTTCCTTTCCGACTAAATCTTGGATTTCTATCCCTAAGGAATGTTTACTTACGCCAAATTTTTTTTGATAAATCTGTAGTAATTTCTCACCATATTTAGTTCCACCTATAACAATGTCGTTATACTTCAGATGTTCTTCTAGAGGTAGTGCTACGCTAGTTCCTCCATTTTTGGGAATATGAATAAAGATAAATTTATCATTCTCAGAAATAATCATTTGGCTAATCTCTATCGACGATAAATTTGGGGTTGCACATTATGGAATGATATTGCCAAAAATTAGTTTAGACTTTGACTAAAAATAACCATTAATTAATCATTCTGGCAATTGATTAATCCACAATCCAATTCAATCAAAAATCTCAAATCATTCGTCGCTGTGCAACGCCATAAATTTTAGTAAGCTAAGAATCATTTAGATTCTATATTCCCCGATCCAGTGTTCCCTTTGATAAAAATCGGATATATGGTTTAAATGCAAAACAACTTAACTATAAGGGATTATCAGTAAAAATTTATTCTGATAAGTAGTAATATGATTGAGTTTAGCTTATATTTTTTGGTGTAAGGAAAATAATTGTGAGTCAACAAGAAATTTTAACACGAGCAAAACAAGGAGACCCTAAAGCGATCGCTTTTCTCATCAATCAAGCATTAACAACTATTGGAGTTAAAGCTAGGGTTAGTATTCAGAAAAATAATCTACATCTTCTACTGGAAAGCTCTCAACTTCCAGATCGCCAAGCTTGTATTAGAGTAATTCATCAAGGAATGCAGCGCCTCAACGCATCATCAATTGATTTTGTCAATATTTATGGGCGAAGATTAGGTAACACTATCCCTGAGTGGACAGAAGTTATCGAATTACACAGACCTAGTATATACCATCCAGCCGGAGTAGGGACAATTTGGTGGCAGTCAGAAAATACAAATTCTTCCCAAGAATCTCTTGAACCTATTCTACCTTCCCTATTTCAACAGGTGGAATTAAATACTCCAGAAATAGTTAAGACTAATCCAGAGATAAGTAAAAGTAAAGATAAAAATGTAGATTTTTCTCCAGTTAATCTCAAGGTATCTGTGAGAAAAAGAAATAATCGCTCTAGGGCAAAAAAAATCTTTTCTTCCTATGATACTTCTTGGCAATTTTTACCTCAAAAAAATCAAGCTCTTTGGCTATTAGTAAGCACTATTGGCATAGCATTAATTCCTGTATCAAATTTAGTTTTCAATTCTAATAATTACAAGCTACCTGAAATTATTTCAAATATTTCTCGACCGCAACGAAGACCTCAAAAAAACTCTTCAACAGTAGAAGTTAGTCAGTCGGCAGTACCAACAGTAGCTACTCCTCAAATTGTACAAACTCAAAATCAACTTAATTTATCAGAGGTTTATGAGTTTGTTTTATCATCTATTAAATCTCCAATCAATCCTGATACTAGAATTACTATTAAAGCAGTGGGGGATATTATCCCCGGTACTAATTATCCTAAAAATAAACTACACCCTAAAAAACAAAAGTTATTTGCATCAGTAAAACCTTTGTTACAGGATGCAGATATTGTTTTTGGAAATTTTGAAAGTACCTTAACGAGTTATCCAAGAAGTGGCAAAAAAATGGGTAGTGGTAGGGTATTTGCTTTTAGAACACCACCGAATTATAGATATTTGTTGAAAGATGCTGGTTTTGATGTTTTGAGTGTGGCGAATAATCATTCTTTCGATTTTTTAAAGCAAGGGTTTGAAGATACAATTACTAATATTCAAAATGCTGGTATGCAAGCTGTTGGGAAAAAGGGGGAAATTGTTTATCGTGAAGTTAAAGGGATTAATATAGCGTTTATTGCTTTTAGTAATTATAGTTATCATAATTCTATGCTTGATTTAGAATCTGCAAAAAAACTTGTTCGAGAAGCAGATGAAAATGCAGATATTATTGTTATTTCTGTTCATGCAGGTGCAGAGGGAACTAGGGCATTAAGAATTAAGAATAAGACTGAATATTTTTTTGGTGAAAATCGAGGTAATAAAATTTTATTTTCTCATACGTTAATAGATGAAGGTGCAGATTTAATTTTGGCTCATGGTCCTCATGTACCTAGAGCAATGGAGGTTTATCAAGGGAAGTTAATTGCTTATTCTCTTGGTAATTTTATGGGATATCGCACTTTGTCTAGTAAGGCTCAGTTAGGATACTCTTTAGTATTAGAAGTAGATATTAATCCTAGAGGAGATTTCGTTTCGGGTAAAATTTTGCCTGTTCATTTGAATAGTAAAGGCATTCCTTATCCTGATAAATATGGTCGTAGTATTAAGTTAATTAAGCAGCTTACAAAAAAAGATTTTCCGAAGACAATCTTAGAAATTGATGGGGAAGGGAAATTAAAAGTTAAAGGTTAAAGGTTAAAAATTGAGACAGTAACTGGTACTCCTTCTAGGAAAATTCCTGAAGATGAGCGATCGCTTTTTGGCAGGAAAATTGCGTTGAAGAAAAAGTCATGTGTATGGGCAAACAACCCCTTATAGTTATTATGATATCACAAAAATTGTGGGGATGCAACTGAAAATACTTTGAGGCGCGTTTTCAGGAGCTTCACACAATGAAAATGTTGGCGCACTGAGGGGTGATGGAGGGAAAAATAAGTATTTGCTGAAAGCTCCACAAGATGACAATATTTCTGGCACTGCTTCTAGGAAAATTCTTAAAGATGAGCGATCGCTTTTTAGCAGGAAAATTGCGTTGAAGAAAAAGTCATGTGTATGGGCAAACAACCCATTATAGTTATTATAATATCACAAAAATTGTGGGGATGCAACTGAAAATACTTTGAGACGCGTTTTCAGGAGCTTCACACAATGAAAACGTTGGCGCACTGAGGAGTGATGGAGGGAAAAACAGGTATTTGCTGAAAGCTTCACAAGATGACAATATTTCTGGCACTGCTTCTAGGAAAATTCCTAAAGATGAGCGATCGCCTTTTAGCAGGGAAATTTGGTTGAATAAATTGAATCAAATTTTTATTTCTGATTTTTTCTGTTGCGCTATACGCAATAAGAATTTTTGCTTAGAAAAACAAATTTTTATTTCTGATTTACTTCTGTTGCGATATACGCAATAAAAATTTTACTTAGAAAACCTTGATAGAGTTTTAATTGAATCAGATTTTCATTTCTGATTTACTTCTGTTGCGATATACGCAATAAAAATTTTTACTTAGAAAACCCTGATAGAGTTTTAATTGAATCAGATTTTCATTTCTGATTTACTTCTGTTGCGATATACGCAATAAAAATTTTTACTTACAAAAGCAAATGTCGAGAAAAACATAGAAAAATTGTTTCACATAAGGTCGATATAGACTTCTGAATATTTTCTCACTATCAAACTTTTTAGAGATTTTTTGACGGAGATATTTTGTTAATTCCCTGTCCCACTTAATAGACATCCTCCCTGAATAACTTTCATCTTTTAAAGTCTGAGGATTATAAGACTTATAAAAATTTTCATAAACCACCTTCAAAAATTTCTGTTTTTCATGGTGATTATAAATACTTGCAGCCTTTCTTTTAATTACTCCGTAATAACGTTTAATAGAACTCAAAGTATTACGTCGAATACTGCCAACAAAAAAAGTCTTTAAAACTTCCTCCAACTCCCTCGCAATATTATTCTCCCGGTGAAACTGAGACTCATTAAAAATATTCAGAAAAATATCCTCAGTCAAGATATGTTGAATAATCATTTGTAGCACTAAAGAGTAGTATAAAAATTATGATAATTACTCATTGCTACAAAATTCAGCCCTCTCGTGAACAGTCAGTCAAAATTGATTATTGGCTAGAACTGTTAAGAAAGCATTACAATTATGCGTGATAGCCAAAGATTAGATTGGTTAAATAGAACTAAATGTCAAGTTGATCGTTGTTCATTAATTTCATGTCCTATATTGAAAAATTGAATTCAGTAGCAGTAAAATGCGGTGTTCATGTAATCAAAGTTAATCCTCACAATACCTCACAAAATTGTAGTAATTGCGGTCAAAAAGTACCTAAAACTTTATCAGTTAGAACTCACTGTTGTCCTAAGTGTAAAATAGTTTTAGATAGAGATGAGAATGCTGCAATTAACATATTAAATAAAGCATTAAACGAGGTGGGTATCATCTTGTATGCTTGTGGAGGCTATGAGATTAATCAGCCTGTGTTCGCCCAGCGTTGCGTCAGCAAAACAAGAAACTTCTTTGTTTGAGAAGCTCCCATTATAATCTTCGATTTAACGGGAGAGAACTTCACAAAGCTACAGACAAATCAAAGTGTAACTCAATAAACATCTCCAGAAAAGATTAAGTAGGAAGTAGGAGGAAAGAATCGATCATTTATGTGCGATAATTAATCTTATTTTCTATTATTAGAGATGTCTAATAGTAAAAACACAAAAAAAGTGAATGGGGTTTTTATATCTTACCTAACTCTTGACTACTAACTAATAGTAATCAGGAATCAAATGTGAGGATTTTATTACTTCTATGTTGCCGTTCCTTGTTCCCTATTCCCTGTTCCCTGTTCCCTAAAAATCTACAATATCTCACAACTCAAATAAGATTGCTAAATATTGAAAATTAAAAAATTAATGATTGAAAAAAATATAGAACGAAAAGTCCTGAATAATGGCATAGTCGTCATCACATCAGAAAATCAGACAGCAGATATTGTCTCAGCCAAAATATTCTTACGAATAGGTAGTCGCTATGAACCCAGAGAACAGGCAGGAATCTCTCACTTATTAGCAGCAGTATTAACCAAAGGGACAGAAAAATTATCCTCTCTAGATATCGCCCATAAAGTTGAATCAGTAGGAGCGAGATTAGGCACAGATACAACTCCAGATTATTTCTTACTGAGCATAAAAACCATATCTACCGATTTTCCAGATATATTTCAACTGTCAGGAGAAATAATCAGATATCCATCATTTCCAGAAACAGAAATTGAACTAGAAAAACGAATTACTATTCAAAGTATTCGCTCTCAACTAGAACAACCTTTTACCGTAGCATTCTCTCAATTACGAGAAATGATGTATCAAAATCATCCTTATGCTTTATCAACTTTAGGTACAGAAAAAACAGTTTCTCAAATTACCCGCGCCGATCTTCAAGAATTTCATCAAACTCACTTCCGTCCAGATAATATAATCATATCTATAGTAGGCAATATTACGAACGCCAAAGCAATTAATTTAGTTGAACAAACATTAGGAGATTGGCAACAACCAGAAACACCCCCGATAACTTTAAACTTACCAACTATAACTCCCCAACCATCAAAAGCAACAACATACCAAGAAACTCAACAATCAATTATTATGCTTGGCTATTTAGCAGCAAATGTTAATAGTTCTGACTATGCTCCTCTCAAATTAATTAATACTTATTTGGGCAATGGTTTATCAAGTCGCTTATTTGTTGAACTGAGAGAAAAACGAGGTTTAGCTTATGATGTATCTGCCTTTTATCCTACCCGTATAGATACCTCCAACTTTACAGTCTACATAGGAACCGCTGCAGAAAATACAGCGATCGCTAAAGCAGGATTAAGAGAAGAAGTGGAGCGCTTAGTGAATAACCAACTTACCTCAGAAGAGTTACAAGTCTCCAAAAACAAATTATTAGGTCAATATGCTTTAGGTAAACAAACAAACTCACAAATTGCTCAAATTTTAGGATGGTATGAAATATTAGGTTTGGGAATGGAATTTGACGCCAAATTTCAAGAAAATCTGACAATGGTAACTACTGCTGAGACACAAGAAGTTGCTAGTAAGTATTTCATTGAACCCTATATTTCAATTGTTGGACCAGAATAAGATTGAGATTAAAAATTTATATAATAGACATAGCCGTGAAAAATATATAGACTTTTTGTAACAGTAAGGAACAGAGAATAGAGAGTACCGGAGCTGGGAAAATTTTTTTAGGAAAAAAACACGGAAAATGATTTTGTGAGTAACTTTTACAACCCTAGTTTTTAGTAAATAAAGGGTAAGTTTATTTTCTGGAGATGTCTAATACCAATTTGAAAAAAGAATGCTACAAAAAAGTAGAGGTCGATCGGATATGCTTAAAAATAGCTAGTCCAGTTCATTTTAGATAGTTATTTATATCGTTTTTCCATTTTTTTAAAAATATACCCCTTCTTCCTTCTTTCCTTTTCCTTTTTTCTTTCTTCTACGATTTGTAACAAATATTTATTAAATTGGTATAATAGATATATTCAAAAATAAAAAATAAAATCAATTATCGTACATAAATTATCAGTTATTTCCACCTATTCCCTCTTTTATGGAGATGTCTAATAGTAGTCAAAAAAAATCTGTAATACCAAATTTTACACATTTTTGCTAAATATTCTTGAAAGCAGGGAATAGGTAAATAACGAATAAGATATGTTTACTTAAACAAATACAGCGTATTCCAGGTTTATGAAGTATAGCAGGCAGTAGGCAGTAGAAAAGAAAGAATATATAGTCATTTTAGTTTAGATTGAAAAAAAGGGTTTCTTGTCTTGAAATACTTTCAACCGAAAAAGTGTTTCATTCTTATTTGAAAGTACTATAGTTTTTCCAATCCTGAGTATTTTGTTAAATAAGC
This sequence comes from Okeania sp. SIO2C2, assembly GCF_010692625.1. Taxonomy (NCBI): domain Bacteria; kingdom Bacillati; phylum Cyanobacteriota; class Cyanophyceae; order Oscillatoriales; family Microcoleaceae; genus Okeania; species Okeania sp. SIO2C2. The sequence continues at coordinate 314,741 of NZ_JAAHGM010000007.1, forward strand.
TTTCATTATTTAGACTCTGAACTACTGTGCTAAATTCACATGGAATATGCTGTAATATCATATCCGGTTGAATACTTATAAATAGGGTTTGCGCTTCACTAGTCTTTTAGTAGGGGTAGGAGTCAGTCCTCAGTCCTCAGTCCTCAGGAGTTAGGGGAATTATAGAGGAGGTAGGAGCTAAGTTTTGTAAGAGTGATTTTTCTGCCCAACTTTTGCCCAAAATCCTAAATTTTTGAACAATTACCACCTAAAACCTCGTACTTTTTGATAGTTAAAAAGGCTAAAACTTTTATCTGTAAAGACTTTTAGATTTATTCAGCAAACCCTAAATAAATAACGGAGTCCTCAGTCCTCAGGAAGGAAGAAAGAATAAAGAGGAGAAAAAGGAGAAAGTTTTTCGATCGCTAATGATCTGGACATGATAGAATTGCTAAAAAAATTACTGAGAATAATTTATTACTTAATAACTGAAGTATTCAATAAGTAGAGAATTGTTTGGAGAAATTGGTATTATTTAATTTTAAAATTAAGCCTTGAATTCTTATGTAATTTTGGAGCTTTAATTTTATTGAAAAAAATATATTTATTGATTTTGAAATAATATTTGCCTCTATCAAAATCTTGATGATAGATGAAATTTAAAAACAATTATCAGCCATACTTTTAGAGGAAAAATAATAGCAATAGACTTACGAAATGCTGCTAAAAAATCAATAATTAATCATTAATAATTAACAATTACATATACTGAAAACTAAGAGGATTGACTAATACCAATTTGAACTGAAACTGCACAAAATTACTTGTTATATCTCTTGTTATATCTTAGGTATTGGATGTCATACAAATTTTATGTGAAGTGACAGAGAATTATGAAATTTATTAACTTGTCTATCTCGATCTAGAGTTATATCAAATCCGTTTAATTCGGTATAAAAAAATGTTCCATCTTCAACCATTACCAAATATTTATCGACCTCCCCATCTAATTATTTAATAATTAATAATTAAATAATTATGGTTTAAAGCCTCCCCTTTTAAGGGTAAAAAAGAAATAATATTTCCTGATCTTCAATTCCGTAAAGGCTAAAACCCGAGGTAATTATCAATTATCAATTAATGAAACCCATGGTACTGGATTTGAAATAGACCCCGATCGAGATATTATTCTATGCAGCTTACAAATGAATTTGGTATAGAAGGATTTTTGATTTTTGATCCTTATATACTGGCACAGACTAAGAAAGACTTTAAGCGTTAATGATTCGGTCAGTGTAATGTTAAAATTAAGAGACTTAATAAACATAGCAGTCAAAATTGGAAAAAATTCAACTTGGGTATTTTGCTTAAGTTTTTTCAGCCTATTAATAATAAATTTAAGTAGCCTAACTACTACATGGGCACAAATACCTTTAGAAATTAATTCTGAACCCATCTCTATTAATCGACCAATACTCAAAACAGGTAGTCAGGGAGAAGAAGTATCCCAACTACAAGGAGTTTTGAAATTAATGGGATATTATCTTGGCCAAGTCAATGGAATATATTCAGACAGCACCGCTGCAGCAGTTGTTAAATTTCAAGAAGATGTAGGGTTAATCCCAAATGGAATTGTTGACCAAAATACTTGGAATCGTTTATTACCAGCTACCCCAACATCCTTAGATGTCACTGAAACTACAACAAACAATACAGATTCAAGTTGTGACTGTGCCAAAAATCAAACTTCTGCGACTACTACAACTAATCAGTCCCTAACCACAATTAATTCACAGATAGAAACCTCTAATCGTATAGATTTACCAACTCTCAAAATTGGCATGAGAGGTAATGCAGTCAGAGGGTTACAACCACGTCTTAAGGCCAAAGGATTTTTAAAGGGAAAAATAGATGGGATATTTGGCCTTCAAACTCAAACTGCTGTTAAGATGGCTCAAAGGAAATATCGACAACAGCAAGATGGAATTGTAGATGCTTCTCTATGGATAGCCTTACTACGTTAATCAAAAAACTGATGAACTGTGGTAAACTTAACAATGTTAAAGTGAAACTTAAAAATAAAAACTAGGTGTGCCCAAATCAGAACGTAAAATTCTCCTAGATTTTGAAAAACCTCTAGCAGAATTAGAAAACCGCATAAATCAGATTCGTGAACTAGCTAAAGACTGTAGTAGTGTAGATGTCTCTGAGCAAATTAGCCAACTAGAAGCTAAAGCAACTCAACTACGTCAAGAAATTTTTAATGGTCTTTCCCCCGTACAAAGACTACAGTTAGCTCGCCACCCAAGGCGACCAAGCACTCTGGATTATATCCAAGCTATTTGTGATGAGTGGATCGAATTACATGGCGATCGCGGTGGTAGTGACGACCCAGCAATAGTAGGTGGCTTGGCCAGAATAGATGGAAAGCCAATGATAATTATTGGTCATCAAAAAGGACGAGATACGAAAGATAATGTAGCCCGTAATTTCGGTATGGCCTCAGCAGGAGGATATCGCAAAGCAATGAGGCTAATGGAACATGGCAATAGCTTTGGAATGCCAATCTTGACCTTTATTGATACTCCTGGTGCATGGCCAGGTATAGAAGCCGAAAAATTGGGACAAGGAGAAGCGATAGCATACAATTTACGAGCAATGTTTCATCTGGATGTACCAATAATTTGTACGGTGATTGGAGAAGGTGGTTCAGGTGGAGCGTTAGGGATTGGAGTGGGGGATCGCCTACTAATGTTAGAACATTCTGTATATACAGTTGCTAGTCCTGAAGCTTGTGCAGCAATTCTCTGGAAAGATGCCGGTAAAGCTTCTCAAGCAGCAGATGCTTTAAAAATAACCTCTTGGGATTTAAAAAATATAGGGATTATCGATCATGTCATTCCAGAACCAAATGGTGGGGCTCATGCTAACCCATTACAGGCAGCAGAAAACCTCAAAAAGGCCATAGTTAGCAATATAGAAGAATTAACTAAGATCAGCAGTCAGGAACGCCGAAAACAACGTTATCAAAAGTTCCGTTCCATAGGAGTATTTTTGGAAACTTAAAAACTGAAATTGATTTTGTCTTCTGGTCAACCGCTTCGTGGAAGTCAAAAGTCACAAATTATTATCCCATTAATCAAATCAATTGGCATGAATAAAATCTTTATTTTTCGATGGATGAATCTTCTGTATCTATATCCAGTTAATTTTTTTGATTAAATCCAAAAGATGGATAAGAAAGACGATTTATTAGTGGCTTATTATTTCTACTCTGGGAATATTCAACAGATGATCTACACAACAATAAAATGTAATTTAATGAAGTGATGAGAATTTAGTATGCTTTTAATAAATTGATTTTAGGTTATACTAGAAATTAAGTTATAGTGTCAACCCTAATTAAGATCAAGTAAACGGTTATTAAAATAACCTCAGTAGTTTTTAATCTATACTCTAGCTAGGGAAATATTGCTCTCATAACTCTCAAACATTTTATCTGGCAAAATTAATAAAATTCAATAGAATCTAGATAATTTTTTTTTCTTTCATTGTTTTTAAATTTATTCAAGCAATCTTAATTAACCATGCACGACTGACTTTCTGGCATAATTATTAAAGTAGTGAGTATGGTTTCGTTAATGACCAAGTATTTTCACAAAAAGGGGATATACTGTGTCCAGTCAATTTTGCTTCATAGCTCCTTATGAAATAATAACAAGAAAAGAAATAACTACTTAGTTAGTATTACAGCCAATTCTCCCTGGGTTGATCGATACCCCTCTCTAGGGTCAAGAAACTTATTGGAATTGAACTTAACTATTTCACCATGATAACATCCTAAAATAGAAATAGTTGCGGAGAATTCTTAATACTTTCCTGATACCAACTTAGACTGTAATTTACTTACTTCTATGATAAGTAATAACTTGTGAAAATAGATTCTTGCTCGGTGTCACACTTACAGCAGAGAAATTGAAAAATTCCCATTCTCATAGTTCATTGCTAATTAATAACTAAAACTGATTACCGCCAATGAACAGAGAGCTGTGCTCTAAGCTAAATTGCCTAGCAAAAGTTAGGTCAAGATACAACTTGCTTTTTTTTAAATCTGATCCGGATCTATTATGACTCAAACTTTTTCCAACGCTTCCAATGACACAATCAGTACCAATGGTGCTAAAACTTCAGATGCAGCTACAAATGGTATTTCTCACCGACCTGACCGCAGTTCCTCATCTAATGGTCAACCAATAAGGCAACAACCTCCTGCTGAAGAGACCAATGGAGCAATGATGGAGGCAGTACGGACAATGTTACTATCAGTAGGAGAAGATCCTAAACGAGAAGGATTACTCAAGACACCTAAGCGGGTTGCAGAAGCAATGCGATTCCTTACTCAAGGATATAATCAATCCCTTGAAGAAATTGTCAACAATGCCATTTTTGACGAAGGTCATAACGAAATGGTTCTAGTTAGAGATATCAATCTTTTTAGTCTTTGTGAACATCATATGTTACCATTTATGGGAAAAGCTCATGTAGCTTATATTCCCAATCAAAAAGTAGTAGGTCTTAGTAAGCTAGCTCGGATTGTGGAAATGTATTCCCGTAGATTGCAAGTTCAGGAGCGACTCAACCGTCAAATTGCTGAGGCAATTCAACAAGTTTTAGAACCAAAAGGCGTTGCAGTTGTCATAGAAGCTACTCATACGTCTATGGTAATGCGAGGAGTACAAAAACCTGGGTCTTGGACTGTTACCAGCGCTATGCTTGGTTTATTTGAGGAAGATCAGAAAGTTAGAGAGGAATACCTGAGCTTAATTCGCCATCAACCTGCATTCTTTTAATGGCTATTCATTAATTGATAATGGATAATGAATAATGGATAATTACCTCTGGTTAAAACCGTTACGGAATTGAATATAAGGAAATATTATTTCTTCTTTCTCCTTGCTTATGAGAGACTTTAAACCTTTGGGGATTAATTATCAATTATCCATTATCCATTGGTAACTGAATACCCTGGGAATAAGGAAGCAACTTTTCTTATTTCCCTCTTCTTTTCGACAATAATTATGTATAGAAAAAAAGGGGAAAAAGCTGAGAGTTAAAGCAAATATAGCAATATGATTTTAGTTGTGAGATATTGGAGATTTTTGTTTTAGGTATGGAGAGAATAGGAAATAGGTATGGAGGGAAGAAACGAATACATAAGAATAAGATAACTACTATATTCTATGCTTTAAAGGAATACCTCAATTCTCACATCTGATTCCTAATTGCGATAATTAAACAAACAAATCTATATATTAAAGAGATTTATGGTATGGCTAAACCAATAAAATTTGGAACAGATGGCTGGCGCGGTGTTATAGCTGATGATTTTACTTTTGAACGGGTTTCTTTAGTAGCACCAATCGCAGCGCGAATTTTAGAGAAAAATTATGCTGATTCTACGAATAATAGTAAAACATTAATTGTTGGCTACGACCGTAGATTTATGGCTGAAGAATTTGCCCAAGTTGCTGCTGAAGCTATTAAAAATGCAGGTTTTGATGTGCTGTTAACAGAAACTTATGCTCCTACTCCTGCTTTTAGTTGGGCAGCATTTGAAAAACAAGCTCTTGGGGCAATCGTCATGACTGCTAGTCATAATCCAGGAAAATATTTAGGGTTAAAAGTCAAGGGTGCTTTTGGTGGATCAGTTCCTCCAGAAATTACACAACAAATAGAAGAATTATTAACAGTTGAAGTAGAAAAAAATCCGGTTCAGGGGAGCAAAATAGAAAGTTTTAATCCTTGGCCGAGTTATTGTGAAACTCTACAAAAAATGGTAGATATTAACAACATTAAGTCTGCGATTAATGAGGGGAAATTAAAAGTTTTTGCAGATGTAATGCACGGTGCTGCTGCTGGAGGGTTGCAAAAGATATTGGGAGTAGAAATTCAAGAAGTTAATGGTAATCGCGATCCTTTATTTGATGGTGGTGCTCCTGAACCTTTGCCTCGCTATTTGAGTAAACTTTTTAAAGAAATGAAAAGTTATCGAGCAGCAAATCAGGGAAGTTTATCTATTGGATTAGTGTTTGATGGAGATAGCGATCGCATTGCTGCTATGGATGGTGAGGGTAATTTTCTCAGCTCCCAAATTTTAATTCCTATTCTGATAGAACATCTGACAACTAGGCATGGGTTTAGTGGGGAAGTTGTAAAGACTATTAGTGGTTCGGATCTATTTCCCAAGGTGGCACAATTATATAATATGCCAATTTTTGAAACTCCCATTGGTTATAAATATATTGCCGACCGGATGTTGTCAACTCAGGTGCTTGTGGGTGGAGAAGAGTCTGGGGGTATTGGTTATGGTACTCATATTCCGGAAAGGGATGCTTTATTATCAGCACTCTATTTGTTAGAAGCAGTGGTAATGTCTGGTGAAGATTTAAGTGCAATTTACGGCAAACTTCAAGAAAAAACAGGTTTTAGTTCTGTTTATGACAGGATAGATTTACCTTTGCCTAATATGGAGGTGCGATCGCGTTTGTTGGAGCAGTTACAAAGTTATCCTTTGACAGAGGTTGCCGGACAAAAAGTGGTTGATTGTTTGACTATAGATGGGTATAAGTTGCGGTTAGCTGATGGTCGTTGGTTATTGATTCGGTTTAGTGGTACTGAACCTGTTTTGCGACTTTATTGTGAAGCTGCGGATATGCAGCAGGTTAAGCAGACTTTGGAATGGGCTAAAAATTGGGCTAACAGTATTGCTTGATTTATGCAAAGTTGCAAATTAATCCTGTAGTTTTGATGTCTAGCACTTTACTGAAGTCAGAAGTCAGAAGTCAGAAGTCAGAAGTTCAATTCTGGCGTTGCTTAGTGGTAATGATTTTTAGATTAAGTATCAGGGTAAAACATAAGTTGTTCAATTTTACCGAAAAATTGTGGTCTGAAGCCTCCCCTTTTAAGGGGATAAAAAGCGGTCGATCTTCGGAGCTTCCCGTAGGATGGAATGGCGTTTGCTACCGCAAAGCTTTCCGTTCCGGAATGCTACCGCAAACGCTAACAGCGGAGCGGGTCTGCAAGAACGGGTCTCCTCCCTGACCGACCATCGACCAAGAGAAAAGATAATATTCCAGATTTAAAGCCTCCTGATTGCAGAGGTACTGTTAGCCTAGCTCCTCCAGAAGAGACTAACTGATAACTGAAATTACCTTCAACTACTTACTATTACATTTGAGCAACTGCTAGACAAGGACTTGGCCACAGATACATGGATGATTAATCTGCATTCTGTGAAGCTCTAAAAAAACGGCAAGGATTTTCCTCTTGCATCCTCAAAAAAATCGTGATAGTATGTAATCATTGGGTGCAATTTTTCCCTAATCATGACTTTTTATTCAACTAAAAAATACCATTTCGCCACTGAATACTTATGGAAGGGAAACTTACACCATCAAAGCAGAGAAAATTATCATCCTGCGAAGCACTCAGATAAAGAAATAGCGACAGGAAAAATTTTCACCCTATCAACACATCCATATATTTACTCATGTAGAAGAGATGTAGCTACCGCACTTGTTCTGCGATCGCTATATTCACAAACCAAAGAATATCATCATCCTGTGAAGCTCCAAAAAAAAACGGCAAGGATTTTCCTCTTGCATCCTCAAAAAAATTGTGATACGATTTAACCATTCGGTGTAACTTGCCCCTACGCATGACTTTTGATTCAACCCAAAAACAGGATTTAGTCACTGAATATGTAGAAGAGATACTCAGACACCAAAGCACCAGAAAATCATCATCCCGTGAAGCACTCAGATAAAGAAGTGGCATACACCAAATTTGCCCGCCCCATCAACACATCCATATATTTACTCATGTAGAAGTAATGTAGCTACCGCACTTGCTACGCCAAGGCTATATTCACAAATCCAGAAAATTATCATCCTGTGAAGCATTCCGGAAAGAAGTGGCATACACCAAATTTGCCCGCCCCATCAACACATCCATATATTTACTCATGTAGAAGTAATGTAGCTACCGCACTTGCTCTGCGATCGCTATATGCACAAACCCAAAAATATCATCTTGTGAAGCTCCAAAAAAACGGCAAAGATTTTCCTCTTGCATCGCCAAAAAAATTGTGATATGATTGAAGAATTGGGTGTAACTCGCCCCTACGCATGACTTTTTATTCAACTAAAAAACAAAATTTCGCCACTGAATAAATATAAATTTAACTTTTAACTTCCGCATAGCGGCACTAAATATAAAATTATGGAAGCAGGTTTAGTAGGTTTAGCAGGTTGGGGATTATCAAAAATAGCAGATTCATTGTGGGATACTGCTTGGGAAAAAGGAGGTAAAAGCTTCGCTCAATCCCTCAATAAAACAGATATAGAAAAAGCAATTAAATCTGGAGAAAAAGCTGTGAAAGAATGGGAAAATCAGCTTCTCCCGCAACAGCTTTTATTTTATTCTGCTAAACAAGATGGTGGGAATGGAGTTAATA